>JAQWKT010000079.1 GCA_029247685.1 Crocinitomicaceae bacterium | reverse complement strand
GTAGATCCTAAAAAAGTAGAATTAACTCTCTATAATAAAATAGAAAGGCATTTTCTTGCTAAATTACCAGACGAAGAAGATGCAATTATCACCGATACATCTAAAGTAGTTAATACACTTAACTCTCTATGTTCTGAAATGGATGAAAGGTATGAACTACTTAAAAACGCTGGTTCAAGAACTATTAAAGAATACAATCAAAAATTCATTAAACGGAAATTAAACCCAGAAAATGGGCACCGATATTTGCCCTATATAGTACTATTAATTGACGAGTTCGCAGATTTGATTATGACTGCAGGAAAAGAAGTCGAACATCCCATAGCAAGAATTGCCCAATTAGCTCGAGCCGTTGGAATACATTTAATTGTTGCTACCCAAAGACCATCTGTAAATGTAATAACAGGAATGATTAAAGCTAATTTCCCTGCAAGAATAGCATTTAGAGTGTTATCTAAAATTGATTCTAGAACAATTTTAGACACCTCTGGAGCAGATCAGTTAATAGGACGTGGAGACATGTTAATATCTACTGGTTCAGATGTTATACGTTTACAATGTGGGTTTGTAGACACCCCAGAAGTTGAAAAAATATGTGAGTTTATTGGTTCTCAAAGGGCCTACCCAGAGGCATTATTATTGCCCGAATTTGTTGGAGAGGGAGCTGATGGAGGAGGAAATGTTGAGATGGATGACATTGACCCTATATTTGTTGATTCTGCTAGAATTGTTGTTACCAATCAACAAGGATCAGCAAGTTTATTACAACGAAAACTAAAAATTGGCTACAACCGAGCTGGAAGAATTGTTGATCAACTAGAAGGTTTTGGAATTATTGGGCCTTTTCAAGGAAGTAAAGCCCGAGAAGTCTTGTTTTCTGATCTAGAATCTCTTGAAGTATTTTTAAGGTCTAAAGACTTAGTCTAACAATTTATATATCTTTTTCAAACTCTCTTCTATATTCTTGATTTCTTACTAAATTCGTAAGATGAAAAAATCTTTTGAATTTTTCCTAAAAATTAGCCTATTCTCTTTTGGAATCATTCTTAATTCTTGCAATGATTCGACAAAAGACAAAGAGAATAATAAATTCAATATTCACCCAATTGATTGTCATAGTTATTCAAATATTGATCACGTAAGAACCATTCACCTTGATCTTGAACTTGATGTTGATTTTAAAAATAAAATCATTTATGGGGTTGCTAGACACACTATGAAAAATAAAGGTTTTGATACCATCATCTTTGACACCAAACATCTATCAATACAAAAAGTTACTGTAGGTCAAAAAAAAGAAGAAAAAGAAATAAAATTTCATCTTGGACCATGGGATAAAGATTCCATATTAGGACAACCGTTAAGAATTGTAACCAGTCCAGCTTATAGTAAAATAAACATTTATTATAAAACCACAAAAAAATCAGCTGCGCTTGATTGGCTCGAGCCAAATCAAACCGAAGGAAAAATACACCCGTTTCTATATACACAAGGCGAACCTATTCTAACCAGAACATGGATTCCACTTCAAGACACGCCTGGAAATCGATTTACATACACTGCAGAAGTTTCTGTTCCAGATAATTTAATTGCCGTAATGAGCGCAAAAAAAATAAGTAATAAAAACGGGAAATTTAAATTTAGAATGAACAAGGAAATCCCTAGTTATTTAATCGCATTAGCTGTAGGAGACTTGAAGTACAAAAAAATTAATGAAATGTGTGGCGTTTATGCTGAAAAGGAATTAATAAAAACGAGTACTAAAGAATTTGAAGACCTACCTAAAATGATCGATGCTGCAGAAGTTCTATATGGAAAGTATAAATGGGAGCAATACGATATTCTTGTTTTGCCATATGCATTTCCTTTTGGAGGGATGGAAAACCCCATGCTTGCCTTTATCAATCCTACAGTAATCACTGGAGATAAAAGCTTGGTTAGTGTTATTGCTCATGAATTGGCTCATAGTTGGTCAGGAAATCTTGTAACAAACAGGACTTGGAATGATTTCTGGCTAAATGAAGGAGTCACAGTTTATATTGAGCATCGAATAATGGAAGAAATTCGAGGGAAAGGTTATTCGGACATGCTTTCTTTAATTGAATTTTCCGAATTAAAAAATGAAGTAATCGAATTAAAAAAAGCAAATAGGATATACGATACCAGACTCAAACTTGATTTAAAAGGAAGAGATCCAGACGACTGCATTACACAAATTGCATATGTAAAAGGAGCCTATTTTTTTAAAACTCTTGAAAAACTTGTTGGAAGAAAATCTTTAGATGAATTTCTTCTAAATTATTTTAAAGACTATTCTTTTAAATCGATTAGTACCGAAAAATTCATTCTTTATCTGAAAAAGAACTTACTGCTACCAAAACATCTTGATTTCAATGTTGAAGAATGGATTTATAAAGAAAACATCCCATTAAATTGTATTCAAATAAACTCGACAAAATTTAAAAAAATGAAGCGTTTAGCAAAGCAATTTATATCTGGGCGAAATATTTTTCGAAAAAAAGGAGTGTTTGAAAAATCTAAGAAAACTGGACAATCAAAGCTTGTTACTAAGCAAATAAAACGAACTGATTTTAGTACTCAAGAATGGATGGAATTTATCCGGTCATTACCTAATGATATTGATGTTAGCAAACTTTCACTTGCTGATAAATACATGAATTTCAGTACTTGTGGAAATGCTGAAATTATGATGGAATGGTACCTTTTGTGTATTAAAAGAAATTACAAGGAAGTATTTCCTCAGATTGAAAAATTCTTAAAAAAAATAGGGAGACGAAAATACCTATCTCCAATATATAAAGAACTTATAAAAAGTAATAAAGAATGGGCAAAACAAATCTTTAATACAAATAAAGAAAACTACCATTCAATATCTAGATCAAGTATTCAAAAAATATTAAATTAAACAATATGTCAATTTCAGATTTAAATCCAGTTAGTTTATGGTCCAATTTTGAAAACCTAAATAAGGTTCCAAGACCATCAAAAAAAGAAGAAAGAATAATTCAATTTATGGTTGATTTTGGAAATCAACTTGGTTTGGAAACAAACATTGATAATATTAAAAATGTAATTATAAAAAAACCTGCATCTCCTGGAATGGAAGATCGAAAAACCATTATCCTTCAATCCCATATTGATATGGTTCATCAAAAAAATGCCGATACTATTTTTGATTTTGAAAAGGAAGGGATTAAGATGTATATCGATGAGGATTGGGTTAAAGCAAAAGGAACTACTCTAGGTGCAGACAATGGCATTGGAGTTGCTGCAATAATGGGGGTTTTAGCATCAACTGATATCGATCATCCACCGATTGAAGCTCTTTTTACAATAGATGAAGAAACAGGGATGACCGGAGCAAAACACATGGAGGGAAATATGTTTAATGGAGAAATACTCTTAAATCTTGACACCGAAGATGATGATGAATTATCGATAGGATGTGCAGGTGGTATAGACACAAATACCAAATATACTTACTCGGAAATTTCTATTGATGACTCATTCGTTCTAAAAAAAGTTTCTATTAGAGGATTACTTGGTGGTCATTCAGGAATGGATATTCATAAGGGAAGGGGAAATGCTAACAAATGGATGAGTAGAATGCTGTTTTCTCTATCTAATTCACTTTCTTTTCAATTGGTTAGTTTTCATGGAGGAAGTTTAAGAAATGCTATCCCAAGAGAAGCCGACGCAGTTATTGCAATTTCTTTATCCAATGAAAAAAATCTAGAGCAAGCAATAGTTAACATTAGCGATACGCTTCATGAAGAGTACGCATCCATTGAACCAAATTTCAAAATATCAATCTCTAAAACGGAAAAGTTAAATAAAGCCGTAAACCCAATCGATCAAAATAAAATTATTAAAACCTTATGTAGTCTTCATAATGGCGTTTTTAGAATGAGCCCAGAATTTGATGGACTTGTAGAAACTTCTTCTTCTCTAGCTAAAATAGAACTTTCTAATGGAATTTTTTCAACTCAATCACTTCAAAGAAGTAGTGTCGAAAGTACCAAGGATGAAATTGCAATGACTATTCGATGTGCATTTGAAAATATGGGTTGTGAGGTAGTTCAAGAAGGGGATTACCCTGGATGGAGACCAGATTCAGAATCTGAAATCCTTAAAATAATGGAAGATCTTTATACTGAACTATTTAACGAAAAACCAAATGTAAAGGCATGTCATGCTGGATTAGAATGTGGTATTTTAGGAAAACACCTCCCAGGAGTTGACATGATTTCATTTGGTCCAAATATAAGAGCCGCACATTCTCCTGATGAAAAAGTTCAAATTTCATCCGTTCAGAAATTTTGGAAGTTTTATTTAGAAACATTAAAAAGAATACCGAAAAAATAATGCTTTTTAGAAAATCCATTATTAATGGAACCTATATTGGTTCTAAAAATCGAAAAAGCCTTATCGATTTATCGATACCTCAAATAAACAACGGAAAACTTATCGTTTTTATTCATGGATATATGGGTTATAAAGACTGGGGATGTTGGAATCTTGTAGAAAGATATTTTAATAAGCTAGGTTACTCTTTTTGTAAATTTAATATGTCGCATAATGGAGGAACGGAAGTTAATGGCATTGATTTTCCTGACACCAAAGCTTTTGAAAAAAATTGCTATAGCTATGAAATAGATGATCTTGAGTGTGTTTTAAATTGGATTGATCAAACGGAAATAACATTTAAATCCATTCATTTAATGGGCCACTCTAGAGGTGGTGCCATAGCACTCTTAAATGCAAAGAAAGATAAGGTTGATAGCATTATTGCCTGTGCAGCTATTTGTGATATTGAAAGTAGATTTCCAAATGGAAAGAAACTTGAAGAATGGAAAACAAATAAAATTAGATTTATTAAAAATGGAAGAACCAAACAAGAACTTGGTCATTCGTATTCGCAATATGAAGATTTTATTTTAAATCAAGAGAAATTGAATATTAAAAATGCTTGTAAAAAAACAAAAAAACCAACACTAATTTTTCATGGCAAAGAAGACGAATCGGTGAGTATAAATGAAGGAAAAAAAATAGCAGAATGGTTAAACACTAGCTTAAATGTCATCAAAAATACCCAACATACTTTTGGATCCTCCCAACCATGGAATTATGATTATTTACCTAAGCCGTTAGAAGGGCTTTGTTATAAAACACATTTATTTCTACAAAAAACTTTTCCTTAAATACTTGTTTTTATTCAATTTTTAAACAAAATATACGTTATAAAGATACCTTTGCTTCATGTTGCGCTATATTATTTTACCGGTTTTATTGATTCCATTTTTTGTTTTTAATCAAAAGATTATTGCTATTGGAAAATGCACCGATAAAAAAGGCTCTCCTTTAGAAGGAGTTTTAATTAGAAAAGATAAATCTAATACTTACATATACACAGACTCATTAGGTAATTTTAAATTAAAAGAACTCTCAAAATCAAGTAAAATAATTTTTTCTGTTCTTGGGTACAAGAAAACTATTTATGTTGACTCCATCAATACAATCCAAAAAAACACAATTAATATTGGGCGGATCTCATTTAATTTTATTCAACATGAAAATGTAAATATTTCTAGCTATAAAATTGAAACCTTTACTATTCCAAAACTTCCTACCATTGATGCTCAAAAGATAACGGGTAGTTTTGAAAAATACCTTACTCTGGTTAGCTCAGCAACATCCAATAATGAATTAACAAGTAATTATAACGTAAGAGGGGGGAATTATGATGAAAATCTAGTTTATGTGAATGGATTTAAAGTGTATAGGCCTTTTTTAACACGAAGCGGACAACAAGAAGGAATGAGTTTTATACATTCTGCTCTAGTAGAATCCATTCGTTTTTCTGCTGGTGGGTTTGCATGTAATTATGGCGATAAACTTAGTTCTGTACTTGATATTCAGTACAAAAAACCAAAAAAATTCAATGCTTCTGCTATTGCTTCGCTTCTTGGAGCTGAAGCGCATGTAGAAGATGCTGTAAGCAATCGATTTTCTTATCTTGCTGGTGGTAGATATCGATCAAATGGTTACCTTTTAAATGCTCTGCCAACTACAGGGTCATATAATCCTGTTTTTGCAGATGGGCAACTACTTCTTGATTTTGAATTAACCGACAATCTCAGTCTCTCTATTCTTGGACATTATTCAAGCAATCTATACCGCTTTAAACCTCAAACGCAAGAAACAGATTTTGGAACGGCAAATGAAGCATATTCATTTAGAGTTTATTTTGAAGGAGAGGAACACACCAAGTTCCAAACGGCAATGGGCGGAACAAAACTTCTATGGAAGCCAAATAAAAGAACAGATATCGCTTTTTTCGCAACTATTTTTAATACGGATGAAAAAGAATATTTTGATGTTTTGGGGCAATATTATATTAATCAATTGGAAACGGATCCCTCCAAAGAAGAATATGGAGATTCAATTGCGGTTTTGGGAGTTGGTTCCTTCTTAAATCATGCAAGAAACCGATTAAATGCAACTATTATTAATGTATATCATGATGGAACGCATCGATTTCCAACTATTAACTCCAATAATAAAAGAACCGAAAATTCAATAAAATGGGGCTTAAATTATCAAAAGGATTATTTTTCTGATGTTTTAAGCGAATGGAGAATGATTGATTCGGCTGGATACAGCTTGCCTCAGGGAAATCCAAACACCATTGAACTACATGAAACTATAAAAGCTAAAATTAATTTAAATGGAGAAAGGTATACTGCTTATGGACAATGGAACCTTTTTCAATCAAAAATCAAAAAAAACCATGTGGTTCATATTAATAAAAAAATTAAACAAAATGGAAAAAAAATCATTAAAACATTTTGCGATACTATTAAAGAATCCGCTGCAAAATGGGCATTAACTTTTGGGTCTAGAATAGGATACACGTCTCTTAACAATGAATTATACATCACCCCAAGAGCAACCTTTACATACATCCCAAGAGCTTATTTAGTTAAAAATAATCAGATTAGACGAAGAACAATGGCATATCGAGTTTCTTCGGGTTTGTATTATCAACCACCATTTTATAGAGAATACCGAACTTTTAATGGGAACCTTAACATGGATGTACTTGCACAAAAATCTGCTCATTTTGTAGCTGGAACAGATATCTATTTTAACATGTGGCAAAGAGAGGCACCATTTAAATTTTCTGGAGAAATTTATTACAAATATATGTGGGATGTTAATCCCTATGAAATTGACAATGTAAGAACAAGATACTATGCAAACAACAATGCCGTTGCTTTTGCTTATGGAATTGACATGAATGTGTATGGACAATTTATAAAAGGAATTGAATCATTTTTTAAGCTTGGCTTGTTAAGCACCAAAGAAAACATTTTAAATGATTCCTATACGGAATACTATAATGAAGCAGGAGAACGAATAATATTTGGATATAGCGATGATCAGATTGTTGTGGATAGTTTGGAAATTTTCCCAGGATATATCCCAAGACCAACGGATCAATTTTTAACTATTGGAGCTCTAGTTCAAGATAGAATGCCTGGGATAGAAAGTTTTACCGTACAAATGGGATTACAGTTTGGATCTCGCTTGCCCTATGGACCACCAGATTATCAAAAATATAAAGATACTTTAAGAATGAAATCGTACTTTAGAGTGGACCTTGGAATGTCTTATGACTTTTTATACAAGCAATCAAAAAACAAAACATTTTGGAACAAAAACTTTAATCAAGCTATACTTTCATTTGAAGTATTTAACCTACTGGGAATCAACAATGTGCTTTCAAAACAATGGATTCAAGATGTGAATGGAGTTTATTATTCTATTCCTAATTATTTAACCCAAAGGAGATTTAATTTAAAATTAATTTTAAGGCTAAAATAATTTAAACTTATACAAGTTTTTTTGATAATTGAAGGATCCTTTTTTTAGGGGATGAGCCATTGTATAAAATATCATTTACAGCCAAAAGAATTGGCATATTCACCTGAAAATCATCGTTAACTTTTACTAGACTTTTTGTTGCATAAAACCCCTCAGCAACCATCTTCATTTCTAACTGTGCTGTTTTCACGGAATACCCCTTCCCTATCATAAAACCAAAGGTTCTATTTCTTGAAAATTTAGAATAAGCGGTAACAAGAAGATCTCCTAAATAAGCACTTGTATTTGTATCTCGATGAATTGGATGCACTACATCTATAAAACGTTCTAATTCTTGAATTGCATTTGCGATTAATACTGCTTGAAAATTATCGCCATATCCAATGCCTGAACAAATACCAGCGGCCAGCGCATAGACATTTTTTAAAACCGCGGAAAACTCCGTGCCAAATAAATCATCTGAAATAACCGTATTCATATACCTACATGATAACAAAGAAGCTACTTGCTGAGCCTTATTTACATCACTGCAAGCAATGGTTAGGTATGACAATCTTTCAAGAGCTACCTCTTCTGCATGGCATGGACCACAAATAATCCCCAAATTTTCATAACTAACTTTAAAATGATCATGAAAATATTTTGCAGGGATTGCATGATACTCAGGGATCATTCCTTTAGCAGCTGAAAAAACAATTTTCCCTTCTAAAACAGAAGGATTTATAACAGAAAATGCTTTATGAATAAAAGCTGCAGGAACTGCAACTATTAAAATATCTGATTTTAAAATTATTGACTCTAGATCAGAATCAATAATAATTTTATCCAAATCAAATTCTACAGATTGAAGGTAATTGGGATTATGTTTGTAGGCAAGTAAATGCTCTATAGCATTTTCATTACGAATCCACCAAGATACAGTTGTTTTATTGGTTAATAATTTCACCAATGCGGTTGCCCAGCTTCCACTACCCAATACGGATACCTTCATGTATTTATTTTAGGGGTTTGCAAACAATTCGACATCCTTTTCATCTATTGTCATGCCACACAAGATAATTAAACGCTCAATTATATTTCTAAGTTCTCTTATATTTCCGGTCCAATTAATTTTTTGTAAAGCTTTCATCCCCTCAGGGCTTACCATTTTTTTTGGTATTCCTTGATTTGAACATATCATAGAAAGAAAATAATCCACTAATAATGGAATGTCGTTTCTTCGATCATTTAAAGCTGGAACATGAATTAAAATAACTGCAAGTCGATGATACAAATCTTCTCTAAAGTTACCTTCAGATATTTCTTTTTTTAAATCTTTATTTGTTGCAGCAATAACTCGACAGTTTACCTTAATGTCTTTTTCACTACCAACTCTTTGTATTACATTTTCTTGAAGAGCTCTAAGCACTTTTGCTTGAGCACTTGCGGACATGTCCCCTATTTCGTCTAAAAAAAGTGTTCCACCTGAAGAAATTTCAAATTTCCCTTTTTTATCTTTAATTGCGGAAGTAAAAGCTCCCTTTACATGACCAAAAAGCTCACTCTCAATTAATTCTGATGGAATAGCAGCACAATTAACTTCAACAAATGGATTTTTAGCTCTATCAGAATTATCATGAAGCGCCCTGGCAACAAGCTCCTTTCCTGTTCCATTAGCTCCAGTAATCATAACTCTTGCTCCAGATGGAGCAACTTTGGATATTAATTCCTTAATTTTTTTTATTCCTTCGGATTCTCCAATAATTTTCCCTCCTTTTAATCGCTTAACAGTCGTTTTTAAAATCTTCTTCTCTTCAAGCATACTCGACTTATCGCTTGCATTTCTAATTGTAACTAAAATTCGATTTAAATCAAGTGGTTTTTCAATAAAATCAAATGCACCATTTTTTATTGCCTCAACAGCTGTTTCGACATTTCCATGGCCACTTATCATTATTACAGGAGTTTCTACCCCAACCTTTACCAATTCACGTAAAACTTCAAGGCCATCCATTAATGGCATTTTTATGTCACAAAAAATTATATCATAAACCGTTTCTGTTGCTTTTTCAAAGCCTTCTTTTCCATTCTCTGCCTCATCCACAGCAAAGTCCTCAAACTCGAGTATTTCACGAAGTGCTCTTCGTATTGCTCTTTCATCATCAATAATAAGAATCTTTCCCATTTTAAAATTTTGATAAAGATAAGGTAATGTATTTTAAATAAAACAGAATATCTATTTCGATTTTATGTTTAATAATTATCTTTATTTAAATAAATAAAACAACAATTCTTGACAAGAATTCGGATGCAGCCTTTTTTTTATGATTTTATGATTTTTCTTGTTAAATCTAAAAAAGTATATTTTATTGGATTAGTCCTTCTATTTTGTTCTTGTAATTCAAAAATCTCTAAAACAAAATATTTCGACAAAAAACAATCAATAACAAAACATTCTAAACATTTAACTATTTATGAAAAACAAGAAGGGGTATATATCCATATCAAACATCCAGAAATAAAAAATAAGACATATCGGTATTTCATACCAATAAATCAACAAAGTAATTCTACAGATCATCAAAAAATAAAAACCCCTATTAATTCAATGATTGTTTTTTCATCTACACACATAGGTATGCTTTCAGAGTTAAATAAAACAAACGTTATAAAAGGGGTTGTATCTAAAAAATACGTGCATAACAAAAATGTTATTAAAGGAATTGAAAGCAAAAAAATTATTGAATTTGGAGAAGAAAACCAACCTTCATTTGAAAAAATAATTTCTTCCAAAGCAAAATTAATTATGTATAGTGGATTTACGGATGATTTTTCAAAAAGTACGCATTTACAAAAACTTGGCATTCATTGTATTCCTAATTTTGATTGGAAAGAACCTCATCCATTAGGAAAATTAGAGTGGGTTTTGTTATTTGGTTATTTAACAGGCACTGAAAAAATGGCAAAAATACATGTAAAAGAAGTAACACAAAAATACAATCAGCTAAAAAAAATTGCTTCAAAATCAAAAACAAGTAAAACCGTATTCTCTGGGAATTTAGTAGGAGAACATTGGTGGGCACCAGGTGGAAACAGCTACAAAGCAAAATTATTCAAAGATGCCAAATGTGAATATCGGTATCAAAAAAACAGAAAAAAAGGAAGCATTAACATGCATTTTGAAAAAATTTTAATTGACAATAAAAACACAAATTATTGGTTCAATCCTGGATTTAAAAATAAAAAACTAATCCTGCAAAACAATCCAAAATCAATTCATTTTGAAAGTTTTAAAAACAACAATATTTTCTGCTATAGCCATAATAAAAATAAATTTTGGGAAGTCTCAGCATGTCATCCAGATTATGTTTTAGCAGACCTTATTCAAATATTACATCCCGATATTAATTTAAAAAGGGATTTATATTTTTACAAAAAGATTAATGAAAAATAAAACAAATTCTTTCTGGATTTTCATTTTAATTCTATGTATTTCATTTTTAGGATTCACCAATTTATTTATTGGTGAAATTTCTGTTTCTATAAAAGAATGTTTTAACGCCTTATTTAACTACGACTCCAACTCCTTAAACCAAATTATTTTACATGAGTTAAGAATACCAAGAGTTAGCATGGCTATACTTGCTGGGGCAGCATTAGCGGTATCAGGTCTTTTAATGCAAACCCTATTTAACAATCAATTAGCTGGCCCATATGTCCTTGGTTTAAATTCAGGAGCCTCATTATTTATTGGACTTTCCATGCTCAGTGGGTTTTATTTTTTCAATACCGAATCTGGAATGTTACTAAGCGCATTAATTGGCGCCTTTATACTTGGTGCTATTATGCTAATATGCTCCATGTTTATTCGTTCAAACATTTCTTTATTATTAATCGGAATTATGCTTTCTAGTTTTATTAATGCAACGATTAATCTATTGGAAACATTTGCAGAGGCAGAAAAACTAAAAGGATTTTTCTTTTGGTCCATGGGGTCACTTCAACGTGTAGAGTTTTATCAATTATTTGGAATAACACTCATTATTTTTTTAGCAATCATGCTTTCCTTTCTTATTACAAAACCATTAAACACTCTCGTTATTGGTGAAAAAGAAGCAAAATCACTTGGGGTTAACATAAAGAAGGTTCGATTTTTATGCATCTCCATTACCGCTATTTTAACCGGAACAATAACCGCATTTTGTGGACCAATTGCTTTTATAGGTTTAGCTGTACCCAACTTATCTAAGATTATCTTTAAGACCCAAGATCACAAAAAACTATTAGTTGTTAATGTTTTTCTTGGAGCAGGATTTATGCTGCTTTGTGACATGGTTATTCAATTGTCAAATAACTTTATCTTAATTCCAATCAATGTATTGACTTCCTTTATTGGCGCTCCTTTTATTATTTATCTTGTAATTAGAAAAAAATCATGATTGATTTTAAAGAAATAGAAATTGGCTATAACAAAACTCTTTTTAGGGTTTCTGACTTAAAAATAAATAAAGGAGAAATTTTTGTTTTAGCAGGGAAAAATGGCATTGGTAAATCTACATTATTAAAGACTATTTCAGGACAAATAAAACCATTAAAAGGGAAATTAATTATTAATGATAAAAGCATAAATAGATACAACTTAAAAAACATGTCCCAAACTTGTGCCATTGTTAATTCAAGTTTTAGTGGAATCCCTTATTTAACTGCAAAAAACTATGTTTCTCTTGGAAGAACACCTCATACAAATGCATGGGGACAATTAAATAAAAAAGACGAGCAAGCGGCAGTAAATTGCTTAAAAGATATCTCAATGCTTTCATTTCAAGACATTTTTACTAATGAATTAAGTGATGGAGAACGTCAACTGCTTTCAATTGCAAGAGCTGTTTGTCAAGACACCCCAATAATATTACTAGATGAACCAACCGCATTTTTAGATTATAAAAACAAACAAAAAATAATACAGTATTTGAAATCCATTGCAGAACTTAAAAAGAAAACTATTCTTATTTCATCGCACGATTTAGATATATGCACCCAAGAAAAATTGCCTTTTTTGGTTATTTCTAAAAAAGAAAAAAAACTTAAAAAATTGGAAAAAACCGACCTTAAAACTATCTTAAAAGAAGCATTTAATTAAATAAAAAGCAAAACAACAATTAACAGTGCAAAGAGGATAACTCCATAAGAAAGGCAGCTGAAAATCAAATAATCAGCAGTATTTTTGAATATATATCCTATTCAAAAATGAAATTATCTCGACCACACACCCTAAAAGAAATATCTGAACTTATTAAATGTAAGTTTGTTGGGGATCCAAATCACACAATAACCGGTATTAATGAAATTCACTCGGTAGAAAATGGAGATATCGTATTTGTGGACCATAAAAAATATTATGAAAAAGCTGTAAATTCTAATGCAACAACAATTATTGCGGATAAAAAAATAAATTGCCCAACAAATAAAGCCCTTATAATTTCCAATAATCCTTTTGATGATTATAATTTTTTATGCCTGCATTTTTCACCATTAAAAAAACATACAAAATCTGTTGGTTTAAATTGCATTATTGATAAAAGTGCTCATATTTATCCAAATGTTTTTATTGGAAATAATGTTTCTATTGGGAAAAATGCTATTATTCACTCTGGAGTTTGTATATATGACAATTGCGTTATAGAAGACAATGTAATTATAGGACCAAACAGCATTATTGGTCATTATGCCTTTTACTATAAGAAAAAAGAGAATGAATACAATCGAATGCATAGTACTGGTTGTGTTCTCTTAGAAAACAATGTGGAGATCGGAGCTTTATGCACCATTGATGCTGGAGTTTCAGCAATCACCAGAATTGGAGAAGGAAGCAAGCTAGATAATCAAGTTCATATTGGTCATGATACCGTTATTGGAAAGAATTGCTTAATGGCTGCAAATGTTGGTATAGCAGGGTGTGTTCAAATCAAAGACAATGTTACTCTTTGGGGGCAAGTTGGCTGTGCCAGCAACGTAATTATTGAAGAAAATGTAGTGGTTGGTGCCCAATCAGGTATTTCTAAAAGCCTTAAAGCAGGGAAAACCTACTTTGGGAGTCCATGTAGCGAAATAAGATTTAAGTATAAAGAAATGGCCGCTATAAAAAAATTACCAGAATTAATAGAGTTATTAAAAAATGGTTAAAAAACAAAACGAAGTTTTAAAACATAAAATCGAGTTAAAAGACATTAAACTTAACTCTATTCTTGAGATAACTACGGCCATAAATGAAAATCTTCCAGTTGAAAACATTCTTGATATTTATTCTTTTGTTTTAAAAGAACAATTAGGATTTAAAAAGTTTGTTATTCTTCATCAAACAGATAACCATTGGTCATGCATTTTAAAAAAAGGATTTAAAATGAAAATCGTTGTGGATCAAATTGCTCGAGAATTAAACCGCTTTACAGACATTACTATAGTTGATTCATCAAATAATGCTCTTTTGGATAATTTTGATGCGATTATACCTGTTATTCATCATGATAAACCATTAGCATATGTTCTTGTATCTAGAATAGAAACAAAAACAGATAAAAAGATAAAAGATGACCATTTATATTTAAGCTTTATTCAAACTCTAAGCAATATTGTTAGTGTTGCTATTGAAAACAAAAGTATACTTAAGAAAAGTTTGGCGCAGGAGGCAATAAAAAAAGAACTTGAAGTAGCTAGAGAAATGCAAAAACTTCTTTTTCCAGATTTTTCTAATTTACCTTCAAATTTCAAAATGGATATTTCAGCAAAATTTATCCCAAGACATGCTATCGGAGGTGATTATTACGACTTTATCCCATTAGGGGATGACGAATATATTTTTTGTATTGCAGACGTTTCTGGAAAAGGAATTACCGCAGCACTTTTAATGGCAAATTTTCAAGCAACTATAAGAACTCTTTTTAGATATCAACGTTTTGAAATGGCTTTTTTAATGGAAGAACTAAATAAAAAAGTCATGAAAAGTGCAAAAGGAGAAAAATTTATCACTTTTTTTATTGGCCATTACAATGCTTTTACAAGAGAAATGAAATATATTAACGCAGGACATAATCAACCCTTTATTTTGCACGGAAATTCTTCTAAGCTTCTTGATATCGGTTGTATAGGCTTGGGGATGATGGATGAAATTCCAAATATTGAAGTTGGAAAAATAAACATTCCTCCAAAATCGACACTAATTATGTATACCGATGGAGTTGTAGAACAAGAAAATTCTAAGGGAGAACAATTTGGATTAAAGCGACTTATAAAAGAAGTAAAGGCATTTTCAAGAGCAACCAAGGCTGGAGGCTTAAGCATGGCTGACATGAATTACACTATTTTTTCAAAAATAGATGAGTGGAAGCAAGATTTAAACTATGCAGATGATACCGCGATTCTCGCAGTAAGATTTGGGAAAAAATAATTATCTCAACAAGTACATTTTTCCAAAACCTTTGTGAAAGTAATTATCAGCACCACTTTCTAAGCGTTTAATATCTTGTCCATTAATTTTCATTTTAACACGATACAAATAAACACCATTTGCTAATTGATCGCCAAAATCATCTCTTCCATCCCATGCATATTCGGTAATATTTCTTCCAATGTTAATAGATCCTAACTCAAATTCATCGATTTCTTTAACTACTCGACCATTTATATTCATAATTTGAATTTGTAAATCATCCGGAATAAAATCACCGGTTAAATTAAAAACAAAACGTGTACTTGTAGAAAATGGATTTGGATAATTCATTAATTGGGTAATCATTGATTCATGAATGACTTCAAAATCTATTTGATATGCATAATCCCCAGATGGATTTCCTGTTTTATCTGAACCTTCAACGATTAAGGTGTAAATGCCCGATTTTTCAAAATATTTAGGGTAAACTATTTTAAATCGCTTATTTTGAGAATTAGCAGGAACCCACTGCATGATTATTTGCCCATTAACATCTACAAATGGAATTCTTGTTTGTATCCCATCCGGATCAGTTAAATAAATAGCAAAATGAGAAGTGTCTTCATCTTCAGACATAATTAAAAAAGGATTTTCATCTTTTAATGAAATTAAAATTTCAGTAGTTGGTGAAATAATGTCTTCATTTAGAATATGAATTCCATTAAAAGTAACGTCTAAAATTGGATTCTGGTCTTCTCTACGGACATAAAAAGGAAATTGAAGTAAATTGTTAACATGCGATAATTCTGGCTGATCTGTAACAGTATTAGAGGCATCTACATATGGGTTAACTTCCATCCATATAAAGTTCTGCCCGGTTAAACCTGTAGTGTTTATTATAATAGTGTCACGAATAACACCTCCAACAAGAAGCGAATCTTGACGAGGATAATTAATGGGGTTCATATTCTGATTATCGTCAATAATAAAATAATTTATTAATAAGGAATCCATTGGAAGCTCGCTTATATTCTTAACATCTATAGCAAATTCAATAGTTTGACCTTCTGCAACCGTATCAGTTCCAGGAACCCAAGCAAACCCATCACTGCCATCAATTGCTGCCTCTGGAACAAGATCATACAAAACATGCCAAAAACCAACCTGAGAAGGGGTTCCATTTGCGATATCGGTATATTCGGATGATAATCGAATAAATGGATGTTGAGACGCATCAATTAGATTATTTAACTGAAGAATAGAATCCATATTCGTAAATAAGGTATCTATGGTGTACTGATAATTTTGTTGTACATCATAGACAAGTATTTTAAGTCTTGTAGAATCAGTAATAGGAAATGGATCTATTGTATTTTGTTTCCAATACACCGATTTCCAATTGGCCGATGGACCGATAAATGGACTTGTTTCAAAACCAAAACTAGCTATTCCAGGAATAATTGTATCTAAAAATATATCTTCATTGTTTTGACAAAACAATTCCACCACAAAATTTGGGTCTCCTTTTCTGGTTAGAAATATAAATGGCTTGTTTGGCCTGTTACAACCAACAAAAATACTGTCCGAACCCATGTTTTGGAACATTTGATATAACTGTGGTTGATGTGCATCCCAATAATCGTAACGGTTTTCCATTGGAGTATAAATAAGAATGTAATTTCCATTAGGGATAATGTTTTCAATTAAATCTCTAAAGGAAGCCATTTGAGAAGGACTGTTTTGATTAAAAGTGAAGTATTTAAAAGGACGATTAAGGCCATATGGATTTCCATCATTTGCATTTCCAAAATCATTATTTGGGTTCTGCGAACCATATCTTGTTTCCCAAGGAGTAAGAGAACTTTTGTCTATAATGGCTACATGAAATTTTCTGATTGGTGTTAAAATTCCATAATCTTGTTGTTCGTTGTTTAAATACCAAGCATTATCATCATATTCCTCAGGAACATTATCGTTGACTTTGGTTAGACATGCAATTTCCTTAACAAATGGATAAAATGATCTTTTTTCTGTAGCCGAATCTAAAACAACTCCGCCTAATGAATTATCCGTAAATTGAAAAAAATCATCTTGACCCCACCCTTCTTTTTCTGGGATATACTGAAAAGAATATCTTTTCCAAATCGGATTGGCTTCATCAAGTGCTACACGCCAATAATATACTACACTATCTTCTAAAATAAGTGGATCTGAGGTGTTAGAAGAAACCGAAAGCCAGTCTGCATAGGAAACCGATTGAACACCACCCAATCCAGATACTTGAGAGTATTTATGAAAAGAAGAAGAAAAATTATGAGTCGTATCAATTTCAAAACGATAGGAGTTAAATGCTGCTAAAGGGTTTATAGTGGATGCGAATAAAGTAATCGTATCTTTTGGAACTACTGCATAATTATATGGAAGAATCGGTTGTATACCATCTATATTAAATAAGAAGTTTTTGTCTATTCTGTTGTTATCGAATTCATCATACTGCTCATCAATAACAGAAGGTAAATCAACAAGTATTGAAAATTTATTAAGACCTACTCCAATAGATGGTTGAAAAGGAATTTTAAATTGAAACGATTTGTCATAATCCATTCCTTCAATATTTAATTGATAAATGGAATCTGTAAAAGAACCTGGAAAATCTCTAATTATTTGCACAACAAACGTATCTAATATTGATATACCTAAATTTTTAAACGATATGTTAAGCTCTAGAGAATCGGTGGATAAATCAATAAATGATGGTCCAATTGAAAGATCAGAAGGTAAAATTTCAATTTCAGGCTTGCTATGGTAATTAAATCTAAGCATCGGATCGCCATGAAGTGTCATTTGTAAAAAAGTAGATTCATATGCAAGACTTGATGTAACATCAATAATCGAATCAATACTATTTCTAATGTGTTCAGAAATATACCCTGAATAATTATACAAACTGAGCTGCTTATAAAATTCTCTTGAATAAATATTTAATGGGGATGAAAAGCCTAGGTTAATTGTTCCTATATAGGCTATAACCCCTGCATCTGGAGTTAAAACAAATTGCTCAGATTTGGATTGAGAGCCCTGAAAAAGATTTCCATTAAAACATGAATTTGCCAATAAAACTGGGTATTTCTGATAATTATTCCAATATTGAGGTTCATCCAAGTTAATATCAAAACCGCTTTGTGTAGAAGAGGAATGACCAAAGAATGTCATTATTGATATCCCATTGCTAATTCTATCCTTTACCTCCTGTAATTCAATAGGTGAAATAGGGTTTCCTGTCTCTTTTGCGACAAGAGTTACATCTCCTGCAAAATAATCATCCTCCACAATATCAGCCAAAGCATTTAATTGAAGTTGAAAAGACTGTTGTTCCACTGTACCTGTACCACCTGAAAAATGTAATATTTTTTTCTGCCAATCTTTAGTATCAGTATTATATATCGAAGATTGATTTTGTTGGGATTCATAATCTTTTACTTTGTTAAGATAATCTAATAGTTCTTGACTACTTGAACATGCTATTCTTCCTGTTGGAATTAATGGGGCATACTTATCAAAACCAGGAAGATTAGAGGTTATACAAACATCACTAGAAGGATGTCCAAAAGATGGCATTAAAGAAGCATTGTAAAAAGAAGGATTTTGCCTTGAACCATCTCCATTTGAAGTTACAGAATATATTGTTGCTTCTCTTATTCCTTTACCAATCAAAAAAAGACCAATAGGCTTATTTATGGAGTTTGTATGTAGGTGAAATGCAAATCTTCTAATTCCATTGATATGTTTTTTAATTCCACCACCATATTGTTGATATAATTCGTTAACATCTGCTAAAACCACATTATGATTGCCCCCCAATACAGAACTTCTGTAAGAAGCATAGTCAAAAGTAGCAGACTGAAGAATCGATGGATAAACAAATATTACTGCATTGTCGTTATTTGTAATATTTGAAAAATCTGTAAAAGAAGAAGTTCCATTAACCGGATTAAGATTAGATACGGGGATTAGGTTTGAATAATCCTGAATGATTATTGCTTGTTGATTGGAATTTATTTCGTTTGGAACAATCGCTTGAAGGATATTCCCATTTAAGGTTACAGGTATTTTTCTTGGAACATCTCCTAAAGAAAACATTATTGGATTGGATATATTAAGAGATTGCATATCCAAGCGAATTTTCCCCGAAGAAGAATTCATTGCTTTAAAATATATTTGATTTGCGTTTGAAAAAGATAAAGATCTAGGGTATAAAAATGACCAATAATTAATCGACTGATAATCTGTTGATGCTCCAGTAGAAACAGAGCTATTAACAATATTAACCTTAAAGTTTAAAGAGGAAGAATTAGAAACAATAGAAACGGGGAAATTTTTATTGATGTAAACCGATTTATAGCCGGTAAAAACAGAATCAAATAAAACGTAATTTGTTGTACCTATGGTATGATTGGTATGGTGATTTCCAGGACCAGTAAAAGTAGAATTAGATGACCCAACCACTACCGATTTATAATTTATTTCAGGAGCATTTAATCCATTGTAAAGATTTGCAAAAGAAGCATTGGAAAAATTCCAAGTATGGCCATTCACCCCATCAATAATGTCTTTCCCCCAACCTTCTCCTTCGACAAAAAAGGAACTTGATGCCTTTGCAGATTTCTCACCTTCATTATATTGCTCAGCATAAGATTCAAATGTTTCAAATAAAACATAATCCGCTGGAGTGTAAGAATTATAAGAAACATCGGTTTCAATTGTAAACCTTTTATTAGAAGTGGAATTATTCCAAGTCAAAAAATATTGAATCGTATCGTTGTATAGACTATATTTTGGATTTCCTATCCAAGAGGGGTCATCATATAATGTTGAATCTAACCATCCATCATTCTTTTCTGCATAAAATAAAATATAATCTCCATTGTCTAAAGTACCATCTCCACCATCTTCAATAAAAAGAGGAACTTCCTTTTCTCTACCAAAAATTTGAATATTATCCGAAGAAAAAGCTTGAATAGGAACATTTGAAGAAGCCAAACTCAAATAATCAATTTTATGAATTCCTGACTGATACACAGAAAATGAATAATAGTTTTGATTGTAATTAATCCACTCATTACCAATTATTTGAGAGAAATTACTTAAACTAAAAAAAAGGACTGAAAAAAGAAGTAAAACCTGTTTCATTTTACCGCATTTTTAGGTTTGTTCAAACGTAATCTTAAAGAAATAACATGCGAATATAGAGCAACTGACGCATCTCCAATATCCGTAAAGGCATAGTCCAAATGAAAGCCCTTAAAGGCAACACCTACTCCAATATTTGGTTGTACATTTAAAGTGGTATTATTATTAAGATCTGATACATATTGCATGTTTGATATCCCCCCTCTTAAAACAAAGAAATCTTTAAAACCAAATTTTAAACCAAAATGAGGGTCAATCGAAAACACATTAGTTCCGACTAAAGTATTTCTGGCACCATCTGTTGTAATATCCAAATCTATTTCACCACCAGCATATAGACCTGATTTCCCTAAATCAAAGTTTCCGTTTGCAGCTAAAATAATTCTTGGTAAAGTTAACTCAAGTCCATTTTGAGGCAACTCATTGCCAGTTGCAATAAAAGTCTGTTGCATTTGTTGATCCAAATCAAACATCCATGCATTAAAAGTAGAAGATGCATCTCTTATAACTGCCGCAAATTTCCACTTATCTGAATATTCATATAACATACCTGCATCAATTCCAAAACCCCAACATTTTGCAAAATCTCCAATTTTTCTATGAATAATTTTTGCTGTTCCCCCAACACTCATCCCTTCAACTGACAATGCCCTTGCATAAGAAAATAAAAAAGCATAATCTCCAGCTGAAAAAGTAGTTATGTTATCATAATTAATATTTCCATTATTATCAATTAATTGAGTTGTATTTGGTATATCATCTACACCAAAACGAATGGCTCCAAAACCTATTGCACTTTTATCGTCTAATTTGTGGGCAAAGTTTAGAACATCATATTTAGCAATTCCAGCAAAATAAGAAGAATGCATAAACCCAATTTCTAACCATTTATCCACCTTAATTAGACCAGCGGGATTCCAGTAAACAGAAGATGCTCCACTGGTTTCTGCGGCAAATGCATTTCCCATTCCTAAAGCATCCGCGCCTACTCCAATAGAAAGAAATTCATTGGAATATTTAGGTGCTATAGTGTTATCCTGAGCAAACGATGCATAGGCAAGAAACAGAGCTATTAAAAAAAATGAGGTTTTCATAACACGAATTTATTAACTCTTAACACATAATTCAACAAAAAATTGTGTTATTTGTATAAGATTCTTTGTGAATAACTCTAATTTACGAGATTTTGATTTAAAAACCTTAAAAAAAAAAGTAGGAAAATGATTAACATACCCAATATTCTAACATCCATGAATATGCTATGCGGATCCATCAGTATCTTTTTTTGTCTTGTAGGAAAAGTTGATTGGGCAATCTATGCAATTATTTTAGGAATTGTTTTTGATTTCTTAGATGGATTTGTTGCACGACTTCTTAAGCAAACTAACCCTATAGGCAAACAATTAGATTCATTGGCAGACATGGTTACATTTGGACTAGCTCCTGGAGTGCTAATGATGGTAATGATTGTTGTTTTAACGTTTCCTTCACAAATAAACTCAACGATCGAGCCAGATGCAGCTGCTCACATTCGTTTTGAACTAAATAATTGGTATAGTGCAATATGTTATAATGTACCAACGGATTTTGATGCATCTATTAAGTATCTTCCATTTTGTGCCTTGATTATCCCTTTTTTTTCAATGTTTCGGTTAGCTAAATTTAATATTGATGAAAAACAAAGATTTGGGTTTATCGGAATTCCAACACCATTAAACACATTTTTCTTTTTATTCTTTCCGTTATATTTTCTAGAAAACTATGCTAATTGGAACAATCAAGAAAAGTGGATCAGCACCTATTTATTTGACATTTATTTTATTTCTGGGCTTTGTTTTTTCATGTCCATACTACTTATTAGTAATTTTCGCCTTATGGCATTGAAATTTCAAACATTCAAAATATCTGAAAATAAATTAAAATTTGGATTTATACTTGTCTCTATAATAATAATTATCCTCTTTAAGGTTTGGGCTATCCCTTTAATTGTATTTTTGTACTTAAGTTTGTCCATTATCTATAATTTTATAAATAAAAAAAATGAAGTTTAAAGCAGAAATAGATATCATGCCCCTCGAGGCGCTTTTAGACCCACAAGGAAAAGCCGTTAGTAACTCCATGGGAAATGTTGGCCTTCCTGAGATCCAAGATGTTCGAATTGGAAAACATATTTCCTTATTTGTTGATGCAGAAAACAAAGAAGATGCATCTGAAAAAGTAGAGCAAGCATGCCTAAAAATTCTTTCTAATCAAATTATGGAAACCTACCAATTTAATCTAATAGAAGTCTAAATTAGTGAGTCTTTTTGGCAACTTTGTTGGTTTTTCTGAAAAAAAGAATACCAACAAAATATTTAAAACTTTTAATCCAATAAAGAACTCTTACAACCAAGAAAGTTACTCGATAGCTTCAGACAAGGACGTCCAAAATGCACTTGAATTAGCTTCTAATTATTATGAAGCAGATTATCCACCAAGCCATGCCGATCGAGTTTTGTTTTTTAATTTATTAATAAACTTTTTAAAAGATGATCAAGAAAAACTAAAAAACAGTTATTGTAAAGAAACGGGATTAAGTCAACAACGATTTACCACGGAATTTAACAGAACCATTAACACCATTAATAAATTCACAAAATTAATTAATACCCCATCTTGGAAAGAAATTTCATCTAACCTCGATTTATCAACAAATATTCGTATTGAAAAACACCGAGTAGCTCTTGGGCCAGTATTGGTTTTTGGAGCAAGTAATTTTGCACTTGCTTATTCAACAGCAGGTGGCGACACTATTGCTGCTCTTGCTGCGGGATGTCCAGTAATTGTTAAATCACATCCATTTCATGCAGGAACAAGTTATTTAGTAGCAAAAGCAATTATTAAAGCAAACCAAAAAAGCAAACTCCCAGAAGGTTTTTTTTCACATCTTCAAGATGATTCTCATCATGTTGCTCAAACATTAATTTCTAGTGAAAATATTAAAGCGATTTCATTTACTGGAAGTTTAAATGGAGGAAAATCGATATTTGACCTTGCAATGAAAAGAAAAACTCCCATTCCTGTTTTTTCAGAAATGGGAAGCACAAATCCGATAATCCTTTTTAAGGATAAAATAAAGGAAAATAAATCATTTTGGATAGATAAAATAAGCACCTCAATTTGTAATGATGCAGGACAATTCTGCACAAAACCAGGAATTATATTTTATCCAAAAAACAATACAGACAATAACTTTATTGAATTATTGACAAAAAAAGTCATTGAAACTAAACCCATTTGGATGGTTCACCCTTCTATCCTAAAAAGATATAATGCATTAATATATGAAAGAAAAAAACAATCCAATGGCTTGCTTTATCAAAACACAAAAAACAAAGACGAAAACAAAGCAAAACCTACACTTTTATCCATAGACATTAAAAACTTTATATCAAATCCTTCACTTCAAGAAGAGGTATTTGGACCATTTTGTTTACTTATTTCATATTCTTCTATTGAAGAATTAAAAAAGGGGTTAAAAAAAATAGAAGGCCAGTTAACTTTTTCTTTTATTGGAAGTGAAAGAGAATTCGAGCAACATAAACCCCTTATAAATATTGGGATAAATCGAGCAGGAAGAATCATTTTTAATGATGTTCCAACAGGGGTTCAAACAACAAAACATATGCACCATGGCGGACCTTATCCAGCGTCTACTGATAGTCGATTTACATCGGTTGGAACCGATAGTATTCTTCGATTTACTAGACCAATTGCAATTCAAACAAGACAAAGTTAATTGCCTTTTAAGAACTTTTTTATACTAAGAAAGGTGTTGTGAATTGTTTCATAATCTCCATTTGGCACAGGAGATAATGCTGGCGATTGAATAAGAATGCCATTAGGGTTTATCAAATAATACATAGGAAACAATTCCACTTTATATGCATTCCATAGTTGGTTTGTTATATCAATAGATGTTTTATCCCAATTGATTTTATCTAATACAATTTTTGTTTTAGTTTCCTCTTTTAAGTTGTTAGGGTAGATTGTTAAAAAATGAATTAACTCTCCATAATCTTTATGTAATAGAATTAATGCTTCTAATTCTGAAACAGATTGAGATTCAAGGGGGTTAAAAAAATGAAGGTATAAAAACCTTCCATTAAATGATTTTAAATTAACACTATCTCCATTTTTAAAAAAATTAAATTCAGGAGCACCTTGACCCGGGTATAAGGCAAGTAATTTCTCAATTAAATTAGAGGCTATTTTACGATTCGTCGAATTTCTTGATTTAAAGCTCACGCTATCTAAAATGGTAATGATATTCTGTTTGCTATATTCGGGGTTATTATAACAATCGCCTAACATTTTAATCATGGCCAACTCTCTAATGTTTACGTTTTTAAGAAACAATTCCTTAGAAAGGATATTCATTAGCAATGTAGGGCTTGCTTTTTTTATCGCTTTAAAAGTATATGTTTGTAAAACATTACTTATCGAGTTATTTAAATAATCATAAAACACATTAAAATATGCCATATAGGCATCATTTTTATAATATATGCGTTTGTTATGGAAATATTTGAAATAGGAATTTTTTTTTGATCTCAAATTTTCAACCACCTCCAACTCCGCTAGAGTATATTTTATAAAAGATCTAAAAAAAACATCTTTATCTGATTTATAAAGATCATTTATGGTATCTAACAAAGTAATAAATTCGGTGCCAAATTTTTTAGGATCACTTTTTTTTGTGTAATAAAACGTAGAAAATCGATTATCCAAAAAATTCTGAAAAGACAATATTTTATAATTAATATCGGTTGAGTCCAAATTAAAAAAAATCAATTCAATGTCATTTCCATAAACTCTTTGAGGTTCAAATTCATTTTTTGAAGGCATTTCAAAAAAATACTCAGAATCAGGTTGCACATATAGATATGCCGTGTTCCTCCTACTTCTCAAAAGGACCTTTTGAGTAGGTATATTAGGGATTTTAAATTGAAATATCCCATTTGAGTCAACTCTTGAACTTTCAATTAAAGATTCTTTATTAGAAATATAATCATCAATTTTAAACAGTTGAATTGGGTGATTTTTATAATACTTTGCTATGCCACGTATCAAAATAGAATCAACTGTTCCTTGTGAAAAGGATAATAAAGAAAAGGAACAAAAAATAAAACTAAAAATATAATTCATAGTAATTTAAAATAATCATAAATTATACCAAGATTAAGTTAATTTATCGACATTCGTTACAAATTTAGAAATATCTGAGCCGTTCTTATATAATTCGCGTATAATAGAAGAAGCAATAAACGAATACTTATTATCTGACAACATAAAAACCGTTTCAAAGCTTGAAAGCTCTGTATTCATCAAAGCAATAGATTTTTCATATTCAAAATCATTTGCATCTCGAAGACCTCTTAAAAGATGCGTGCATTCAAGATCTTTACATGCATTTATGGTTAATGAATCATAAGAAACAACTTTAACTTCATTATTGAAAAGACTCTCTATATGATCTATTCTTTTTTCTAAGGGAAACATCGAGCTTTTTGTAGAATTAACTCCAATACCAATTATTATTTCATCGAATAAATCCAATGCTTTTAAAACAAGAGACTCGTGTCCTTTTGTAAAAGGATCAAACGACCCGGGAAAAAAAACTCTTTTCATTAAATTAACTTTTTTTCAAAAAAACTAAAGTATACATTTCCATACTTCTTAGAGAAAGAAAAAAAAGAATGGGACTCAAAATTATAATCTCTTCCATGCTCAAGAATAAAAACACCTTTTTCATTTAAAGTACTAGTTTGTGTACATACATAATTTATTAATTCTTCGTATTTATCAAATTTATATGGAGGATCTGCAAAAATAAAATCGTATTTCTCGTTAACTGTCTTAACAAATTTAATAATATCTGACTTTACAATAGAAATTGCATTGGTTATTTCAAGACTAGTAGCATTTTGCTTAATAAAACGAAAACTAGAATAATTGGAATCGACACAAGTAACCTTAGCAGCTCCTCTTGAAATAAATTCAAACGAAATATTACCAGTCCCAGAGCACAAATCCAAAACATTTTTACTTTCTAAACTAAAGTGATTATCTAAGACATTAAATAAGCCTTCTTTTGCAAAATCTGTAGTTGGTCTTGAATGAAAATTTTTTGGAACCTTAAATCTTCTTCCTTTTAAATATCCTCCTATTATACGCAAGTTTGAAATGCTTTAAGAATAAATAATGAATCCGGGGCAATTTCAAGTTGAGGCGTTAATTTTAAATTATTAATATCCTCTTCGATGTTATTTGCAATATCATGAGCCTTCTTTGAGGACGAAATTATTTTTAAAACACCTTTTGATTTAAGGATGTTTAATTGATTAAAGGCATTTGCATAATGGTAAATAATATCATCCTTATGATCATACTTATTTGTTAAGTACGCTTTTAATTCTTCATTGTGAAATATGATTAATAAAAAATGATCTTGTTGAATACTAAGGACTGATAGTATCTCTTCATTCTTTTTTGTAACTTGAGACAAGTACTTTAAAAGATAACTTCCTTGATGTTGAATAATTACAGAAGGGTATTTTAAAACAAAAAAAGACTTTAACCACAATGGCCGATCAAAAATATTTACAATATTTAATTTCGCTAATCGGTTAAAATCGATATTTGCTTTAATAAAGTTTGCGCCAAAACTAGTTTTAAAAATTTCACTCGCATTGGATTCAACAAACAAACTTGATGGCACAAGCGTGGACCGTGAGCCTTCCCAAGACACAAGACATTCATCAACTTCCAATTTAAAAATGCCTTCGCTTAAAAAATAATCGTTTAAAAATTCTTTGTACCTATACTCTAGTTTGTCATTAAAAGTAAGGTCCCATTGATTTAAAAGGGTATCAGAATCAGAATCAAAATAATTTAACCTAGCATTAACCTCAGAAATTTGAACCGCTAAAATTCGCATATAAATTATTCATCTTCCCAAGATAGAACAACTTCTTCCTGGTCTCTATTGGTTGCTTTTGTTTTTAGAGTAAGCACCAATTCTTCTTTTGTTTTTCCTTTCCAGAAATCTCCGTAAGGAATAGTTCCAATCACTTTAAGCTCATTTTTCTTTTTATCCAATTCAAATTCCCACTTTGTTTTTGCTCCATTATAAGGAATGAATTTTAATGAATCTGAATTAAAAGCAAAATATCCTTGTTTTTCTCTTTTTAAGATATTCGATTTATTTTCAGTAAACCTAGTTTTTAAAAAAGAAACATCCGAAGAATCTCTTCTGAAATTTAACAAGTCTTTATTTGTTGAATTAAACTTTGATGCAAATTCATTAAACTTATCTTGTTTTTGATATAAAAATAAGTGCCTATAGTTTGTGTCTAATGCTTTTGTTAAAAGCCAAGCCTCTTGCTCGGTCATGTTGTTATCAATAGGAAATTCATTTCCTTTTTCATCATAACCATAAATCAAAACATTTCCTATATTATCAATCGGTCTATCTGGTACCGTTCCAAAAGCATCTACGGAAGTTACTGTTCCGGTATTTAGGAAATTAATTAACTCAGACCAATTATCTGTATAAGTAATCTTATTAAGCTCCAAGTTCAGTATAGAATCTCCTTTTGATGTGTATTTACTTCTACACTCTCTAAGCTTTTTCTTATATAATTCGGACTGAATCATTCGTAAATCATTTAAATTAAGAATCGATTGAGATTTACATTTTAAATATCTTTTTTGCTCCACATAGGTGTTATCAACTCCCTCACCAATATAATAGATAGATAAAAGTGCTCCTAAACTACCTAAAATTGAAAAAGCTATTAATATTTTTTTGTTTAGAATACCTAAACTAAACAATGCTGTTAAAACGGATGCAGAAAGAACTAAACTTGCTCCTATATAAAAATACTTATCCTGTTCTGTGTCAACTCCTATATAGAAAATCGATAGGGATAATAAGAAAAAGATAAAAGGGACGGATAATTTCTTTAAAAAAACCTCTAAATTTGACATAGTTAACTAATATTAGATACCTAACAAAACTACAATTTTTCATTTAAATTTAAATCATACTTTCAAATATTATTTATTAGCCACTTATGATTTTAAAAAATGATCGTATTGATTCCTTTAAAGAAAAGCTAAAAAATCATTTTTTTCATCCCTTTACAAAGGATCAAAACCATTTATTAGAAGAATCTATCTCGTTTCTTCAAAATGAAAAATTAAATCCATTATTAATCATAACCGGTTTTGCAGGCACTGGAAAATCTTCCTTTTTAGGGGCATTGGTTAAAAGTTTAAAAGAAATAAATGTAAAAACATGTTTATTAGGTCCAACGGGACGCTCCTCTAAAGTTCTATCTGCCTATTCTGATGCAAATGCATTTACCATACATCGAAAAATATATTTTCATTCTAAACAAAAAAATGGATCGTATAAATCGAGCTTAGCTCCTAATAAGCACAAAAACACCCTTTTTATTATTGACGAATGTTCCATGATCCCGAAAAACAAATTATTAGACGACATCCTGTCCTATGTGTTTAATGGAATTAATTGCCAATTAATCTTTATTGGGGATCCGGGACAACTACCACCTATTGGCGAAACTCTTTCTCCAGCACTTGATAAAAAATATTTACAAAAAAACCATCCTTCTCTTTCTATTTCTCATGTTCACTTAAACGAAATTGTTAGACAAAAAAAATCATCTGGGATTTTATACAATGCAAATAGAGTTAGAAATAATAACACATTTAACAATATTAAAACCACTTCTTTTAATGACATACAATCGCTAAATGGTAATGAATTACAAGCCGAGCTTGAAAACTCGTATCAAGAAGTTGGAGAGGAAGAAACTATCATTATTACTCGTTCTAATAAAAGAGCAAACAATTACAACAATCATATCCGAAAAGAACTTTTTTGGAGAGAAAGCCCAATTGAAAAAAATGACCTTATTATGGCAATTAAAAACAATTATTTTTGGACAGAAAATGAAGAGAATAGTTTTATTGCTAATGGAGAGTTTTTTGAAGTTATAAAATTCATTAAAGAAGAAATAATTTACAATACTGCCTTCTTACGAACAAAAATAAATCTCAATAACCAAGTAAAAGAAATATTGATTTTTAAAAAATCGCTAGAAATAGAAAAAGCAAGCTTGGATTTTGAATTTCAAAACAATCTTTATAAAGAAATTGAAAAAGATTTTTTATACATGAGTAATAAAAAAGATCGATCAAAAGCCATTTTAACCAATTCTTATTACAATGCATTACAAGTAAAATTTGGATATGCAATAACAGGTCACAAATCACAAGGAGGGCAATGGAAACATGTTTATATTGACTTAGGTTATATTACCGCTCAACATCTTGATGAAAACTTTAAAAGATGGTTATATACAGCCATGAGCAGAGCTAAAGAAAAATTATTTCTAATTAATTTTCCTGATTTTTTATTGAGCAAATAAGCAGTATACTCTTTTCGGTTTTAATGCTGCATTCCATGAAAAGCCGGTTATGAATTTTTCTTTTTTATTTATTTTATCCATCGGATAAAATACTCCATCGGGGTTTTTTAAATAACTAATGCCTATAACTTTACCACTATCAAGATCCACACGAATATCATTTGAATAAAGTCGATTAAGCCCCATTCTTTTAATAACAATAGTACTATCGTTTTCGGTTTCTTCTTCTGGATAAATGATAGTCCATGCATTACCAAAAACATAAGATTTTGACATTTGATTATTTTCAAAAACGGACTTAATTTGATTGCCATAAATTTGATTATAATACTGTCCAGAATCTAATTCAAAAATAATGGATGCATCTTTAAGTACAAGAATACTATCAATGATTGAATCCAAAAAATAAACGTTTATCTCCTCCCCTTTAATTTCTCCATTTTTCGACCATAATATTGGCTTGTAATACAAGTTTAAAACACTGGAATCCAGGTACATACTATCACATATTCCATCAATGTCTTTGCTGGAAAAATTAACATTTCTAAAAGCTAAACTAAAAACTTTATTATTTATCGTATCTGAAAAATTTAACAGAGTATCTGAATGAATTAATACCGTATCCTTTTCTCTTATTTTTAAAGCACAAACGTTACCAGATAAGCAACTTCTATTTATTTTTTCATCATAACTTGCTTTATCTGAGTTAAAACAAGTATTCAAAATAGTATCTAATGCGATTACATTTCCATATGCATTTGTTAAGCTATCTTGACCATCATAAAATATACTATCTCCATATATTTTTTTCTCTTGCTTAATAACGGAAGCACTATCTTTTAATACTCCATTATCTTTTTTAACATTATACCATCCTTTTTTACACTTCATTATCGCATTATTGTATTCAATTATGGTAGATCCAAAAAAATAAGCTGTCTGTTCTTTATATGAAAACCGTAGAGTATCCGAAGACATTTTCATGGCATTCTTTTGGTATTGAACTTCCCCTTTAAAATAAAAATCTTTACTATCAGGATAGATATACCCCTGAATGCTTTTTATCGATTCATTAGAAGTTATACTTTCTACAAATCCATTATTTTTATAAATCGCACATTTTCTCTTAAAATCATAATCCATGCTATCGGAGGATATCTTGTATTCTAAATCTCTAATTTTAACATTGCCCCACAATTTTGCAAGATCTTTTTTTTGAACATAAAACAACGAATCACAAAAGATATTTATATCTTTTTTATATATACAATGAACTTTCCCATAAGCTTTAAACCATTTTTCTTCTTTGTTATATACTGCTAAATCACAATAAAAAGGATTTCCTTCATACAAAAATTTAACTCCACCGGTTAAGGTGTGAATTTTTGTTTTTTCATTAAAAGTTAATTTATCTGCACTTGGTAATAGCTCAAGAATATTCTTTTGAGCTATCCCATGATTGGCAAAAACAACAAAAAAAAGAAATAGAAATAGAAATTTATATTTAAATATGTTTATCAATTTTCACAAATTAAGGTCTGTGTTCTATCTGGTCCAACAGATACAATTTTAATTGGAACATTCAATTGTTGTTCCAAATAATCAACATATTCCTTTAATTCTTTTGGAGAATCGTCGTAAGACTTAAGTTTAGTTAGGTCTTTAGACCAACCTTTTAATTCTTTATAAATTGGTTCTATTGATTTATTTGCACTGGAAAACGGGAATTTATCCGTTAGTTTTCCGTCAATTTTGTAATGGGTGCAAACCATAATCGAATTAAATATCGATAAAACATCTGCTTTCATCATGCATAACTCAGTTACGCCATTTATCATAATCGCATATTTAAGTTGAGGAATATCAAGCCAACCACACCTTCTTGACCGACCTGTTGTTGACCCAAACTCTCTTCCCTCTACTCTCATTTGCTCTCCAATATCATCGGTTAACTCTGTTGGAAAAGGACCACTACCAACGCGCGTACAATATGCTTTAAATATACCTATTACATTTTCGATTTTACGCGGGGAAACACCCAATCCAGTACATGTTCCAGCCGTAACTGTATTTGACGAAGTAACAAAAGGATAAGTTCCAAAATCAATATCAAGCATTGTACCTTGTGCTCCTTCTGCTAAAACAGAATGACCTGAATTTAAAATATCATTTAAGTAATATTCACTATCCACAACTTTATATTTTCTCAAAAATTCAACGCTCTCAAACCAAATCTTATCAAGATTGTCCAATGAATATTCAAAATCAGGATAATTTTTTAAAATACGTTTATGCTTTTGAACCAATGCAGTGTATTTATTTTTAAAATCCGTTTCATGAATATCGCCAAATCGAAGACCATTTCTACCGGTTTTATCCATATAAGTTGGCCCAATTCCTTTAAGGGTAGATCCGATTTTATCTTTTCCTTTTGAAAGCTCAGAAGCCTGATCAATTAAGCGATGCGTAGGAAGTATCAAATGTGCTTTTTTTGAAAAAATTAAACGATCAATTACAGGTACGCCTACTTTCTCCAACTTAACAATCTCTTCTTTAAGGATAACTGGATCAATTACTACTCCATTTCCAATAATATTTAAAGCTCCATCCCTGAAAATTCCTGACGGAATCGTATGTAAAACAAATTTCTTATTGTCAAATTCTAAGGTGTGACCAGCATTTGGACCACCTTGAAATCGACCTATATACTTATACTTAGGCGTTAAAACGTCGACTATTTTACCTTTTCCTTCGTCTCCCCATTGAAGACCTAGCAATACATCTACATTCATTTCTTATTTATTCTTATTGTAATAGTTTACTCCCTCATCCAAACTCTCAAAAATGGAGAAAATTTGATCCAAACGAGAAATTTCAATTATTCTATTTATTTCTTTTGTTGTATGAATTAAAACAACATCCCCATTGTTGGTTCTAGATTTTGTTAAAATGGAAATTAAAAAAGCTATTCCACTAGAATTAATATGAGTTAAAGAAGCAAAATCAACTATTATTTTAAAATCAACAATAGTTTCCATTTCTTTTTTTAAACCTTCAATATCTAAATTAGAAAGAAGCTTCCCTGTTAATTCAAGAATCGTAATAGTTTGGTTTTTTTTTATTTTATAACTAAAACTCATTTGTCTATTTTACTGATTTTTTTCCATAAAAAAACAAAGAATGATGTTGTATTTCCACATCAAACAATTCTTGAATAGTTAATTTAATTTGTTGAATTCTTGGGTCACAAAACTCAATAACTTCTCCAGTATCTGTTATGATTAAATGATCGTGTTGTTTTGATCCATGCGCTTTTTCAAATTCAGAAATATTGTTTCCAAATTGATGCTTTCTTATCAGATTACATGCCAATAATAAATCAATTGTATTATAAAGTGTCGCTCTTGAAACTCTATAATTATGGCTTTTCATTTTCACATAAAGACTTTCTACATCAAAGTGGCCTTTATAATCATAAATTTCAGAAAGAATAGCGAATCTTTCAGGAGTTTTACGATGGCCATTTTTCTCAAGATAAGCTGAAAAAATTGTTCTTACCGTCTCTTTTAATTCTTCTGAAACCATTATAAAAAATAAAAAACAAAGTTAGTTATAAATTTAATTTAAATGCTTTATTTTTTTAAACAGGTAACTTTTTAATATAAAAACAGTAAATAATCACTGAAAACGCCTAAAAGATAATTGAAAATTGAATAATAATAATTTAATCGTAAACAAAGCAAACTTATTATGTGTTCTTTCGTCTATATATATGAACCCTTTTCCATAATTTAAACTCTTAAACATCATGCGACAATTAAAAATTGCCAAACAGGTAACCAATCGAGAGACAGCTTCATTAGATAAATATCTTCAAGAGATAGGTAGAGTAGAATTAATTTCTGCTGATGAAGAAGTAGAATTAGCGAAAAAAATTAAACAAGGAGATTCATATGCTTTAGAGAAATTAACTAAAGCAAACCTTCGATTTGTTGTTTCTGTTTCTAAACAATATCAAAACCAAGGATTATCTTTACCAGATTTGATTAATGAAGGTAATTTAGGATTAATTAAGGCTGCAGAAAGGTTTGACGAGACAAGAGGATTTAAATTCATTTCTTATGCAGTATGGTGGATAAGACAATCTATTCTTCAAGCTCTCGCTGAGCAAGCAAGAATAGTTCGTTTGCCATTAAACAAAATTGGATCTATAAGTAAAATTAATCGGGCATATTCTGAATTAGAACAAAAATTTGAAAGGCCGCCGTCAACAGGAGAATTAGCTGAATTTATTGGTTGTTCAATTCAAGAGGTGAAGCAAGCTCTTTCAAGTAATGGAAGACACTTATCTATGGATGCCCCATTAGTTGAAAATGATCAATCTTCATCAAATATGTATGAAGTAATGCAAGGAGATGATTTACCTGGACCTGAAAATAAACTGATTACTGAAAGTCTAAAAAAAGACATTGAACGATCATTAAGCATTTTGAGTCAACGTGAAGGAGAAATATTAAAGTTATTCTATGGTCTTGGGGGGATTCGCTCTCACTCTTTAGATGAAATCGGCCTACATTTTGAATTAACAAGAGAACGAGTAAGACAAATAAAAGAAAAGGCACTTAGAAGGTTAAAAGGATCGTCTAAGAATAAAATACTTCGATACTATTTGGGTTAAATTTATTATTTAAATAAAAAAAGCTGCACATGTGCAGCTTTTTTTATGACTAAAATTCAGTTAATACTTTAAAAGTTTGGTTGATTCAGTAGAATAATTAGTTTTTACCTGAACGATATACGTACCATTCATTAAAGATCCAGTGTTAATGTCTAATGAATGATTCCCTGCAACTTTATTTGATAGTCTAAAAGATTTAACTAAACGACCATTCAAGTTATAAACTCCAACGAAAACATCGGTGTTCTTTGATAACTTATAATTAAGTTTTGATGAGGATTTTGATGGGTTTGGATATATAAGTAATCCTAAATTAGGATCTTGATTAGAATTAACAGAAGGTCCAGATGTCGAAAGATACGCATCGGAACTCCAAATTCCACGACCAAAAGTTCCTGCATAAATTTCACCTGGTCTTCTTGCACCTTCATCCCATGTTCTCCAAGCTTGTCTTACCTCAAATACTGGAGTCCCTTCAAAACCATCGGATGAATTTTCCCAAGTAGATCCACCATCTTCAGTTACAAAAACACCACTAGAAGTTCCTACAACCAAAATATTTGGATCGTCTCGATCAATAATACCATCATAACATGCAACACTTGGTGAAGTTATAGAGGTTAACGAAGTATAAGTAGGAGTTGCAGAAGTTGCATTTGAAGACCTTTTGTTTGTTCCATTAAAACCAGCAAATAAAACGATATCGTCGGCATTGTTTGGGTTTACTGCAAGCCCTTCAAAAGCACCATTGGTTATTTTAGTAGAACTAGTTGCTGAAGGGGCTGATCCTTGTTGATCATAATTAACTTTCGTTAAAAAATCTGGATCACTAGTATAAACACTTCCTAAACCATCAATTCTCTAAATA
>JAQWKT010000001.1 GCA_029247685.1 Crocinitomicaceae bacterium | reverse complement strand
GAATTTAAGACCATATGATTCTGTGCCAGCGAAAATTGTTCCGAATACATTTGATCCAATAGATAAAATGGTCGTATCTTGAAGGCCAGCTGCACTCCATGAACTTCCTCCGTTATCGCTTCTAAATACCCCATTTCCAGGTCGAGGAGGATTGGTAGTAGCTCCTTCACCAGTACTAATGAATAGTGTATCCGAATTTTTTAATGCAATGCCAGAAACCATTCTATCATACTGGCTAGACAATCCGTTAACAATCTGGCTCCATGTGCTGCCCCCGTCCAAGGATTTTAAAATTCCGTATCTACTATAGACATCGCATGCATATACTGTGTTCATATTAAGAGGATCTATTGTAATTGACCATCCGGTCATATTAGGGAAACTTGCCGTCAGTAAGGCCCAGTTGATTCCTCCGTCTGTACTTTTCCATACTCCACCACCATCATCACTTCCAGCGTAGATTATAGATGGATTAGTAGGATGAAAAGTGAACTCTTTAAAATAGCCTCCCTTTGGACCAATTTGCTGCCAAGTTTGTCCAAATACTTGGATGCAAATTAGCGTTAGAATTATAGAAACTATTTTTGTCATATTGATTTAATTGTTGCCAACGTAGGGATAAAGTTAACTCTTTATTTTTCCATTGTGAAGCCTTGCTCTATCTGAATTTTCTCGATAGGGCTCTAGATTCTATTCTATACCCAAATACTCCAATACCTCAATAAACCCTAGTTTTAGATCCGATAATTCGATTATTCTGTCTACTAAAGACGACTCATCGGTATTTTTTATCGGTGAGTCTTTTTTTTGACCCTCTGTGTCCTTTGTCAAGTGTGCGAAAATAGAGATTGAATTTTACAGGTTCGATATTGTCGCTGTTTATCCAAATTGTTCTTGCTTTACTATTCAATATCGGTTAAAAAGTATTTAAAACACTCATTAATTGTTACATCATCTTCATTTTGTATAGATATTTCCAGAATAATAGTTTCTTCTTCTAGCCTAAATGAACAATCATAAAAATCACTTAGAAGATTGTCATTTTCACACACAAACTGAAAAAAAAAAATCGTGAACCCAATCCTTTAAAGTATCAGCTAATTCTATCTCAAGCAAATTTCCTTGTGGTATATTTTCATATCGCTTATCTGCAGAGTTATAAGTATATACCTCACCAATGCTTTTGTTGTTGAGAATAATATCGACTAAAGGACCACCTTGAATTTTATTATTAGTCGTAAAAGATAAAACGTTCTCTTTTTTTTAAAGATTAAAGATTTTTATTTTTAATGAATCCTCCATTTAATTTTTATCCATTTTTAATGTTTTAGATGAATGATTGCCATTCGTTTGTTTTAACTTTCAGTTAACGTAGGTCTAAGATAACTCTTTATTTTTTTAAGTTTTTTATTTAAAAAAATGCATAGATTTTCTCGCCAATAAGAACAGATAGCCCAAGGCAAATTGGATATAAAAGAAACAGCCAAATGCAATTAATTACTCCGGCTTCTTTTATGGCATTAACCCCATTGCTATATAATTTTGTTCCAAAATCATACCAGGTGCTTATCCCTAATAAAGAAACCAAGACATTAGCAACAATTGCAATAATTAACACGCACAGTCCAATAATATAGATTCTAATCATGTGATAATTTACGTTTTTAAATAAAAAAAAGTTGCCAAATCAAGTTCATTTTTGACCACACCAAAGTTTGGCATAACTATTTCATTGCTTTTTTGTAATTTCAATCGCTTAAAAAATCAAAACAATGAAAAAAACAACCTTATTATTACTATTTATTTCCTTTTTAGGAAACCATGCTTTTTCGCAAACAGCAGACGAAATCATCTCTACTTATTATGAAAACACAGGAGGTATAGAAAATTGGAAAAAACTAGAAGGCATTACCATGTTTGCCTCTGTAAATCAAATGGGAATGGAAATACCCATAGAAATGATTAAGCTAAAAAATGGCAATCAACTCACTAAAATAACTTTTCAAGGAAAAGAGATTAATCAAAATGTGTATGATGGAAAAGTGTTATGGGGAAATAATTTTATGACCCAAGAAGCAGAAAAAGCAGATCAAGAATCGACCGATAACATGAAACAAGAGGTGCTAGATTTTCCGGATGCATTTATGAATTATAAAGAAAACGGCTACACCTTAGAAAAAATGCCGGATGAAGATTTTGATGGGACAAGTTGTTTTAAATTAAAACTTACTAAAAAACCAATGATGGTTGATGGAAAAGAGGAGCAAAATGTAGTGTTCTATTATTTTGACAAAGACAGTTTTGTTCCTATTGGACAACAAACAGAAGTGAAGTCTGGTCAAATGAAAGGGCAAATGGGAGAGGTGAAATTAAGCGATTACCAGGAGGTTGATGGCTTGTATTTTCCATTTTCAATGACTCAAGGACTTAAAGGAGGAGAAGGACAAGCAATTGTAATGACTAAAATTGCATTGAACCCAAAAGTAGACGGTTCAATATTTACTTTTCCAAAAAAATAAAATCGGTTTAAATCTATTTTAACATGAGAAACGCAATAACATTGGCTGCTTGTGCTGCCATAATTTTTAATTTTCAATTATTTGCTCAAACAAAAAGCAATGAAAAAATAAAACCAATAGAATTACAAAAATACTTTGGTGATTTGAAAGGCAGGCATATTGGTCCAGCGCTTATGAGTGGTCGAATTATTGACATGGAGGCGCATCCAACAAATCCTAGAATTATATATGCCGGAACAGCAGGAGGGGGCGTTTGGAAGTCAAAAGATGCCGGCACTACTTTTTTTCCAATCTTTGATGATTATTGCCAATCCATAGGGGCCGTTGAGTTAGATCCAAATGACCCAGATAAGATTATTTATGTAGGAACTGGCGAAACTTGGACACGAAACAGTGTCTCTATAGGAGATGGATTGTACAAAAGCATTGATGGTGGAGTAAATTGGAAAAAAATAGGTCTTGAAAACTCCGAACGAATTGCCAATATCATTGTTAATCCAAAAAATTCAAACGAGATATATGTTTCGGTCTTGGGGGCATTGTGGTCCGATAGTCCGGATAGAGGAGTTTATAAATCAATGGATGCCGGCCAAACCTGGAACAAAGTACTTTATGTAAACCCTTCCACAGGTTGTGCTGATCTTGCCATGGATCCAAAAGATCCTTCTATCCTTTATGCATCGATGTGGGAATTTAGAAGAACTGCTTGGTCTTTTAATTCGGGAGGGGAAAGTAGTTCTTTATATAAATCAATTGATGCAGGTAAAACGTGGAACAAAATCCACAATGGCTTCCCAAAAGGAAAACTTGGTAGACTAGCTATTGCGGTTGCCCCATCTAATCCAAATATATTATATACGGTGATTGAAGCAGAAGAGCAGAAGAAAAAAGGAATCTATAGAAGCGATGATGCAGGAGCAAATTGGAAACAATTAAATAACGATTTTGGCATCACCGTTCGTCCATTTTATTTTTCAAGAATTGTGGTTGATCCCAAAAATCCAGACGTGGTAGTTAAAGGAGGTTTAACCGGTTCTATTTCTAGAGATGGAGGCAAAACTTTTAAGAATTTAGGAAACATGCATTCCGATATTCACGATGTGGTTTTTTCAATTAACAATTCAGACGTGATGTATGTTGGAACGGATGGAGGTGTATATCGATCTTGGGATGGAGGAAACACCATGGAAATTGTAGAAAACCTTCCATTGTCTCAGTTTTATCACATAAGTGTGGATGATGAAACTCCATATAATATTTATGGAGGGCTTCAAGACAATGGGTCTTGGTATGGACCATCTTCTTCGGGTGGTGGCATTTCTGCAAGAGATTGGAATTCTGTTGGAATGGGAGATGGTTTTCGAGTATTGAAACACCCTACAAAACCAATTATTTATTCCGAGATGCAAGGGGCAGCCTCTGTTTGGCGGTATAATAAAAAAACAAACCAAGTAAAAACCATTCAACCTCTCCCACAAAAAGGTAACCCAAAACTTCGTTTTAATTGGAATGCCCCAATGGCTGTTAGCACAATTAATCCAGATAGATTTTATATGGGTAGCCAGTTCTTGCATAAGTCGGATGACATGGGCGATACCTGGAAAATAATATCTCCAGATTTAACCACAAATGACCCCAAAAAACAAGATCAAGAAAATTCAGGAGGTCTTTCCATGGATAATTCAGGTGCAGAAAATCATACGACAATATTTACCATAGCGGAGTCTAGCTTGGACGAAAATGTTATTTGGGTTGGCACCGACGATGGAAATGTTCAAGTAACTACCGATGGCGGACAAAATTGGACAAACACAATCAAAAATGCCCCTGGACTACCATTAAATACTTGGTGTTATCACATAGAGGCTAGTGTGCATGATAAAAAAACAGCTTATGCGGTTTTTGATGGGCATAATAGTGGAGACATGAAGGCTTATGTATACAAAACGACTGACTTTGGAAAAACCTGGAAAAGTATCACAACGAATGCAATTGAAATTTTTGCCAGAAATATTCAAGAAGATTATGTAAACCCAGATTTACTTTTCTTGGGGACTGAATTTGGCTTGTATGTTACCATTGATGGAGGAAAAAACTGGACTAAGTTTACCAATAAAGTTCCTTCAACGGCGATTCATTTTATCGATTTGCAGAAAACCACCAATGATTTAGTTTTGGGAACACATGGAAGAGGGATTATAATTATTGACGATATTTCTCCATTGCGAAGCATTAACAAACAAGTGTTAACCAAAAAGTTGCATTTTTTTGAAAGCAAACCCTTTTACATGGATGACCAAAATGGTTTTGCAGGAAGTGGTGGATCTTTTGGTGCAGAAACACAGTTTGTTGGATCAAATCCCAACTCGGGAGTTCAAATAAAATACCTGCTTTCAAAACGACATACCTTTGGAAAAATGAGCATGGAAATTCAGAACATGGATGGAAAAAAAATTATTTCTTTAACCCCTGGAAAATCAAAAGGACTTAATATAGTAGAATGGTACTATACGATGAAGGCTCCAAAAGTGGCTAAAGCCAAAACTTTCTCCTTTGGTGGCTTTGCATCTCCTAGAGTAAAAGCCGGAAAATATAAAGCAGTCATAACAAAAGGAAAGGACACTTTTGAGCATGTTTTTGAAGTGGCATATGATCCCAAATCAACACTTAGCAAAGAAGACATAGAATTGAAGCAGCAAAGCGTAATGAAACTATATAATCTTTCTGAAGAATTAGCATATATAATCTATAAGCTTGACACTGTAGTGGATATTTGTAAAAAAACGAAAACAAAAGAAGCCTTGACCTCTCTAAAGAAAACACTTGTGGTTACTACCGGGGATAATTATGTGGGAAGCGCTGAGCCCCAATTGAGAGAGAAAGTAGCAGAGTTATACAGTAAAATTGTTTCAAGTTATGACAAGCCATCTGCTGCTGAATTGGATTATCTAGGTGTTTTATCGAATCGTTTTGATTCCTCTAAAGTGGAATTTGAAAAACTGCTCAAAAAAGCCAAATTAAAAAAGGTAGAATTTAAATCATTTGAAGATTTTATTAAATAATAAGCCCAATTAACAAGTTATTATTTATTTTTGCCTTGTCTATTAAGTTAGACTTAAGAATGGTCTCGTGGCCGAGCGGCTAGGCAGTGGTCTGCAACACCATCTACAACGGTTCGAATCCGTTCGAGACCTCTACATTTAAGACCTAATGCGCTATTAATCAGTATGTTAGGTCTTTTTATTTTAGTCAATAACTAACGATTTAACTAACGATTTTATATTTTGGATGTGTTCTGGTTTATATATCAGATATGTGCGGAAAAGCGGAGTAATTGACTTCAATCCTTTACTGGCATTGGTTTTTATTGCTCCGTAGCCTTGCGGAGTAAAGCGGAGTAATTGAAATTTATTAATTTAACGCTAAACATTTAAAACTTTAATTATGAAAAAATTTCTTTCTGAAAACTGGTATAAATTAATGACTGGCACATCAATGCTTGTATTTTCCTTTGGCTTTTTAATATATGCAGTAAGCCCAACGTATGCGAATAATTCAAATAAAAAAGAAAAGCAAAAGGTTGAAAACACGAATACTGTAAACGTTCCTGTAAATAAAGACGGAAGCGTAAACATTAAATTAAGTGATGAACAAATAGAATTACTTAAGCCACCTGCAATGATGGATGTTAATTTACAACAATTAAGAGGCAAAAATATTGCAAAGATGTCTCACCCAACAAAAGACCTTAATCGTTTGGCTGTCTTTTGTTACGGTTGGGGTAAAAACCCAATTAATTATAGGAATGAATGGCTTAAAATGAGACCATAAATAAAAAAGCAGTAGCCCCCCTTATCTAACTATTTATTAACTTGGTTAAAAAAAAAGACCCAATCGGGTCTTTTAATTTTAAAGTTTTACTTAACGAAAATGTCTTTAAAGATTAGGTTTATTTCCAGTCTTTTCCATATTTCCAGTCATCTAGACTAAACGTATATTCGTTTCCATTGTCATCCGCGGTAGTTTTTGTTGCCCACTCATCACATGTTCTATCTCCAAAATCAATAGTTGCTACCCATTTCCCTGTTTTTATAGAATAATATTTGATAATCCCATAGATAATATAATCGCAATCTTCCGATTTTATTAATGGCTTCACAATTACTTTTTTGTATTTGGATTTTTTGCCGTTATAATAGGAATCATCTTTTTTTAGATCAAACGTGGTTACGTTTCCATCTTTTAATAGTTGAGCAGTACTATTTTCTTCTCCGTTGCCAAAGTCCACTTGAGCAACAATTTCCCCGTTTTGGATATAGTCTAATTTTCCGGAGGTGTAATAGTCGTTATTTGCCGACTTAACCAAAGGTTCTGATTCGACCAATTCTCCACCCGATGTTGGAAGGATTATTTGAGCAGACTCTAAAGCTAACTCATGGGTAAAAGAGTCTATTTCGTTTGTTTCTTTATTGCAAGAAAACAGAAAAAGAGTGCTAATTGCGGCAATGCTTAAAAATGTTTTTTTCATGATAATATATTTTATAGTTTGTTAAATAGGAGAAACAACTTTTAAAAAGGTTGGGTACTTTATTTATTACTATTTGCTATCTTGTATTAAAATTAAAGAATATGTTTAAAATTAAATATACTAAAATTATTGCTTTGTCCTTTTTTTTAGTAGGTCTATCCTCTTGCTCAGATTCAGAAAAAAAGCAAGATTCGAATGCAAATAAAGCGGATGACAAAAAAGAGAATAAAAGCAATAACCCAACTTATAAAGGGCTAAATCAATCGTATGAAATTGTAACTGGAACTTATAATCAAGACAGTTGTATGTTTTATCCGGATGGCTGGGTTTTAAAATCGGATCCTTCAAAAATTATTTCTGGGGTTATCTATATGTTAGATCCAAAAACAGGGATGAAATGGCTCGAAAAATCTATTGAACCAGGAAAGAAGGAGGCTTCTAAAGGGAATGATGGATATGAAAGGTATTATTATGAAGATGGCAAAAAAAGATCAGAAACTTTAATATCTGAAAATGAAAAAAAGAAAGTGTTTACTAGTTGGACAAAAGAAGGGATTAAAAAGTATGAGACGACAACAATAATGCAAGACACGGCTACTAAACAAATATTTAGCTGGTTTAATGCGGGCGATCCATCAAAAATTGATGGTTCTTTGCGTAGCCAAGAATTTTCTACAGTGCTTAAATCCGGAACATTTAAAGATAGTGTATATGTATACTCAGACAATTACATTTCTGCAAAAAAATATTACAAAAATGGCTTGTTACAAGGATATAGTTATTGGTACGACAAAGAAGGAAAACAAATTGGAAAAGCGAAGTTTAATGAAAACAAGTTTGTTGAAGGCAAAGGAACGTATTCATTTTATTAAAATGAAACATTAAAAATCAAGTCATTGATTGTTTAAAATCTTTTCATATTCATTAAATCGAGGTTCTCTTATCGGCCTAACATGAGGCTTTGTGTCAAAATATAATAACAAGCATGGGGTAATGTTTTTATAACGCTCTACATATTCATATCGAACAAGTTCTTTGTTTTTTATACGTTGTTTTATTTTGTTGTGGTATGGGTACATACTTATCGCTTAGCAAATATAAAAATAGATAAGATTAAAATTTTTAAAATTTCTCTTGATTCTTCCTATAGAATATTTGTATATTTGCCGTCCGGCGAATTTTAATGCTCTTTAAATGAAAAGAGAAACATTAAAAATTGCGAGAATAGCTCAGCTGGTAGAGCACGACCTTGCCAAGGTCGGGGTCGCGGGTTCGAATCCCGTTTCTCGCTCAAGTCTACGCTCGAGTGGTGGAATTGGTAGACACGCCGGACTTAAAATCCTGTGGGCATTAGCCCGTGCGGGTTCAAGTCCCGCCTCGAGTACAAAAGGCTCAGTTTAGACTGAGCCTTTTTTTTCTTAAAACACTTGTGAGTGGGCTTCCACCTCTCACTTGTAGGATTGCCCGACTTTCAAAAGTTGGGCTTTTTCTTTCTTAAAAAGACCACATTTCCAGAATTATAAAAAGTTCTAGTGGTCAATTTTTGTTTTGAATGTCTTTTCGAAAAGTAAAAACTAACGTTTTATAGTAAAGCCTCCTGTTAATTCAATAATCTCATCATCAAATCGATAATTTAGAGCATAAAAACAAAGTTTCGGAATGATTTCTTTAGCCTCTTTAATTAAACTGGTTCGTAACCAAAAACATAAACTCACTTATAGATATAAGGTTTAGTTAGTAGAAACCCCCCTTTTTTATATAAGCAATGCGTATATCAGTTTTGTTGTTTTTTTTATTGGCATTATTAAATAATTCTTGTTCTAAAAAGACAAGCTATTCTGCAATAAAAAGAGACTATAATCAAAAAAAAGATTATGCAAATGTTTTTTGGGATAAAGAATACACCTTATTTGATTTAAGTACCGATGAACCTATTTTGCCAGTTAAAAAACACGATAAATTTATTTATGAAATTTATTACTCAAGCAATGAGGACCCCAATCCATATTATGGAGATTTTACTAAAGAACAATTAGAAAGATTATTGTTTTACAAATTTAAAAACAAAAAAAATTGCTTGATATTTTGCAATGCAAAAAAAAAGAAACATTAAGTTTTTATTTAATGATAATGAAAAAAAAACTGTTAATTATATTTATTTGTTTCACACATTTTATTCATTCTCAATTAATCAATTATATTAACATTAATATCCAATTATTGGAAGAAAACATCATCAATGAGGTAAATAAGCAAAGAAGTAAATTAGGTGGAACGACTATTAATTACTCTGCGGTGATTCATGAAAATGTATCAAAAAATATAACAAGAAATCTTGTTAATAAGCAGAAAGTATATCATCCATTTTCGGATAAACTTTATGAAAAAATATTAATTCCATTAAAGTTTGAGTGTATTGAAAAACACGATTATGTAATCAAAAAAATCTCTTCAGAAACAGAGGTTTGTATTATGATTCCAATAGCGTTTGCAAAATCAAAAAAAATCAAAACCTATCAAGAATTGGCAGTTTTATTTGCCAATACATGGAAATCTTCTTCAGCACATAGAGGAATATTGTTTGGATATGGAGAAAACTCAAAATTCCTTTTAGGAGCAGTATCTATCCAATTTGGAAATTATAAGGGCTATAAAAGCATGTATGTAAGTTTTCAGTTACTTCGCCCAATTTTAAATTAAAACTATGAAAAAACGATTCATCGCGATAATTATTTTTTGTTTATCAAATCAAATAAACGCACAAATATATATGGATTATTTGCTTTTTAATAAATGTAATGAGTATAGAACAAAAAACGGTCTAAAGGAATGGAATTGGTCTAAAAGAGCTTTTAAACCAGCGGCTCATCATTCGGATTATCAAGTAAAAAATGGATATATGGGGCATGATGAAAAATCGGATACTCCAAGACCAACAAGCCGATTAGAAAAATATGGAATTGACTGGAACTATTCGGGAGAAAATTGCGCAGTGGTATGTGGCTCTGGGGTTTCACTTGAATATGTAGCAAATAGAATTCTGGAATTATGGAAAGAGTCACCAGCTCATAAAAAGTTGTTACTTAACCCTGAATCTGCCGAATATGGAGCAATAAGTTGCAAGTACGGAAGAGATTACAAATGGTCCAAAGATGAATATGATTGGGTATTTTGTACCTTGACTGTTTTTAAAGAATAATTATTCTAAATTTCATCGATCAAAGACTTTCTTTTTAAATCATATTCTTCTTGCGTAATTAATCCATTGTCAAATAAACCTTTTAATTGCTTTAGCTTATCAGAGGTTTCATCCAAAGGTTTTTCTTTAACTATTTCATCATTAGGTTTGGAAGAAGGTTCAATAGTTGCATTTTTTAATGTGTTACTTTTTAGTAAAATTTCTTTGTATTTATTTATTCTTACCCAATATAAAATTGTGAATACAAGTCCTATAAACGATAAAATATAAATAGCAATATCAGAACTTTCTTCAGGCCCAACAACATAACTAAGTAGATTAAAGATAGCAGCAGTTAAACCAAAACCATAACCAGGGTTATCTTCATTAAATTCAATTTCATCGTAATCTTTTAAATTTATTTTTCGAGATTTAAATTCGTTTTTTATGGATTTAGAAACCCTAATAACAACATGAAAAAACCAATATGCATTAAAAATAGGAAGAATAAGCCACCATATATTTTTTGGAGACATAGTTCTATTTTTTTTATCAACTAATTCGAGTGTTTTTTTTAAAGAGGAGCATAAAAAACCATAAAAAGCTAAAGCAACAATGATAACTAATAAAAGAATAAAAAAAGCTGCTATAATATCGTCATACATAATTTTACGTTTTTCTAAAGTTAAAAAAATTAGGTGAGTTACAGTTGAAAGTAAAATAAGCGCATTAAAAAAGCGTTTTTTGTATTAAACATAATATGAAAAAATCAGCTATTTTTTTAACCGTTTTATTTCTTTGCACCACAAAGTCTTTTTCACAAGAGAGTCAAATAAACTTAAAGAAGTTTGGTGTCGGAATTTCTCATGCCTTTAATTTTATGGAGGTTTATAATTTTGAATATCCAATGGATTTAAACAAAATAGTTTTTCCTATAAATATTAACAATAGAATTAGGGTTGAACCAGAGATTTCAGGAGCATATAATAGTTTTTTTGACGAGTTTTGGGTGTCGGTAGGATCGGCAGTTTATTTTCAAAAACAACATGAAAAAATAAACATTTTATATGGGGTAAACTCGGGAGTTTCCATGTCAGATTGGAGTTTTACGCTTAATGCAGCACCAACAGTTGGGTTGGAGTATTTTTTATCCTCTCAGTTTAGTTTTGGAGCAGAAATTCAATTAAAGGCAGGGTTTTCTCTTGATTCAGACGATTATGGAATAAATTTGGCTTTGATGGCGCCAATTACCGCCAGATTTTATTTGAAATAGTCATCGTTTTAAAATGTAATGTATTTTTAATAAAAAATGTCTAAAGTAATCTCTATTAACATTAACAAAAATGGAGGGGTGCCAAAACACCCTGTTGCATCAGCATATGTAAATAAGTTAAATGTTGTGGGAGATAAGCAAAACGACAAAAAACATCATGGAGGAGAAAATAGAGCGGTTTGTTTATTTTCTTTTGAATTAATTATGCAGCTTAAAAAAGAAGGGCATCCTATTTTTTCTGGATCTACAGGAGAAAATATTACCATTCAGGGAATTGATTGGAATTTAATGAAACTTGGTGCAAGATTAAGTCTTGGAGAGGTAGAAATAGAGCTTACAGGGCCAACATCTCCATGTAAAACAATTTCAAATTCTTTCAAAGAGGGAGACTTTTCTCGAATATCTGAAAAGAAACATCCAGGGTGGTCAAGGTGGTATGCAAAGGTTTTAAAAGAAGGAGATATTCGTATAAACGAGGAGGTTTGTTTTTTATAACCTGCTTTTAGATCAATCCTTTTTAATAATAACTCCGTCTGCAGTAAAGCTAAGCCCTAATTTTGGTTCGGTTATTTTGTCAATTTCTTCTTGCGTTTTCCCAGCATCTTTCGCATAATGACGTAAATGTTTCACACTAACCGTATCTACAAATAAGTCTCCTTGTATAATGGCTTCTTTGCCTGCAGCACCATTTGTAGGAACAAAAAATCCGTAATCTCGAAACCGAACCAACACCGTATCTGTCTGCGTGTTAAGAGTCATCCAGCATCCTTTTTTAGCACAAGTTTCAATAATTCTACCTGAAATTTTTGTTTTAAGCGAACCATTAGCAGATGCTTTTTTGCTAGCATCTCCATAACTAACAGTGTTATCCATAGATATTTTTTCTCCATAATAATCGTATCCTTTACAAGAAGAGAAAATCAAAAGAAAAGCGCTGATATATATTAAAGTTTTCATAAACTCAATTTCGTCTAAATTATAAATTATCTAAACATGTTATAAATATTTTATTTCATACCCAAAAGAAAAGTTGTATAAATAAATGCATAAACAAAATTTTATTTTCTATGTTATATAAATATGTTAAGACTCATTTTACTTCTTTTATTTTCAACCCCCCTTTTTTATCAAGCCCAAAATGTTTGTGGGAATTACAAAGTCAAACTATACACCCATTGGTTTAATGGATGGAATGGCCACTCCTTGGCAATTAAGATTAATAACAATGTTGTTCATCCTAATGTAGGAGAAACATGGGTATCCGGTCAGGCTCCATTTGAATTTGAATTTCCAGTTCAATCCAATGATGTGATCAGCATGTATTTTAAAAGAAATGGAAACAGTTGGGCGGATGACTGTAAGTATGAAGTTTATGACAACAATAATAATTTAATAGCTACTAGAGATGGAGTAGGTTCTGGTCATTCAGGTGGACCAGAAAATGTTTATGGCCTTTTAGCTTGTCCTTCTTCCTCTAAATGCGGAACATTTACGGTAGAACTGATAGATGGATATGGTGGAAACGGTTGGGGAGGTTCTAGTTTGGATGTGTACATTAATAACGCTCTATATATCACAGGAACACATCAAGATTTGAGTTATGCTTGGGCAGATGCGGAAGATATTTCTTTTGCGGTAGAAGCAAATGACAAAATAGATTTGATTTACAATGCTTCATCCACTCCATTTGATTACTATTATGATGCATATAAAGTTTTTGATTCACAAGGTAATTTAATCCGAGTTGTTTCGAATCAAGGAGACTCCGTTCCTTTGGCAAACTCTCAAAGAATTTTTGCATGTCCAAACTATACCCCGCCAAGACCTATATATAACTTAAAGCCAAAAGACCCAAAGGGATTCATTGGGGAGAGAAAATCAACTAATTTTAACATCGAAAAACCAGATTTCTCATCTGCTTTATTATCTCAGCAAGTGGAAGTTTTTCCAATGCCATCCAAAAGTGAAGTTTTTATTCGTTCTAAAAACACCTTTGTCAGATATGAAATACTTGATTTAAATGGGCGAATTGTTCTTCAAAATCAGTTAGATAATAATTCAATTAACATTAGCGATTTAGAGACAAATATTTATTATTTAAGACTTTTTGATGTTTCTAACTTCTCTATTTTGAAAAAAATAGTAAAAAACTAAAGCAGTTTCTCTATTATTTTTTTATAAAGTCTCCATTTTTATCTTTTTCTTAGCAAACTAAATTATATTAAATAAAGCGGAATATTACCTTTACAGTATATTATTGTTTGATAATAGAATGAATGTTTTTTCAAAAATAAAGCAAAACGAATTTTTGAAGGCCGTTTCCGTCTTGATGACCGGAACTGTCTTGGCCCAGGCAATAGGATACTTTCTGGCTCCAGTAATTACCCGTTTATTTACCCCTGAAGAAATGGGAGAGTTTGGAATGTTTCAAAGAATTGTGGTTTTAATTGCAACAATTTCCACAGCAAGATATGAGTTTTCTTTGCCTCTACCTAAAAAGGATAGCCATGCCTTTTTACTTTATAGGTTTGCGATTAAAATTTGTTTTATCGTTATTGCTATAACTGTTTTTTTATCCTTAATATTTGGTTTTGTTTATTCTAAAAGCATCGATTTTTATTTACTATTACTTGGTTTTGCATTAGCTGTTTTTTCTTTAGTATTATACAACTTGGGGAATAATTGGGCGATAAGAAAAGAAGAATTTGCAAAAATTTCTTTTGCAAAAATGACAAACTCGATAAGTTTAAATGGATTTAGGGTTCTTTTTGGCGTATTGGGATATGGAGCATTTGGATTAATCGCTTCTTTTGTAATAAGCCTTTTTGTTGCTGCGGCACACTTTTCAAAAGACTTAATTTTTAATACTTTTCGATTTAAATCTGTTTTTTCAAAGAAAAAACAATGGGCAATAGCGAAAAAGCATAAGGACTTTCCACTAGCTAACTTACCACATGCTTTAAGCGATAATTTAAGGGATGTGTTTGTTGCCCTTCTTATTATAGAATGTTTTTCAGAGAGTGTTTTCGGTTCATTTGATCATTCTTTTAGAATGCTTAGAATACCAATAATGATTATAGGAACATCCATGTCTCAAGTTTTTTTTAATAGAATTTCTAACCTTACAAAAGAGGGGAAGAAACTGTTTCCTCTTTTTAAAAAAATCATTATTATTTTATTTTTAGTTTCTATTATTCCATTTGCTATTATTTTCTTTTTTGGAGGGCCATTGTTTTCTTTTATTTTTGGATCAGAATGGCATCAGTCAGGCTTACTTTCCGAAATTATGGTTCCTTGGTTAATGTTAAATTTTATGGTGTCTCCACTTTCAACAGCTCCTTTAGTTCTTGGAAAGCAACGGTCTTACTTTATTGTTGGATTAACGGCGTCTTTATTGCAACTTTCTGGCTTTTTCTTTCTTCCAATGCTTTTAGGAAGTCATCAAGAGGGCTTGTTTTGGGTTTTTAAAATTGTGTCATGGAGTCAAGCTTTGTTTTCCATTTTTATTTTATATTATTTATATAGAATAATTAAAAACCACGATGTTAATGTCCAATAAAAAACAGCTTCTTATCATTTGCTCGCATTTTCACCCGATGAAACACATTGCTTCGTATAGAATGAATGCCTTTGCTAAATACTTGGACCCATCTAAAATAGAAGTAACGGTTTTAACAATTTCTGAAACAGAAAATAGAAAAGAAAAAGTATTTAACAATACCTGGGTTTATTATTTGCCCTATAATCCAATATTTAGATTAAGAAAGCAAAAACAAACCATGCCAAAATGGAAACATTGGTTATTTTCATTAAACAATAAGATGATGCGTTTTTTTTCTAAATCTGACTATCCTGGTTGGCAAAAGAATGCATTAAAACAAGCATTAAAGCTAGAGGAGAAAAATAAAATAGATTTCATTCTTTCTTCCTTTAGTCCAATAGATTCTCATTTAATAGCGTTTGAATTTAAAAAAAGAACAACGGATAATAAATGGATTGCAGACATGCGAGATGAGATGAGCCTAAATCAAATGTTGGGAAAAAAAGAAAGGAAATATTATAAAAAAGTAGAGGATTATATTTTTCCTGAGGTAGATTTTATTAGCGCTGTAAGTGCTCCAATTCTCGATGGGTTTAAAAACCCAATAAATAAAAACATCCAGTACATAGAAATACGCAATGGATTTGATCATCAAGAAAAGCTAATAAAAAAAAGAAATCAAATATTTACTTTTGTTTATGCTGGTACATTTTATGGAAAAAGAAAACCGGATACTTTTTTTAGTGCATTAAAAGAATTGTCTGATTCGGGGCAATTGAAAATTCCATGGAAATTATTGTTTATTGGTACGCCAAAAAACTTTTCTATTCCAAAGCAATTTGGAAAAAACATAAGTTTTGTAGAATCAATGGAAAACATCGAAGTAATAAAAGTTTTAGCGCAATCGGATTGTAACCTGCTCATTCACCCTCCATCTAAAGCAAAGGGTGTTTTTACAGGGAAACTATTTGATTATTTATCGGTTCAACAACCAATTTTAGCCTTGGTGGATGTTGAAGATGTAGCTGCAGATTTAATTAATAAATGCAATGCGGGCAATTCGGTTGATTTTTACGACATTAACTCGATTAAAGAAGAATTATTGAACATTTTTGACTGTTGGCAAAACAATATTGAAAACCAATATAATGAAGTTTTAATAAGCAGTTTACATAGAAAAAAAGAAGTTTTAAAACTTCAAAAAATAATATTAAATGAAAACTAAGATTAGTTTAAAACAAGTTAATTTTCTTTTTTTGTCTTGGATGTTAACCCTTCCATTTGGCTCCAAACTAGCTGGACTATCCTTGGGCTTTTTTACCATTTATCCAAGTTTAATTTTTTCTGGTTTATTATTTTTATTGCTGCCCTTTTCATTTAAAATGTGGGGAAAGTTTGAGAAAACATTTTCCGTTTTTCTATTATTTTGGTTGATTTATGGCATTTGTTTGGGAGGTTTATATGGACTTCATGCAAATGCAATTTTTGATATTCGCCATTTATTTCTCCAGCTTATTTTTTCCGTTTCCATTTTTAATGTCTTTCACCTTTTAGATCGGCAGACGTTTCTTAAATCTATGTTATTAGGTCTTTGGGCGTTTTTGATTATGCTAATTGGCTTTGGCTTTTTTGAGTTTTTTACTGGTATTCACTTTGAAAGCTACAAAACAAATGAGATGCTTTCTTTAGCAGTTGGAAATAGCTTTTATGCTCCAATGTTTATTTATGAAAATCAAAATACATTTTTAGTGTATATTATTTTTATTTATTTACTTCTTTTTTTGTTTGATGAAAGGCTTAAAAAGAACACTTATATGCAGTTTTTAATAGTGTTGGTAATCTATTTTTTTACTGCATTTGCGGACTCTAATTTTTCAAAAATCATTTGCTTTATGTTGTTTTGTTTTTCCGCATCAAGAGAACTTTACAATTCATTTAATGCAAAAAGCTTAAAAAAGCATCTTTTTGTTACGGTTTCTTTTTTGTGTTTAATGGTAACATTTTTTTCAAATGAAATATTTTTAGGGCCTAAATATGAGAACTCGAAAAATTATCGAATAAATGAATTAAGCGTTATAAATAAAACCGAAAATGGAAGTTATGAGGTTTCAAAAGTAAAAGAAAAGTTAAGCCAAAAAGAACAAAATAAATTAATTAATGATTTAGATTCTATTAATAAAAACAACCCTAAAAAATCCTTTAACATAAGGAAAAACCTTATTTTAAATGGGCTTGATTTCATAAAAGAGAAGCCTTTTATTGGTTTAGGTCCTGGGGGGTATGAACAAAGGTGCCTTTTAAACAAAAATAATTATTTTGTTGCAAGCCAAGTCTCTCCTCATAATCTTCCAATTGAAATTATATCTAAGTATGGGTGCTTTGGGTGGTTTTATTTTTTATTTCTCGGCATTCTTATTTATAAACTATTCTTATTAAGAAAAACATTTTCAAAAATGGATTCAGCAATTTTGCTTTTGGTTCTGTTTTCTGTCCCATTGCTTTGGCTTATGCCATCTTCTTACATGTTATTACAAACACATAAAATGTTGATCCCTCTTTTTTGTATTTATATGCTTTTAATAAAAGGAAAAAACGTAGGATCAGCTTATTAAACAAGTATAATTTATAGTTTTGATGGATTGTTAATTTTGATTAAATGAGAGTTTTAATAACAGGGCTTCCTCTTTTTGTAAAAAAAATAGAAAAAGATTTAAATGAATTTGATTCTAAAAACAAGTATATAGCCCTTAATACATACTATTCTTTTTTTGATAAGTTGCGGTTTTTTATTCTTCTGCCTTTCTCTCAAATGGTGATTTCTTTTAATGGGGTTACCGATAATAGCGGAACACTAAATTGGGCTATTTTTCTAAAAAAGAAAATAATAATGCAGTGGATGGGAACAGACTCTGTTATTGCTAGAAAACAAGCGTCATTAGATAAAATAGAAAGAAAATACATAGATAATTCTTTCCATTTTGTGGATTCCCCTTGGTTAAAAGAGGAAGTAGAAAGCCTTGGTTTACAAATACATTATATTCGATTTAAATATGGAAGAGAACTTGAGCCAGTTAAAAGTTATAAAGAGAGTTGTGTCCTCACCTATATACCAGAAAGTCGCCAAGATTTTTATGGTTTAAAAAAGATAATAGAAGCAGCAAAAGCTTTTCCAGAAATAACATTTAAAGTTGTTGGAATGAAAACACCAGAAATTCCTGTACCAGAAAATGTAGTCCTTTTAGGATGGTTAAATAGTAAAGAAATGGAAACGGAACTACGGAATTCGCCAATAATGTTAAGAATGACTGAGCACGATGGTTTTTCGGTTTCGGTTATTGAAGCACTATCTGTTGGCGCTGAAGTTATTTGGACTCATCCAGCAGAAGGTGTTTTTTATGTTAAAGATCAACTTGAAATGATGGAGGCGCTTACAAGAGCATTCCAAGAACTAAAAAAAAAGAAATAATACCCCAAACCTAAAAAACATTCAATTATCAAAAGATATTTACAATAGAAAAAAATTAATGAAACAGTATGTTCAAAAACTTCACCAATTAAATAACGTCAAATGAAAATATGTTTTTTTGGAGACGGTCAAAGCATTCATGTTCAAAAATGGTGTCAACACTTTTATAAAACAGGAAACGAGGTGTCTTTGATTTCCTTTCGAAAAACAGAAATACCGAATATTAATGTTTATTATGTTGATGTTGGGCCAATAAAAGTTGCAGGAGGCAACTGGAAAGTTTTATTAAAGGCGTTTCAGATAAAAAAGCTTTTAAAAAAAATTAATCCAGATATATTTCATGCCCATTACGCCACCAGTTATGGAATAACCGCTGCATTAATTAATTATAAGCCATTTGTTGTTTCCACTTGGGGATCAGACATACTTATTTCCCCAAAAAAATCAAGCCTGATAAGGCTTTTGTTACGTTGGGCATTTAAAAGAGCATCCAAGATAACAGTGGTGGCAGATCACATGTTGGAGGATCTTTTTAAGCTGGGGGTTGATCAGGATAAAACAGCCGTAATTACTCATGGTGTAGACTCCTCTTTATTTAAAGTTATTAAGACAGAAAAAAACAGCAATTTTACAGTGGTTTGTACTAGAAATCTTGAAGAAGTTTACAACCACAAAAAACTTCTTAAGGCTTTTGCTATTGCTTTAAAAAAAGATCCTTCTATGCACCTTAAAATAATAGGCGATGGTTCTTTAAAGCAAGATTTAATTAGATATTCAGAAAAAAAAGGCATTAAAGAAAAGGTTTTTTTTGTTGGTAGAATTAATCAGAAGGAAATGGTTGGCCATCTTAATCAAAGCCATCTATTTGTTTCTTTTTCAAAAAGTGATGGTGATGTGGTATCTATTGTAGAAGCAATGTCCTGTGGTTTACCTTGCATAGGTAGCGATATTCCCGCAAATAGACTTTGGATAAGCAATAACAAAAATGGGTTTTTAGTTCCTTTGACTGAAGTGGATAAATTAGCGGAGTCAATGTTAAAAGCAAAAAGAAATTATAAAGAACTTGTAACTTCATCTTCAAAGTTTAATGCTGAAATCATAAAGGGAAAAGGAAATTGGGATTCAAATATGAAAAAGGCAACAAAAATGTATAATAGCATTTTAAAACAATTGTAAATGAAACTGCTAATCTTAACCCAATATTATCCACCAGAGACAGGCGCTCCTCAAAACAGGCTTCACGAGTTAGCGGTTAGATTAAAACTAAAAGGAGTAGAAGTGCAGGTGCTCACCGCTCTGCCTAACTATCCCAAAATGGAGGTTTTTGAAACGTACAAGAAAAAAAACAAAAGAGAAGAAACAATAGATGGAATAAAGGTTTTTAGGTCGTGGATTTATGTTTCAAAATCAAAAAGTATAATAGCAAGATTGCTTAATTATTTTAGTTTTGTTTTCTCGAGTTATATAAGGGGGAGGCGTCTTGGAAATTACGATTATTTAATGGTAGAGAGCCCTCCATTGTTTTTAGGCTATTCAGCGATAGCCTTAGCTAAAAGAACAAAAGCAAAGCTAATTTTTAATGTTTCTGATTTATGGCCAGAAAGTGCAGAAAAACTTGAAATTGTAAACAATAAAAGGCTTCTTAAAATGGCCTATAATCTTGAAGCAAAATGTTACAAAAAGGCGTTTTTAATTACCGGACAAACGCAAGGGATTGTTAAAGATATAAAATCTAGATTTTCAGAAAAAATGGTCCATTGGCTGCCAAATGGTGTGGACACGGATTATTATAACCCTCAACTAAAAAAGCCTTCTACTTTTCGACAATCAAATGGGATAAAAGATCAAGACCTTGTTTTTTTATACGCAGGAATTATTGGACACGCTCAAGGATTAGAAATAATTTTAAATGCGGCAAAAAGTTTTTTAGAGGAAAAACAAATCAAGTTTGTTATCCTTGGGGATGGGCCTGTTAGAGAAACTTTGCTTCAAATGAAAAAAGAATCTAAGTTGTCAAATGTTTTGTTTTTAAATAGTGTGTCTAAATCAGAGATGCCTAATATTGTTTCGGGCTGTGATGTGGCATTAGTGCCACTTAAAAAACTAGATTTATTTTTAGGGGCTATTCCATCTAAAGTTTTTGAAAACTTATCCATGCAAAAGCCTGTATTATTAGGCGTGGATGGAGAGGCACGTGAATTGTTTATTAATCAAGGAAAAGCTGGCTGGTATTATGAACCAGAAAATTTACAAGAGTTGATATTTAAAATAAGAGAGATTAAAAAAAGTCCAGAAGAAATCTTAAAAAGAGGCATGAATGGGAGGGGATATGTTAAACAGTTTTTTGAAAGAGATGTTATTGCCGGAAAATTCCATTCTATTTTAAATAAAAAATTAAATAAAGCTTAAAAAACAGGGTGTTCTTTTTTTAAGAAATCTAGATAAATAAATAGAAGGATAGAGAAAATAAAACAATGAAAAACAACCCCGGGTTGGTTGTCTAAGATATCGCCTGTCTGAGCCATTACAAATTGTAATAAGCCAAAAAGAAGAAGAAGAATAGACTTTTGTTTTATTCCATAATAAAAAGGAATAAAAAAGAAAAAAGAAACCAAAATAAAACCAATAATTCCATGTTTAGCAAAAGACCGAAAAAACTGGTTATGTGTGTCTGTCTTGTGTTTTTCAGCTTTTTTATAGCCATTTTTTTTATAGAAATCAATTAATTTAGCTTTCACCGCTCCGGTTCCAACTCCTATCCAAAAGTTGTTTTTTATTAAATCCATACTTCCATCTATTGCCGATAACCTCAAGTTGGTAGAGTTGTCTTTGTTTTTGGAGAAGCCTTCTTTGGATTCTAATAATCCATTAAAACGACTTCCTAAAACATCCGTTCCTTTGGTGTAAATAAGTATACTAAAAACGAAAAAAAGAAATAGAGTAACAGATGAAGCGCGTTTAAAGCTGTATTTCTTTTTTAAGACGTAAAAGAGAAAAAAGAAACCGCCAACTATAAAGGCAAGTATTGCTGCTTTTGCTTGAAGAAAGTACAAGAAAAGAAAATTAATTAAAAACAATAAAAAAAAGAAAGCAGTATTCTTTTGCTTATAAAAAGGTTTTGTTCCTACAATGCTAAGCAAGATTATAAATAAACTGAATACAGTATAGTTTCCAAGTGAACCTGGAGATAAATTCACATGTGTTAAATGAATGTAGTAAAAACTTGAAGTTGATCCATTAATTGATAGAAAGTCGATAAAGGACATGGTGAAACAAAATAAAGCACAAGAGGTGGAGCTAAAAATGATTCCGAATAAAATGTTTTTTATTTGTTTTTGAGTTAGGTGTTTTTTTTGATTTATTCCATCAAAAAAAAGCGGAAGAAAAAACATACAAGCGCTGACCCCAATGATGAATAATCCATGCTCAACATCATCGCTGTATAAAAGCCCTACAAATGACCATAACCAGGGAACGGAAGCAAAATAAAATAAAGGGTTTTTAAATGTGTTGATTAAAATTTCGGGATGTTTAAATGCGTTAAAGGTCCAAAATATTCCCAGGACAAGCATTATATATGTACTTATATCTAAGTTCCAACAAATAGAAGCTGAAAAAAATAAAAGTAAATAATAAGAATGATCTTTTTTAAATTTATTTATCAATTGTAGCATTTATAAGAGCTAACCATTTTTGCAAGTGAACAAACTAATGGTAAATTTACAATTAATAATTATCTGATAATAGAACATAAAATTTAAGAATGAAAACAAAGCATGAAATTATTGTTAATTGGTTACCAAGATACACGGGTTTAAAAAAGTCAGAGGTAGGAGATTATATTTTACTTACAAATTTCCAGCATTATCTTAATGAGTTTTCACAAATAAATAACTGTAAAATAAAAGGATTAGATAAAGCAATGCCAAACGCGAGTGCGAATGGCATTACCATGATTAATTTTGGCATGGGGAGTCCAAATGCCGCAACAATAATGGACCTTTTAAGTGCAACAAACCCAAAAGCAGTCTTATTTCTTGGGAAATGTGGAGGGCTAAAAAAGAAAAACAAACTGGGAGACTTGATTCTTCCTATAGCGGCAATTAGGGGAGAAGGAACCTCGGACGATTATTTGCCTTCAGAAATACCAGCTCTTCCTTCATTTGCGCTACAAAAAGCAATATCAACCACGATAAGAAATTATGAAAAAGATTATTGGACGGGAACCGTATTTACAACCAATAGACGAGTTTGGGAACATGATGAAGATTTTAAATCGTATTTACGAGAAACCAGATCAATGGGCATTGACATGGAAACGGCCACTATTTTTACCGTTGGATTTGTAAATCAGATTTCATGTGGTGCGCTTTTATTGGTGTCGGACCAGCCAATGGTTCCAGAGGGAATTAAAACAGGAAAGAGCGATAAATTAGTTACTCAGCAATATGTTTGTGATCATATAAAAATCGGAATGGATGCGTTAATGGAATTAAAAAACCAAGGTTTAACCGTAAAACATTTGAGATTTGATTAAATTTAGCTTTCTATTTTTGATACTCTATGACGATTAGCGATATTTCTATTAATGACCTTTCTTTAATTTTATTTTCACTAGTAATCATCATTTCTTATTTTTTTGATGTAATTAGCAAAAAAACAGGAGTTCCATCTGTTTTGATTTTGATTTCATTTGGAATTTTAATTAGTCAAGGTTTTTCTTTTTTATCGATGCAAAAACCATCTGCTTCGTTAATTCAAAATGCGGTTAGCATTCTTGGAGGCGGTGGGGTTGTTTTAATTGTTTTGGAGGCAGCTATTGATCTTCGGCTAAAAAAAGACAGTGCAATTTTAATTCTTAAAGCCTTTTTAATGGCTATTTTGGGGCTTGGTGCAACTGCTTTTGCCGGCGCTTGGATTTTGAATGCATTTATGGGCCTTAAAATTGAGCTAGCATTATTATACACCATTCCATTATCTATTTTGAGCTCTGCAATTATTTTACCAAGTATCGGAATGCTTGAAAAGAAAAAGAAAGATTTTATGGTGTATGAAAGTTCTTTTTCCGATATCGTTGGGATTATTGCATTTCATTTAATAATTGGCATGCATGAGCCATCAGTTGAAGGAGGTGGTATATATAAGGAAATACTTGTAAAACTTGTATTTATTGTTTTGTTCTCCATTGTAATTAGCTATTTTTTGATTTACTTATTTCAAAAAATAAAAGGACATGTAAAGCTATTTCTTTTGCTTTCTATTCTTGCATTTCTTTATGGAATTGGGAAGGTTTTACATTTTGAAAGTTTAATATTGATTTTGATTTTTGGCGTTATACTAAATAATTATAATTTGTTTTTTAAATGGAAATTAAAAGCATTAATAAAACAAGAAAAAGTGGAGACACTAATTGATGATTTTAAAATTTTAATTGCGGAATCTGCATTTGTGATAAGAACATTCTTTTTTGTCCTTTTTGGTTTTTCCATCGTTATTGCAAAACTTTTAGAAATAGAAGTGCTATACATAGGAGCTTCATTAATCGGGGTTATCTTTTTAATTAGAGCTTTGTTTTTACTGTTATTTAACGGGATTAAAATATCGCCCTTAATTTATTTAGCTCCCAGGGGCTTAATTACAGTTCTTTTGTTTATGAAGGTTCAATCTGAAAATATTGATATGGGGGTTGATGTTCATAATATGGATGGGATTCTTTTATTTGTGATTTTATTATCATGTTTGATAATGATGTATGGCCTCATTAAAAACAAAAAGAAAGTAGAAATGGAAAAAGAAATTGAAAAGAGAATAGCAATGGAGGCGGAGCTTCAAGAGTCTTCATCAACGCTAGCTAATAATATAGAAGAGACTCAAGATCCTGAGATTGAAGTTTAGTTTAATTAATTCACAGATGAAAAAAGAGTTAAAAACCCATGCAGGAATTGATTCTTTTAAAATAAAAAAACTTAATGGATACGAAAATGAAAACTATCTTGTAAAAACAGCTAAAACCACTTTAATAGCAAAAACATATTCCTATTCTAGGAAAAACATGCAGGAGTCTTTATCTGAAACAGAGACTTTGTTGTTTCTTCAAAAAAACAAACATAAAACGCCTAGACCTATTTGTTTTTTAGATGGGTCATATGTGAAAAAAGTTCAAATAGAAGGGGAGGAAAAAGTCCTTCGATTGTTGTCTTACCTTGAGGGTGATTTTTTAGGAGATATAACCCCCAAAAAAACATTTTATATTGACTTAGGTGTTTTTCTTGCCAACATAAACAAAAGCTTGATTAATATTGAAAACACTTCTTTGCTTCTTAAAGAGCATGAATGGGACCTTCAATACTTGAATTTAAACAAGAAGTATATTTCTGATATACAGAATCCTCACAAAAGGAACCTAGTCACGTATTTTTTTTATAAAATTAACGAGAATTTAAGTCCAGTAAAAGAAACACTTAGAAAGTCAGTTATTCATGGCGATGCTAACGAATGGAATGTCTTAGTTGCAGAAGACAAAGTTTGTGGGCTTATTGATTTTGGAGATTTATCTTATTCATACTTACTTAATGAAGTTTCCACAGCGATGGTGTATTCATGCTATGATAAAGACAATGGAATACAAAACGCATTACTGGTTTTAAAAGGATATCACTCCGTATTTCCAATTCTAGAAAATGAAATACCCTGCTTATATTATTTGATGGCTGCAAAAATGTGTATTAGTGTTTGTAAGGCTGCAAATTCTAGAAAAATTGACCCGGCAAACAGTTATGCTTTCTCAAGTGAAATAAACGCCTGGAATATGTTAGATACATTACTTTGCCTAAGCCCTTTAAAAGCCGAAAACCAGTTTAGAAAAGAACTGGGGCACCCTCAAATACCACCTCCTTTATTAGGCTCAATAGTTAAAAAAAGAGAAAGGTTTATCGGGTTAAATTTATCCTTAAGTTATAATAATCCAATATACATGGCCTCTGCTGCATTTCAATACATGTTTGATGTTTATGGGAATACCTTTTTGGATGCATATAATAATATCCCTCATGTTGGTCATTGTCATCCGGAGGTTGTTAATGCTGGTGTAAAACAAATGAATACACTTAATACAAATACAAGATATTTGTACGATAACTTAACGGAATATGCAGATAAATTGTTGTCTAAGTTTCCGGATTCTTTATCTAAAGTTTATTTTGTTAATAGCGGAAGCGCAGCAAGTGATTTAGCGATTCGAATGGCTAGAGCGCACACCAAAAAAGATAACTTACTGGTTATTGAAAATGGATATCATGGAAATACTCAATTGGGAATTGATATAAGTGATTACAAGTTTAATAACAAAAAGGGTCAGGGTCAAAAAGAAGATATTTTTAAAGTGGATATGCCCGATTCTTATCGAGGAAAATATTCCGAATACGGAAGCGATTCAGGTAAAAAATATGCCAAAGATGTTATTAGTAAAATTGATAAAATAAAATATTCTTTAGCAGCATTTATAGCAGAACCGATAATAGGCTGTGGAGGCCAGGTGGTTTTGCCCAAGGAGTATTTAAAAATAATTTATCCTGAAATTAGGTGTCAAGGCGGTGTTTGTATAAGTGATGAGGTGCAAACAGGGTTTGGTCGACTTGGAAATTGGTTTTGGGGATTTGAAATGCATGAGGTTTGCCCAGACATTGTTATTATTGGAAAACCAATGGGAAATGGACATCCAATTGGGGCAGTTGTTTGTACTGAAGAAATTTCTGCATCTTTTTCAAAGGGAGTAGAGTTTTTCAGTTCTTTTGGTGGGAATCCCGTTTCATGTGCTATTGGCTTAGCTGTTTTGGAGGTTATTGAAAAAGAAAATCTTCAGCAAAATGCTAAAATGGTAGGCGATTATTATAAAGAAAGACTTAATCATTTAAAGAATAAGTTTGAATGCATTGGAGATGTTAGAGGAGAGGGGCTGTTTTTAGGTATAGAAATTATTGGAAAAGAAAAATCACCCGATACGGTATTGGCACAAGAAATAAAAAATGCTTTACGTGATAAAAATATTTTGATAAGTACCGATGGGCCATTTGATAATGTCATTAAAACAAAACCTCCTTTGGTTTTCAATAAAGAAAACGTAGACCTTGTGGTTTTAGCCTTAGAGTATTTTTTATCACAAAGAATGACGAAGTAAAAAAGCACATCTAATAATTCCTAATATACTGTTTAACAGTTATATAAACATTTTTAATCAGTTAAAAACGAAAGACATTCGACAGTAAGCGACAAATCACCGAATAAAACTACTTGACTTGCTGAGATTTGCACAGTCGGTTCAACGGTGGTTGGCATAGGACATAAACAATATATTTTCAAATTTAAAATAATAAACACATGAACACACTAAAAAACAAGGTTAATTTGATGGGAAGGTTAGGAGCAAATCCAGAAACGCAAACGTTCGACTCAGGAACATGCTTAACCAAATTTTCACTTGCTACAAATGAATCTTATAAGGATAAAAATGGCGAATGGAAAGAGATAACGCAATGGCACACTATTAATGCCTGGGGTAAAATAGCAGAGGTAATTTCAAAAAAACTATCTAAAGGGCAAAAAATATCTTTAGAAGGAAGAATTGTCTATAAAACATATGAAACAGAAAATGGAGAAAAAAGGCAAACAACTGTAATAGACCTTAAAGAGTTTCTTTTATTAAAAGAAGTAGAATTGATCAATAAAACACATATACAAAATTAAGTAAAATGAATTATGTTAATTTAATTGGAAAAATGAGTTCTGAACCACGTTTCAGAACTCTTCCTGATGGAAAGAAAGTGGTGAAATTTAGTCTAGTTACTATCGAAAAAACATTGGATAAAAAAGGCGATTTTATTATTAAAAAAGACTATCATTTAATGAGTGCTTGGGGCAGGTGGGTTAAAGTGATTGAGAAAATCAAAGACCACAATGTTTCTATTGCTGTTGAAGGCAAAATAACAAGTAGATTTTATTTTGAAAAAGGAAAAAGAAAGCATTTAAACGAAATAGAGATAAATGATCTTCTTTTTATTGAAAACAGTTCTTATTGCAAAAAAAATGTTGCATAAAAAAAAGGGGGGCTCCCCCCCCTTCTTTTTTGTTGTCTTTCTTTATTCGTTAATAAAGATTTCAACCACCAAACTACGATTTTTAATATTTTATATTATTAAATTGATATTTATATAATTTCACCCTTTATATATTTTATTTTACTTTCTATGTTTCCGTTACTAGAATATGAGATCCATGGTCCTTCTTGTAGACCATTAACATAATTTCCTTCTAGCTCCTTATTTCCGTTTTCAAAATAAGAGACATGTTTTCCATTTTTTATTCCATTGGAAAAGACTTCTTCCTTCTGCGTTTTTCCACTTTGATAATACATGGTAAACTTTCCATCTTTTTCATTGTTTTTATAATTTCCTTTAAGCCAAATATTTCCGCTTTCCCATTTTTCAATAACTAAACCATTTATCGCTTTTTCATTTGTAATATTTTTATTTGCTTGGTTGTCTGTTTTACTTGTTTTACAAGAAGTAAACACAATACTTAAACCAAGTATAAAAAGAAGTATTAATTTGTTTTTTTTCATTTTTTTATATTTAAGACATTAATTTATAATAAAGCTCTATATCAAACTTATCCCAGTATTTCATCCAGTCCACCAGCATTTCCATTTTAACGTTGCTGAATTCTTTTGAAGTGTTTTCTTTTTTCATTTTAATTTCTTTTTTGTTTTTCGATGACAAAAGTGCTTGGATTCAGCAAATGGAAGAAAAAATAAATCTATTTGTATGTAAAAATGGATGCTCTTTCTTATAAAGAGCTAAGTGTTTCACTTATATAGCTACGTGTTTATTCGTAATTGTTTTCTGAAAAAATAGTGCGGATATATTTTTTAAAATCAAGCCCAGAGCTATAATCGGGCTTCTTTGGAGTTATTTTAATTAATTTATCCTTTTTAAATTGCAATAAATACCCCCAAACCGGTTCTTTTTGTTTTCCGCCAGAGATTTTTGAGCTATTCCCAAATCTTAAATCATAAATTAAAAGATTGTTTCCAACGGATTTAACAGAATAATAGTTTTTAGACATTTTAATTATCTTCAAAACTTCAGGATTATTAAGAACTCCCTTTTTCTTTAAAAGAAAGTGGTTTTTGGGTATTGTATCTATGTCCTTTTTATTAAATGGATAAAAAAGAGATTCATAAGAAAAGTAAAAAGATTTTTTTCCCTCAGCTAACGAAAACCAATAAAAAGATGTTAGCGGCATAGGAACAGTAATGGTTCTGTTTGGAATAACATTAAAAGAGCTATATTTTTCAGAAACATCCGAATGAACATATACTTTTATTAAACATCCAGCAAATAAATAAGAACATGATAAAACCAAAGAAAAACGATTTATTTTCCTTCTAACAGAAGACTCTTTTTTTAGGAAAAGAGTAATTAAAAGGAAAATCAGAAAAGGGAGAGTATATATTGGATCAATAACAGAGATGGTGTTTAATGAAACTCGATAATCAAAAGGCCAAAACAATTGTGTTCCATAATTAGTAAACATGTCTAATAGTGGATGTGTGATAATAGCTAAAAAGGATAGATAAAGCAGAAGCTTAAAATCATATTTTTTTTTGTAGATGTGATAAATTATTTTGGCTAAAATTGGCGCAAAAAGAATGGCAAATAAAAAAGAATGTGAAAATCCTCGATGTAAATGCATCGCATCAATTGGATTATAAAAAAGGCGTAAAAAAACATCCAAATCCGGAATGGTTCCTGCAATAGCCCCCCAAAGAGCAGCTTTATTTCCCAGTTTACTTCCCCCAACTGCTTCTCCTACAGAAGCACCTAAGACAATTTGAGTTAAAGAATCCATTAAGCGCTAAAGTAATAAATAAATTATTTTTTGAAGTATGCTTTTTGCCGAATAAAAATCATGGCAACACCACATGTTATCGAAGCATCAGCAACATTCCAGATGGCTGGAAAAATTTCTTTTTCACCTATCATTGGAACCCAGCTTGGCCAAGTAGCCTGAAAGCGAAACATGTCTACAACATTTCCCATAAGAAATCCTGAATTACGATATTCCCAATTTATGCCGTAACATTTTGTATGTAAACCAGATCCTTCCATTCGGTTTACAGGTGCACAGGGATCAAACTCATAAATAAAATCATAAAAAGCAGAATCGATTAAATTGCCTGTTGCTCCAGCAAGTACAAGTCCTACTGCAATTAAAAATTCTAATTTCATTCCTTTTCTTGCTTGATCAAAACAATAATAAGAAATCCCGCAAATGGCAAATACTCGAAAAAGACTTAAGGCAAGTTTGTGCCAATATTTCGACCCAAAAGTAGTTCCAAAAGCCATGCCTGGGTTTTCAATATATTCCATGACAAACCACTCTCCTAATAGAGGACTTGACTCCCCATAGATGAAATTGTTTTTTGTGTAAATTTTTAGTAATTGATCTAGAAATAAGATTAATAAAACAATTCCTCCAACAATTAGAAGTTTTTTTTTCACTAAAGTGGCTTATCTGTTTTCTGCATTTTTTGCTTCAATACTCATGGTTGCATGAGGAACAAGTTTAAGCCTTTCTTTATTTATAAGTTTACCGGTAACTCGACAAACCCCATAAGTTTTATTTTCTATTCTGCGTAACGCATTTGAAAGGCTTAAGGTGAATTTTTTTTGTCTTGCGGCTAATTGAGCCAACTCTTCTCTTGATAAGGTTTCAGATCCATCTTCCATCATATTGAAAGTTCTTCCTGTATCATCTGTTCCATGGTCATCAGAGTGAGATAAAGAGCCAACAAGTAAGTTGTAATGCTCTTGCGCTTCAGATAATTTTTTGTTAATAAGTTCCTTGAATTCTTTTAATTCGTTATCTGAAAATCGGGTTTTGATTTTTGCTGAACTCATGCGTTTAAATTTATAGAGTAGGTTTTAAAAATGAGCACGAATATAAGATATTTTATTGTGTTTTTTCTACTTTTTTTACATAAAAGATATAAAATTAATTGCCAATAATGTTTTAACTTTGTTAAGTGATTAAGTTTTTTATTGATTATAGAATCTCTTGGTTAATTGGCTTGCCATTAATAATTGTAACTTATTCATTAGTAAATACATATACCTCTTATCATTTTTTAGAGTCAGATTTAACCTTTGGATTATTTCCTTATAAAACAGGAAAAGATTTTTTTTTAATTAGAATTATAACGCCATTAGCTGTTTATTTAAACGCCACATTAATTAGTCAAATATTTAATCACCATAATTTTATTGAGAAAAACACCTATACAAGCCCTCTGTTCTATTTAATTTTAATGAGTTTTTTTGAGGGGTTTTATAGTTTAAATTCTTTTGTATTATCGCACACTTTTTTCATTCTTTCTCTATCTCAATATTTTAAAATTAACCCATCCAAGGAGAGTAAGAAGTTAATTTTTAATACCTCTTTTTTCTTTTCCATAGGAGCCTGTTTATCCCCAAGTTTTATATTGTTTTTTCCATTTGTTTTTTTTATGATTTTAGTTTCAAGACCTTTTTTAATTAGAGAAATGGCTATTTCTTTTTTGGGTTTAATTGTTCCTTTATTTTATGTCTATACAAGTCAATATTTTAATGGGGAAACTAGTTTGTCTATCGACTTATTTCCACCATTAATTACTCCAAATAACCTTTATGTTATCTTTTTTTTAGCTTTTATAGTTTTCTGTTTATTGTTTTTTTCACGATTGTCCATTACATCTCGAATAAAAAAACCCACGATAAAATTGAGATTACAGTTTAAAATTCTTGCGTATTGGTTTTTTATTGGAATAGTTTCTATTGTTGTCTGTTTTATACTCAAAAAAGGCTTTATGGACTTGAGTTTTATGATTATTCCTACAGTGTTTATTTTAACGTATGGCTTTTTTCATAAAAACAAATCAAGAACCTACTATATTTTGTTTTATTTGCTTTTCTTTTTTTCGTTCATAAAATTTTTTGTTTAACACTTTAATTCCTTGGATTTTAACTACTTTTGCCTTTTAAAATAATGCCGATATAAATGAAATTTGGAGTAATAACTTTTCCTGGGTCTAATTGTGATCAAGACATGATTGATGTTATTAAAAACGAACTAAAACAACCGGTTGAGAAGCTTTGGCATAAAGACACAAGTATCAAAAATGTGGACTTTGTAGTTCTTCCTGGAGGTTTTTCATATGGAGATTATCTTAGGTCGGGAGCAATTGCTCGTTTTTCTCCAATAATGAAAGAAGTTATTACTCATGCAAAAAAAGGGGGGTATGTTTTGGGAGTTTGTAATGGTTTTCAAATTTTATTAGAATCAGATCTTCTTGATGGGGCCTTACTACATAATGATAATCAAAAGTTCATATGTAAAAACACTTGGCTCAAACCCATTTCTAAATCTGCGCCTATAACGAAGAGTTTATCTACAGAAAAAGGATATAAAATACCTATTGCGCATGGAGAAGGAAGGTATTTTGCTTCAGAAGAAAGCATGAAAAAAATCATTGATAACGATCAAGTTCTATTTAAATATTGTGATCAAAAAGCGGAAGTGAATATAGGGGGTAATCCAAATGGATCGTTAGACAATATTGCTGGAATTTGTAACAAAGAAAAAAATGTTTTTGGAATGATGCCACACCCAGAAAGAGCAGCGAGTTCTTCTTTAGATAATGTAGATGGACTGGAATTGTTTCATTCTTTATTAAGCAACTGTTAAGCGATTTATATGAATGTTCTTTTATTAGGTTCGGGGGGAAGGGAGCATGCTTTAGCATGGAAAATAGCTCAAAGCTCTATTCTTGATAACTTATATATAGCCCCAGGTAATGCAGGTACAAAGCAGCATGGAAAAAACGTCGATCTTTCCGTAAATGATTTTGAGGCGATTAAAGTTTTTGTTTTGAATAATAAAATTGACTTTGTTGTTGTTGGACCTGAAGAGCCTTTGGTTAATGGAATAAGTGATTATTTTTTGAGTGATGAATCAGTTAGTATGGTCCCGGTAATAGGCCCATCGAAAGAAGGGGCAAAATTAGAGGGCAGCAAAGCCTTTGCAAAAGAATTTATGGCTAGGCATAATATTCCAACGGCAAAGTATGCTGCATTTGACTCTAATAACTTGAATTCCGGATTTACTTTTTTAGAAAAAATGTCTTCTCCTTATGTTTTAAAAGCAGATGGTTTAGCTGCAGGAAAGGGAGTTCTAATAATCCATGATTTACAGGAGGCAAAAAACGAGTTGAAAAGCATTTTATTGGACAAAAAATTTGGAAACGCAGGAAAAAAGGTAGTTATAGAAGAGTTTTTATCTGGAATAGAGCTTTCTGTTTTTGTGATAACGGATGGGGATTCATATAAAATCCTTCCCGAAGCAAAGGACTATAAGCGTATAGGGGAAGGGGATACAGGTCTTAACACTGGTGGCATGGGAGCGATATCCCCTGTTCCATTTGCAAAGGGAACCTTTTATGATAAGGTTATCAACCAGGTAATTGTTCCAACAATTAAAGGCTTAAAAAAAGATAATATCTCGTATAAAGGCTTTTTGTTTTTTGGATTAATAAAAGTTAAAGATGATCCATATGTTATTGAATACAACTGTCGATTAGGTGATCCAGAAACAGAGGTAATTATACCAAGATTAAAGTCAGATATAATCGATCTTTTTGAGGGGGTTGGATCTAATACTTTATCAGAAAGGGATATTCAATTTTTTGATAAAAGCGCTGCAACAGTAATGATGGTTTCTGGTGGATATCCAAAATCTTACAAGAAGGGAAAGCAAATATATGGGTTAAACAACATCCTTGATAGCCTTGTTTTTCACGCGGGTACATCTGCTGATGGGCCTTCTATAAAAACCGAAGGAGGAAGAGTTTTAAGTGTGACATCTTATGGTAGAACCCTTGAAAAAGCACTTGAAAAATCCTATGAGAACATTTCTAAAATATCATTTGATAATGCGTATTTCAGAAAAGACATTGGTCATGATGTTCTTTAAAATGCTTTTTGTATCTTTCTTATCTTAAATAATTTATGGATATAACTGAAATAGGGGAGCCTCTCTTTTTTGTTTTCATTTCACTACTTTTTTCTGCTTTTTTTTCAGGGATGGAAATTGCTTTTATTTCTTCTAATAGATTGAAAGTAGAACTTGATAAATCTTCTGGGGGAATTAAAGGCAGATTGATGACTTTTTTTTATAGTAAAGAGTCTATGATTATTACTTCTATTTTAGTTGGCAACAACCTAAGTCTTGTTGTTTTTGGGATTTCTTCTGCTAAAATTTTATCTCCAATTATACTTTCTTGGGGGGTTCAAAGCGAGGCACTTGTTTTGTTTTTACAAACCATATTATCCACTATTTTGGTGTTAATTATTGCTGAGTTTATGCCCAAAACAATAGTTCAACTTAACCCAAATAGGTCTTTAAAGCTTGGGAGTTCTGCATTATTTGTTTCCTATCTACTTTTTTATATTCCATCAAAATTAATTTTCCTTTTAAGCAATAGTATTCTTGGAAAAAAAGGAGAAATAAAGCAGGGGTCTCCTAAAATTTTCGGAAAAGTGGATTTAGAGCATTTTATTAATGACTTAAATGAAAGAATTGATGAAGAAGAGCATCTTGGAAATGAGATACAAATTCTACAAAATGCTCTTGATTTTTCAAGCGTTAAAGCTAGAGAATGCATGGTGCCAAGAACCGAAGTTGTTTCTATAGATGTAACTAATGATGTTCAATCATTATCTAAACTTTTTAGTGATACCGGGCTTTCAAAAATAATTGTTTATAGAGATTCCATTGATAATATTATTGGTTATGTGCACTCTTTTGATTTGTTTAAAACCCCAGAAGAAATTAATCACATTTTGTTGCCCATTGCATTTGTTCCTTCTGCTATTTCTGGGAGTGATCTATTGAAACTTTTTACTAAACAAACAGGAAATATAGCCGTTGTTGTTGATGAATATGGAGGGACAGCCGGCATTGTTACTATCGAAGATGTAATTGAAGAAATTTTTGGGGAAATTGAAGATGAGCACGATAAAGAAATACTTATTGAAGAAAAAATCTCTGAGAATGAATTTCGTTTTTCTGCAAGACAAGACATCGATTATTTAAACAAGGAGTACGAATTTGACATTGAAGAGTCCGAAGAGTATGAAACTTTAGGAGGTTTTTTAATACACAAGTTAGAAACGATTCCAAAATCAGGAGAAACCGTTAAAACAGATCAATTAACCATAATTGTTGAGAAAGTTAGCGATAGAAGAATTGAGGTGGCAAGGGTTTTGAAAAAATAACATTCGATGAGGTTTTTGATCTTTTTATTAGTTTTTTTAGTTCAAGTTTCTTCTTTTTTATCTCAAAAAGAATATGAATTAGCTAAAAAACTTAAAGAAATATCGGGGATTTGTATTTATAAAGACTCTATAATTTTTGCGCACAACGATGGGGGAAACAAACCTATTATTTATGTGTTGAATTTAAAAGGAAAAGTGTTGAGGCAATGTGTGGTATCAAATGTAAAAAACAAAGATTGGGAAGACATTACATGTGATGGAAAGGGCAATCTTTTTATCGGAGATTTCGGAAATAATTTTTCAAAAAGAAAAGATCTATCGATTATAAAAGTACCAATAAAGCAGGTACTTAATCGTTCAGAGGTAAAAGCATCAGTTTACTCTTTCGAATATAAATCACAGTCAAGTTTTCCTCCTTCTAAAGATAAGTTGGATTACGATGCCGAATCTCTTTTATGTGATGGGGATAATTTATGGTTTTTTTCTAAATGTAATGATAAACCTTATAGCGGGGTGTCCTTTGTTTATAAAATTCCGTTGAAACAATTAGCCTCCAAAATGACTCTCCAACCATACTCCACCATTAAAACTGGCAAACGAGGCTGGTTGTTTGATTCATTTACTGCGGGCACTTATTATAAAGGCTGTTTTTATCTATCTACCTATAATCGCTTAATTAAATATAAGTTGAATAAAAAGACTTTTGAACTCAAAAAAACACTTTTATACAAAAAGTTTAATCAAAAAGAAGCAATTTCTATAAACTCTAAAGGCGTTTTGTATTTAGCAAATGAAAAAAACAAACTTTTAGGCCCTGCAAGTTTAAGGGTAATAAAAAAATGGATAAATGAAAATTAATTTGTGTAAATATGATGCGGTAATTTTTGATATGGATGGCGTTCTTGTGGACTCCGAACCTCTTTGGAAAATAGCAATGCATGAAGTTTTTTCATCTTTGGGGTCTACCCTAGAAAAAAAAGACTTTCAGAAAACAGTTGGCTTGCGAATCGATGAGGTTATCTTTTATTGGAAAAACATCGAAAATTGGAAGCCAAGTGTTATAGAGATAGAGGAACAGATTATAAATAAAATGATTACGCTTATTAATGCTCAAGCAACCCCTTTAATTGGGGTAATAGACACGCTGGATTATTTAAGTGATAGAATGCCAATAGCCGTTGCCTCTTCTTCTCCTTTTAGATTGATTAATGCCGTGTTGAATAAGTTAGATATATTGCATTATTTCAAGGTGGTTCATTCTGCAGAAGAAGAAGATTTTGGAAAACCTCACCCAGCAGTTTTTATAAGCGCAGCACGTAAAATGGGTAAAACCCCAGAAAAGTGTTTGGTTATAGAGGACTCTTTGACGGGGGTTGTTGCGGGAAAAGCAGCCAAAATGGATGTTGTTGCAATTCCTGAAAAAACCCATTTCCCAAACCCTAGAATAAACCTAGCGGATTATTTATTTGAAGACATGGGATTGTTTTTAGAAAAATTAAGAAGCGAAAGTTAATGTGCATCTAGCCAATTTGAGGCGACTTTAATTTCGACATCTAACGGAACAGAAATGTTAACGGCATTTTCCATTTCTTTTTTTACCAGTTTTCTCATAAAATCTTCCTCTTCTTTGTGAATGTCAAAAACCAGTTCATCATGGACCTGTAACAACATTTTAGATCGGATCTCATTCTTGTTCATTTTTTCAAAAACTTTGTTCATTGCCATTTTGATAATATCTGCCGCAGAACCCTGAATAGGAGCATTTATGGCATTTCTTTCTGCATATCCTCTTACAACCGCATTTCCAGAGTTAATGTCAGGTAAATACCTTCTTCTTTTCATAATTGTTTCTACATACCCATTTTCCCTTGCAAGCGAGATGGTTTCATTCATATAGTCTTTTATGGTACTATATTGTTTAAAATAATTATCGATGATTTCTTTAGCTTCTGTTCTAGTAATCCCAAGGTTTTGAGATAATCCAAATGCAGATTGCCCATAAATAATTCCAAAATTAACTGCTTTTGCTGCTCCTCTTTGTTCTCGGCTAACTTTATTAATATCGACTGCAAAAACTTTAGAGGCTGTAGCAGAATGAATGTCAAGGTTTTCTTCAAATGCTTTAATCATATTAACATCTTTGCTAAGCGCCGCGATTATTCGAAGTTCAATTTGTGAATAATCAGCAGCCATTAGTGAATAATCACTATTTCTAGGAACAAATGCTTTTCTTATTTCTCTTCCTTTTTGCGTTTTAATAGGGATATTTTGAAGATTTGGATTGTTTGAACTTAACCTTCCAGTGGCGGTAACTGTTTGCATAAAGTGCGTGTGAATTCTTTGGTCTTTTTCATCGCGAAGTTCAGGCAAGGGATCAACATAGGTGTTTTTAAGTTTTCTTAGCTGTCTATACTCTAAGATGAACTCTATTATAGGGTGTTTCTTCTTAAGTTTTACAAGGACATTTTCAGAAGTTGCAAATTGCCCAGATTTTGTTTTCTTTGCTTTCGGATTAATTTGAAGTTTCCCAAATAAGATTTCTCCAAGTTGTTTAGGAGAGTCAATGTTAAAATCTTCCCCAGCCAAGTTTTTTATTTTTTCTTCAAGCTCTTGAAGGTCTTTGGAAAGCGATTTGGAATAAGATTTTAAATTTTCAGAATTTATAGCAATGCCATTCTCTTCCATTTCTTTTAACGCAAAAACAAGAGGCATTTCCATCTTATAGAAGAGATTTGATAAATTCTTTTCTTGTATTTGCGGCTCAAAAAGTTGTTTTAATTGAAAGGTGATGTCTGCATCTTCACACGCATAATCTACAATATCTATGGGGTTTAAATCCATTAGATTCCCTTGGTTTTTGCCTTTTTTTCCAATTAATGATTCAATGGGTATTGGCTTGTAGTTTAAGTAATAGGTCGCTAAAAAATCCATGCTTTGCCTAGACTCCGGATTAATTAAATAGTTTGCTATCATCGTGTCAAAAACAGGCCCCTTAACATTTACACCATACCTAGATAATACTTTCAAGTCATATTTCATGTTGTGGGCAACTTTTTCTATTTTTTTACTTTCAAAAAAAACGGAAAATTGCGCTATTAATTTTTTTGCTTGGTCAAATGTTTTTGGAGCTGCCACATAATATGCTTCTCCTTTTTTAAAAGAAAAAGAAATGCCAACCAGGTCTGCATGTCTAGGTTCCAGACTAGAGGTTTCTGTGTCAAAGCAAACGGATTTTTGAGCCATTAATAAGGAAAGGAGACTTTTTATTTCAAGCTCACTTTCTACAAAATGGTATTTCGGTTTTTCACTTGTGATGTCTTTGTGTAAAGAGCTTGGAGTTTCACTTGTAGGCTCAATCATGCTTTGCATGCCAAATAGATCTAGTTGTGCTGTTGTTGATTTTTGTTCCCTTATAGGAGAGGTTTTTTGAATCAAAGAAATGGAAATATCCTCTCCGAGAACTCTTTTTGCAAGATTTCTAAATTCCAGTTCTGTAAAAGCATTTATTATTTTGTCTTTATCAAATGGTTTTAGTTTTAATTCGGATTCATTAAATTCCACATCCACATCAAGAATAATAGTTGCAAGCATTTTAGACATTATCCCCTGATCGGCAAATTTCTCTACATTTTCTTTTTGTTTTCCTTTTAAATCTTCGGTGTTTTGTAAAAGGTTTTCTAATGAATCATATTTATTAATTAGTTTTTTAGCTGTTTTCTCTCCTATGCCCGGTATTCCAGGGATATTGTCTGATGAATCTCCCCACATGCCAAGAATATCTATTACTTGTTTTGGATGCTTAATTTCAAATTTTTCGCAAACCTCTTTTATTCCTAATACTTGTGCTGGCGCACCACCTCTTCCTGGCTTATAAATAAAACTAGTTTCTGAAACGAGTTGACAATAATCTTTATCTGGAGTCATCATATAGGTTGTAAATCCTTTTTCGTCAGCGATTTTAGCGAGAGTGCCAACAACGTCGTCTGCCTCAAAACCAGCAACTTCTATGACAGGGATATTGAATGCACGAATCAGGTTCTTTATGGGAAGAATCATTTCTCTAATATCTTCGGGCATTTTTTCTCTATTTGCTTTGTATTCTGAAAATTCCTCTTGTCTTTGGGTAGCTCCTCCCGGAGGATCAAAAACGACAGCGAGATGTGTTGGTTTTTCTCTATTTAAAATATCGATTAATGCGTTGGTAAAACCAAATGCGGCAGAAGTGTTTTGTCCTTTGGAGTTTATTCTTGGGTTTTTTGAGAAAGCAAAATAAGCTCTATAAATGAGCGCATAAGCATCCAATAGAAATAATTTTTTTGAAATGTCTTTTGTTAACATTAAAGCGAAAGATTTTTTTCTAAGATAATAGAATAAAAGATAGTTCCCCGAATTTTGAGGCTTTATCTTATAATGTTCACATGACCGGTTAATTCATGCGCATGTTTTTGCATGTCTTCATAGACTAGTCTCCAAACATAGGTTCCGTCTTGACAAGCTTTTCCTTTATAGGTTCCATCCCAAAATTCGTTGATGTCATTTAACGTACAAACAAGTTCTCCCCAACGATTAAAGATCATCATTTTCATGGACCGAATATTTCCTCCCGATACGCCAAAAAGGTCATTTATTCCATCCGAATGGGGGGTGAAGGTATTGGGAACATATATAATCGATTGATAAGTAATGGTGACGTATTTTTCGGTTCGACAACCATTTCCATCTATAAAGGAGACGGTGTATGTAATGTTTTGGTCCGGAGAAGCGATTGGGTTGGAGCAATTAACACAAGAAAGAAATTCTGGAGGGCTCCAGCTAAAAACTCCTGAACTTTGACTAGTTGCATTTAAAGGAATAAGGTCTCCATAAAAAGCAAGGATATTGGAGGAAACTTGAATAGAAGGATTTGGGAAAAGGTCTACTTGAACAAAAGCAGTATCCTTACATTGGGACTGATCCGATCCAATAACCATGAAGTTTGTTGAGCTAAGTGGAAGCACTTCGGTATTTGCTCCGCCATTTAAAATTGAAGAGATGTAATTTATGGGGTACCATTGATAAAAACTAGCTCCAGATGCCCAAAGACTTGCCTTTTGACCAGGGCAAATTGTCGTATCGTTTCCCGCAGATATTTCTGGTTTAACTGGTATGACAAGAACGGAATCTGTGGAAAATCCACAAGAATTAGTAACCTCGCAATAAAACCACATTGGAACAGGCGGGTTTACCGTTACTAAATTGCCTGCGTTAGTATCAATAAAGTTGCTTTGAGGACTCCAAATGTAAGTGCTTCCTCCGGATACAGAAACAAAAGCACTTGTTCCTTCACAAAAAGAAATGGTGTCTGCTAGTACGGGAATAGGTGGGTTATAATTTACATCAATGGTAACAGTGTCTGTATAAATGCAATTGTTTAAGGAGGTAACGGTTGCTATATACGTAATCATGCTATCAGGAGTTGAAGTAGGGGTAAAGGAAGTGGGGTCGTTAAGAAAACTAGGAGGGCTCCAAAGAACACTCCCCGGACCCGTTACCATTAATTGAAGACTTCCTCCAAGACAAACAGAGGTGTCATTGGAAATAGAAATACTTTGCCCATGAACGGGAAGAGTGAGTTGAAGGGTGTCTGAACCACAACTGTCGGAAATAACCACAGTAAAAGTAGTGGTGGTGTTAACAACAGCAATTGGATTTGAAATAAATGCATTATTTAAGACATTAGCAGGCGACCATTCGTAATTTGTGCCTCCATAAGCTTCAAGAGAAAAAGAATCTCCTGGACATATTGGAGATGTTGGTTGTATTACGCCACCTTGAAAATCCCCGATGTTTACAATTAGCGTAACAGAGTCGGGACTAAAGCAGCCACTAGAGTCCGAAACAGTAAGTTGAACCGTATAGGTGCCAGGGGAATTGTAAAAATGAGTTGGGGTGAAATCTGTAGAGGTGTTTCCGTCTCCAAAATCCCATAAATAAACATTCCCGTTAGTACTCCCGTTTTGAAAAAAAACTGGTTGTGGAATGCAGATTAAAGGGGCAACAGCCGGAACAACAGCATCTATAGAACTTAATTCAAATTTAAAGGTAGCCATGTTGCAGTTTGCGCTTTGATTAAACTGTGACCAACTTCCAGGAGTGCTTGTAAAGCCTGTGGGATTACCTCCACATCCACCGCAAACGGCATGATAGATTCTGCCTGATTTATCAAAGCGACTAGTTCCTCCGTCTACATGGTTTGAGCTGCTTGTAAGTCCGCCCATAAAAGTACCATATTTTAATCCAGTGGCATCTGGTTCCAATACTGCAACATAAAAATTACTGCCATTGGTTGTTAGTTGATATCCAACATTTGGGGGTATAGTAGAAACTGGAAAACCGTTAGTGGTTGAGTTTACAGCCTGACTCCAAAAAGCATTTGCATTTAAAACTCCTCCCCACCCGGCTAAATAGATGTCAAAACAATTAGAAACTAAAAAAGCGGTTGGAGAAATTTCGACATGTCCCGTTCCAGCTCCTATCATTGTTGTCCATGAAATAGCAGTTAAGTTATTGTTATATTTCCTTAAAAATTGACCTGAATTAGGTATTCCGTAACATCCTGCACTCATTGGCCATGAAGATTCTGTTTGGCCAAACACATAGATGTCATCATTAATGTCATATTGCACAAAATAAGTTTGATCATATTCGTTCAGCCCCATAAAAGTTCCTGAAATTAAAGTGCCATTGTTGGCATTAAATTTTGCGGCATATCCATCTGAAATCCCTCCATTAAATGTAAGGTCTTCTCCAGTGGTTACTGGTAAGACATTTGAATTTGTACCACCCGCGATACATAATTCATTTCCGGAGTTTGATATCTGAATGGAGTTCCCTGTTTCTATTCCAAGCCCACCAAAATAACTGCTCCAAATCAGAGAACTTAAGTTAGGGGGCATTTTAAATAATACGGCATCTTGAATGCCCGAAATATTAGATTGGATTGTTCCTCCAGGACTACTAGTTGGAAAGTTGGTAGAGTATGTGGTACTAGCAACATACACATTGCCGTTTGCATCAAGGGTTATTTCTCCTCTAAATTGATCTCCATAATTGTATTTTAAATTATTTGTATTTAAACCATCTTGATCGCTCCCTCCAATATATGTTGACGAAAGTAATGCGGCTCCATTAGGGCTTAATCGTGCAATAAAAATATCAGACCCATCAAAGTCTAAGGAGTTCTCAATTACATATGGTCCCCCATTAAACGAGTTGTCATAGGGCGTTCCTGCCATTGGAAAATCAACAGAGCAAGTGACTCCATAGATAAACAGCTCTCCATTATCTGCTGCCACTAGACTATGAGGTGTTTCATTTGCACTTCCTCCAAGAAATGTAGAATAAAGCAAGTTATTGCCATTTGCACTATATTTTGTGATGCCAATATCCATTGGATAATTTCCTATTCCTGAATTAAAAGATACATCATAAGCTCCGGTTGTTGTAGGGTATCCAAATCCAAACACGATGCCTCCACCAAACAAATTACTATAATTGTCGGGGGTTGCTGTGAACCCCCAATTGTCAGAGGTTGCCCCTGAAAATGTGGAAAAAGTAAGACTTGGGTCGATGATTATCGTGTCCTTAAAATCAATGATTTCGGGTAATTCAAAAGAAACAAGACTATCGGTTAACTTAAACCTAATTTTTATTTCTTCTCCTGAAGATTTAACCCAAGCTTTTGGGCTAGATTGAACGATTTCTCCAAAACGATGTTCAATATGCAGGTCTCCATCCGCATCAATTTGCAATTTTTCGGCACCTTCTATTTCAAAAGATAAATTACTTAATGCTGCTTTTGGAGCAAGAGTAAACCCGTATAATAAACCACCATTAATGGCTTTAAAAAATAAATCGGTGTTTTTTGAAAAATCGGGAAGACAAATGTCTTTGTATCCATGAATGCTTGACTTCCATTTGCTAGAATCTTTTCCAAGAAAATAATTATTGTAGTGTTGAGATCTTTCTTTTTCTGTATAATCCCCCTTCCAATTGCTATTAATAAATCGTTGTTTAATGGTGTGATACTTTGTTTTTTTATTTTCTTTTTTTAGCTCTATGTCTTTGTGAACAAGAGCATCGCTAAAGTGATAGCTTATTCCATCCTTTTCAATATACATCCTGCCAAGATCAACATTAACGGCATACAATATCTTGTTATCCCATTGGCCTCTATTGGGATTTATCCATGCATCTTGTCCGAATAAAAAAGAAGAATGGATCAATAAAAATAATATGTATGCTTTTTTAGATATAAATTCCTTATAAATTTACGATGTTTTTATTTAATATAATACGTTAATTATAAGGGAATAGTTGCTTTTTAGGTGTTTTATGTTTAAAACGGTTTAATTATTTTTTTTACAATGGTTTTATTTGTGATATTTGATTAATGAATGAAAAAAAACATCCAGCCTATTTAAAGTTTTCAGAAAAAGAATTGAGCGAATTGAAACATGATGATAAATCGTATTTGCTTTTGGATTTAATAAAATCAAAAAACGTTCGTGTTTTAATGACCAATGGGTTTAGTGATTTTAAAATGCATCCCCCCTCCAAAAAAAAACACAGGTCTTTTGTGGAGCTATGTTTTTGTATACCAGGATATTGGGAGGTAAAAGATTTAAAAGAAAAAGAGTTTAACTGGTTGTTTTTATGGCTTAAAAAGGTTCAGGACCACATTATAAAAGAGAAAAGTTGGGTAGGTGATGGCCATACAATCAGGTGTGCCAAAGAAGGGGAGTCATTTTCAAAGTCAATGAAGCAAAACCATTTATTTATTTGTGACCCTATAATGTTAGAAGAAGAATTTAGACCATTGGAGTTGGATAGTAAGCAAGTTTATTTTCTTTTTTTGGTTCCAATTTTTCCTGATGAAATGGATTATAAGCAAGGAAAGGGAACGCATTTTTTAAAAAAGAAGTTTTTGAAACATGGCATCACTGAAAAGCTTGATGAATTTCGTCAAACGGCATTAAAAAATAGATGGAGGTTATTCAGGTAAAAAACAAGTCGATTTGGAAAGCACATCTTGCATTGTTTTTAGTAAACATGCTTTATGGTGCAAGTCATGTAATTGCAAAAGGTGTGATGCCTAATTTTGTATCGCCCTCTGTTTTTATTTTGATGAGAGTTGTAGGAGCGGCTTTTTTATTTTGGCTTATTTTAAGCTTTTCGAAGGTTAAAAAACCGGACAAAAAAGATGTGTTAAGGTTTGTGTTTTGTGGGTTCTTTGGAGTTGCGTTAAATCAACTATGTTTTTTTCATGGGCTTAATCTTTCTTCGCCAATTAACTCCGGAATTATCATGGCAATGAATCCGATTTTTGTGGTTTTTCTTTCTTTCTTGTTCTTAAAAGAAGGTTTAACTTTTTATAGGGTATTGGGAGTGGTTTTAGGAGCGTTAGGGGCCTGCTTGTTGACCTTAGAGGGGGTTAGTTTAAAGAGTGATGCTTTTTTTGGAGACGTCTTATTGCTTATTAATTGTACAAGCTATGCTTTTTATTTGGTTTTGGCTAAGCCGTTAATGAAAAAATATAGCCCTTTAACCGTTATTACTTATGTGTTTTCAATAGGTTTGTTTTTTGTTTTATTATACCCTCCAACATTGATGGAGTTTTCACAAACAAGTTTTTCATCGATTCCATTTGATGCATGGATTAAAATTATGTACGTCGTCGTGGGGGTTACTTTTTTAACCTATCTACTTACTCTTTTTGGATTAAAACACTTGAGTGCTTCTACGTCAAGTTCCTATATTTATACGCAACCGGTTATGGTTATTTTATTCACCTATTTATTTGCATATATAGGTTTTTCAGAAGATTATACAAATAGCATTACTCCCATAAAAATTGCCTATATGTTTTTAATCTTTTTTGGGGTTTATTTAACAGGAAAAAAAGAATAACATTAAGGATGACGATAGCAGAAAAAAAAGCGATTAAGAATAAAATAAAAGAGGAGATTGAAAAAACAAGGTCATCTATTTTGGATTATAAAGAATCGACTAAGCCAATTTCTCCAGAAAATGCGATAGGCCGAATTTCTAGAATGGATGCAATAAACAATAAAAGTGTATTGGAGGCGGCTCTTAGAAAGGCAGAGGAGAAATTAACGCGTCTTCGAGTGGTTGAGTCAAAGATAGATAGCCAAGATTTTGGAGATTGCATTCGATGTGGTAATTCTATCCCAATAGGAAGAATTTTACTGATGCCTCAAAGCAGAAAATGCGTTAGGTGTGCAAATTAATCATTGAATATCGTTAATAAAATAGTCTCTTTTTTGAAATGAAAAGGAATCTCCTTTTTTTAGATTGATCATTGTTTTTGATAATGGGGAAGAGGGAGATATAAGATAGATAATGCTGTTTTTTTTAGTTTCTATTTTTCCAAGCGCAATAGAAATAAAAAAGAATCCATGGTTCGTTTCAATTAAAGCGCCAGGTGTTACTTTTTCTTCTTTTTTTTTAGGGTTAATTTTTTTAAAAAAGTAGCTCATTTGCTCGGTGTTAAAAAGTCTTTTTTTTAGCTTGTCTAGCTCTAGTTGAGTCATTGCACGTCCCGTTTCGTATTTGTCACCTGCGCTGCTTTTTGTTTCGTTGTCTCGGGATTGAATTAAATCAGAAATTTGAATGGATAAGTTGTTTTTATTCTCTTTTAGTTTCTTTTTAACAATAAGATAAAGCGTTTCTTTATTCATATAAAGTTTTTTATTTATGCTTTCTCTGTCCGTTTGGATGGTAGATTTTTATTGCAGATTCATATATTTTTTTCTTGTTAAGGGTCATTGTTTTTCTTTTTTGATTTACATATGCATCCATTTGATCTGTATAGTGCTTGCTGTCTGAATGATTGGATTCGCCATATGGCAAAATGGTTTCAAGTTCTACCTTTTTATCGCTGTATCGAACCAGCATAATATACGATTCTCCTGAGACAGATCGTGCTTTTCCATTTTTGAATGGAGCGGTGTGCATAGCAGCAATCATGTCCTCAAGTCCACAAATAGGAAGTTCAATGTCTCCACGAGTGTGCTTTTGATATTCTCCAAGTCTTATTTTAAAAGAATTAAAATGTTTTATGAAGTATTCTTTGGTTTCTTTAAGTGTTTCGACTATTATTTTTTCATCAATATTGTCAGAGTGATAAAGCCCTTCTTTTTTTACTCTCTTTGTTAGTTTTTCATAGTAAACTCGCCAATAAGCAGCAGATGGGTTGTCAATGTTTCCTTTTCTATCCCATTTTTGAATAATTTCGATAAGCTCTTTAAGCTCAGGATAAGCATTAGGGTCAAGATTAAAGACCCCATTTAATTGGAAGGGAGCAATTAAAGAATCGGGATATTGCGCATCATATTTTATTTTTAAAAAGTCCTTATAATTGAGTTTGTCATACTTTTCAATTATCTCCATAAAACGAACACTTCTGTTGTTTTCTTTTTCTCTGTATCCTATGGTTGAGTCATATGCTTGCTCTTTTAAATTTTCATTGGGGTAAGTGCAATTAAATGGGCTGTTATTGGTGTTGAAAATGTAACCGTGCTGAGGGTTTAATAATTGCGGAAGATTTTCTATAGGATGATATCCCTTTGTTTTTGTTTTTGAGGTGTTACCAGGTAACAATTGATCCCATTTATAATTCCCTTTTCTAATAGGAATTCTACCGGCACTCATATAAAAAATATTATCTTCTCTATCTGCATAAACAATATTAAATCTTGGAATTGAGACCATGGAGACGGCTTTTTTGAATGAGGAGAAATTATCTGATTTATTCATTTGGTACCATTGATCTATAGATGAAATATTAGATAGGGCATTGGAATGAAAAGAGAAATACCCTGATTTGTTTTTAATAACCGGGCCATATTTACACCAATAGGTTTTCTTTTTAATAGGAAATTTGATCCCTAAGAATGTTTTTATTTTAAGCTTTGCTTTGGATTTTTCGAGAGTAAGCCATTCGCCATCATATTTGTATTTATTCTTCTTCTTTGGGTGCATTTCGAGTTGATAAACGTCAATCAAATCAGGGTAATTATAGGTGTGTGTCCATCCTAAATGTTCGTTGGACCCAATCAATGGAAATGGAGAACCCGGAAATAAAGCTCCCAACATATTCCAACCTTCTTCGCTTACCATATGAGCCTCATACCATGAGAATGGGCCTTCTAAAGGTTGGTGGGTATTCACATTTAAATAGGTTTTTCCATCGGTTGTTTTTTTATTGCTAATGGCGAAACCATTAGAACCAATGCTTCTTTGGGCTTCTTTAGCACCGTTTAATCCATCAATCGTTTTTATTTTGTTATTAATTAGTTTATTTAAAATATCTCCAGAATCAGAAAAAAAATGAATAACCATATTATAACCGGTTAAATAATCAATCACAGATATTGGAAATGTCTTTTTTACCAAGACCTCTTCTGGATGTGCTTTGGCAAAAGCATTGATTCCTTCAACATAACCTTCGATAACCGCGACTACTTGTTTAGATAAATTTTTGTATTGATTTTCAGCTACATTTCTACACCTAAGTAGTTGCACGAGATAATCCAAAACAACTCCTTCCTTCCCCTTATATGATCCAAGCTTTGAAACCGCAGGAAGAAATGTTTCTTGAATGGTTTTAAAGTTGTCTTCTGAATGTGCCCACGCCAATCCGAAAGCGGTTTCTTTATCCGTTTTTCCAAATATATGTGGAACTCCAAATTTGTCTCTAACTATATCGATATTTTCTGGGTTAACTTGGGAATAGGAGATAAAAGAAGCAAAAAGAAAAGCGACTATATTGAAAATTATTTTAGTGGGCATTGTTTTGAGTTTTTTTAAGGTTGCTGAAGATAATAAATATCTTTCTTTAATTGTCATTTGTTTTTAAACGAATATATTCGTTTAAAATTGCTTCATAAAAAGGGGAGGGGGCGGTTTAAAAAGCAATTAGATCAATTGAGCATTTTGTTTACAAAGTACTCGAGCATTTTTTCGATTTCCGCATACTTATTTTTCTTGTTTTTGATGTCTGTTAGTCGTGGCAAATGCTCAGAGAAATAAATTTGGTTATTTGTCATTTCAAATAAATTACTTGCTAAAGCAATAGGATAAGGGAAATTGGGATTAACTTCTAAGATTACTTTTGCAACTTTTCCCAACATCCCTTTATAATTCAAAAAGAATCCTTTTTCGTTTTTATCGTCAACATCTTTGGTGTGGTATGCTTTTGAACTTTCAGATATGACGATTTGATGCAAGGTGGATTCGTTCACATATTCAATAGCAGGGTTTTCCATGCTAGCAGAAACAAAGGTGCTTATGATTATTTCCAACTTTTTTCGTGGATTAACCACATTTAGGGTTTTAATTTCAATTAAATAACCTAACCATTCCCAGTACCATGAAACCAGATAAATCAAAAGCATGTGTTTGTTTTCAAAATATCGATAGATGGATGCCTCAGTAGAATTAATTCTTTTGGCTAATTTTTTAAAGTTAAATGACTCAAAACCAATATCATCAATTAAAAGAATACCATGTTGAATGATTTTCTTTCCTAGCTCCGATTCCTGAGGATCTCTCAGATATAGGTTTTCATTTAACGATATTTTAATGCTAAAGGCCATGATTTTTTATAAAAGTAATAATTAATTAAAATTAATGAAAACTTTAATCCGTGATAGTATTGCTATCATTTTAAAAAGTATTTATTATATTTGTAAAAAAAATTTGAATGCTAAAAGGGTTTAAATCAGACCTTTCATCTGGAGTGGTTGTTTTTTTTGTTGCCTTGCCTTTGTGTTTGGGAATAGCATTGGCTAGTGGTGCACCTTTATTTTCTGGTCTAATTTCTGGCATTGTTGGTGGTATTGTTGTTGGAGTTTTAAGCGGTTCTTCTTATGGGGTAAGTGGACCAGCAGCGGGGCTTACCGTTATTGTTTTGAGTGCCATAAATTCTCTTGGTTACGAGAGTTTTTTATTGGCAGTTGTTTTAGCAGGTGCGATCCAATTAATTCTTGGGATATTGAAATCGGGATCAATAACCTATTTTTTCCCTGGCAGTGTTATTAAAGGGATGCTAAGTGCAATAGGAGTTATTATAATATTAAAGCAAATACCTCATTTCTTTGGATATGACATGGATCCAGAAGGGGATTTAAAGTTTGCTCAAAATGATGGGCAAAATTCTTTTACAGAGTTGTTTAACATGCTCGATTTTATTAGTTATCCATCATTCATAATTGGTCTGCTTTCATTAGCAATTTTAATATTTGCCAATTTAAACAAAGATAAAAAGTGGAAACTGTTTTCATTAATTCCACCAGCCCTTATGGTTGTTTTAATTGGAGCTATTTATGCCGTTGTTTTTGCAACAAATAGCACGATGGCAATTAAAAAAGTTCACTTAGTAAATGTGCCATCGCCAGATTCAATTAATTCCTTTTTTCAGCAATTTACAACCCCTGAATTTTCTGGAATCTTAAACCCCGAAATATGGATTACCGCGTTCACTATTGCGATAGTGGCATCTTTAGAAACACTTTTGTGTCTTAATGCAACAGATAAGTTAGCCCCAGGAAAAAAGGTTACTCCGCCTAATAGAGAATTATTAGCACAAGGAGCAGGAAATTTAT
>JAQWKT010000082.1 GCA_029247685.1 Crocinitomicaceae bacterium | reverse complement strand
TTCTTTAAGCTCAACTATTTCTTCTTTCATATAAATAAATTAATTACAGTATTCATCAGCAATAGAAATTGCCTCTGAGATAATTGCCATACCTTTATCAATTTCTTCTTTTGTAATTAATAATGGAGGAGCTATAAAAATCCAGTTCCATCTCACAAATGTGAACATTCCTAGCTCTCGTATTTTAGCAGCCATTCTATTAGTTGGCTCCATTTCATCAGCAGAAGCATTCCATGGGGTTGTTGGCTCTTTTGTTTGTTTATTTTTAACCAGTTCAATACAGCCTAGAAGTCCTGTATTTCTAAAGTCACCAATAGAAGGGTGATTTTTTTTGAGCTCATTTACTTTTTGCTCAACATATACCCCCATTTGAGCAGCTTTTTCTACCATCTTTTCTTCCTCTATAATTTTAAGGTTTTCAAGAGCAGCTGCACATGATACCGCATGGGCAGAATAAGTTAATCCAACAACTAAAGGATTTGTATCGAAATATTTCGCGATTTTATCTGAAACAATTGTTGCACCTAAAGGCAAGTAACCCGAAGTCAAACCTTTTGCCACACATAAGATATCAGGGGCAATACCATGGTGTTCAATAGCAAACATTTTACCGGTTCTTCCAAAACCACTCATCACCTCATCATCAATCAGTAGAATTTCATATTTTTCACAAAGACTCTTTACTTTCTTTAAATAAAAAGGAGGGTATTTGATACAACCCGAAGATCCAGACTCACCCTCCATGATAATAGCGGCAATGCTATCTGGGTTTTCAAACTTAATGACTCTCTCTAGGCTACTCAATGCCATTTCACCACATTCTTCAATGCTTTTTGTTCCCCATGGGCATCTATATGCATATGGATTTTCAACATGAATCATATTTGGAACAGATTGAGAATCTATCGGAAATTTTCGAGGATCTCCTCCAGCAGATATCGCTCCATAAGTTGCACCATGATACGAACGGTAATGGGTAATTATTTTATGTTTACCCGTATACATTCTAGCAATTTTAATTGCATTTTCTATAGCTTCTGCCCCTCCTAATGTGAAAAAAGATTTTTTGAGATTTCCCGGTGTAATTTGAGCCAACTTTTTACCCAAATCAGCCCTTACATCTGTTGCCATTCCTGGAAAAACAAATGACAATTTATTCATTTGCTCAGTAACGGCATTGGCTATTCTTTTATTTCCATGACCAATATTTACATTCATCAATTGAGAGGAAAAATCAAGATATTCCTTTCCATCCCTATCATAAACATAGACACCATCTGCACGAACTGCATCAATAGGGTTTAACCCTCCCTGTTTTGCCCATGAAAACAAAGTATAATCTAAACAATCTTGTACTGTTTGGCTTTTTTTAGACATCTTAAAAAGAATAGTTTATTTAACTCATCCAGTTAGTTCTAGCTCCAGGATTCCATTTTATGGTTGTTTTTTTATTTTGAGTCCAAAACTCAATAGAACTCCTTCCTGTTATATCTCCAACACCAAATTTGGAATCATTCCAACCTCCAAAAGAAAATGGCTCTCTCGGAACAGGCACGCCAATATTGACGCCAATCATTCCAGCACTTGCTTTTTCCATTATTTCTTTGGCTAATTTCCCACTCTGAGTAAAAACAGCAGCTGCATTGCCATAATTGGATCCATTTTCAATTCTTATAGCTTCATCTATGTCTTTCGTTCTAACAATAGATATAACTGGTCCAAAAATTTCTTCTCTTGCCACACTCATTTCAGAGGTCACGTGGTCAATAATTGTTGGGCCAACATAATAACCTCCTTCTTTACCGGCAACCACTGAACCTCTACCATCAACTAGAATAGTAGCTCCATCTTTTTCGGCCTGAGTGATATAACCTTCAATTCGTTCTTTGGCTTCTTTACTTATTACCGATCCCAAATTTTGACCCGGAACAATTTCCCTTGCATAATCCACCATACGATCAACAATATGCTGTACATTATCAACTCCAACCATTACGGAAGCCGCCATGCATCTTTGCCCAGCACAGCCAGACATTGAGGCCACCACATTAGAAGCTGTCATATCCACATCTGCATCGGGAAGAACTATTAAATGATTTTTAGCTCCACCTAAAGCAACACATCTTTTTAAATTTGAAGTCGCTCTTTTATAAACAATTTTTGCTACTGCTGTTGAGCCTACAAAAGAAACTGCTTCAATTTTAGGATGATCACAGATAGCCTCTACAATTTCTTTTCCTCCATTAACAATATTAAAAACTCCATCAGGCAAACCCGCTTCTTTTAATAACTCAGCCATTCTAACAACACTTAAAGGAACAACTTCGGAAGGCTTAATAATCATCGTATTACCAAGTATCAATGCATTAGGAACTGTCCAGTGAGGAACCATATTAGGGAAATTAAAAGGGGCAATAGATGCTACAACTCCAAGAGGTTTTCTTTCTATTCTACACTCTACTCCTTTACTTACTTCTTGCACTTCATTTGCTATAATTTGAGGAATAGAAACAGCAAATTCACAAAGTTCCATGCTTTTCTCCACTTCTGCCTTTGACTCTTCAAACGTTTTTCCATTTTCAAGTTGACATAAACTAGATAGCTCATCCATATTCTTTTCAAGAAGTCCTCGATATCTAAAAAATATCTGAGCTCTTTCTTTAAAAGTCATCGATGACCAACTTACAAAAGCTGTTTTGGCTGCTTCAACAGCTTTATCAAGATCTTCATAATTTGATAAAGGCAAAGTAGATATTATACTCCCATCTAATGGACTTTCCACATCCATTGTAGATTGATTTCCATCTACAAATTTTCCATTAATAAAATTTCTTACTTGAGTTGTTGTTTCCATTTCTTCCATAATTATCGTTTTTTATAACAGGCGATCCGTTAAAATAAGAAGATTAAGCTGAAGTGGTTTCGATGATATAGGAAATCATCTCTAGGATATTCACGAATTGCTTGTGCCTATATTATACAAATATAAAAAACAAATCATTTAATTTCTACACATTTGAACCAAGAAATAATAAATGAATGTTAAAATTTTTAAATAAAAAAACAAAATATGTTCGGGAAATATCGATTGATTTATTATTTATAACACAATTTGAGCATTTTTTTTCCGTTCTTTGAACATGCATTTAAAACTGGTTTCAAGTTTTACTTTTTTGCTTTTGTCACAATTTTATTTTTGTCAGACAGGTGGGCGTTTTTCTTTTGCCTTTCTTGACTTAGATTTTAGCGCTAGAAATGCCGCGACAGCAGGCTCTTCAATATCCATGAGCACCAAAGACCTTAACATAGCGACTATTAACCCATCCCTTTTAAACAAAGAAATGCATAAAAAAATAAGCTTCAATCATGGGCTTTTATCTGGAGGAATTAATTATGGAATGCTTGCTTATGCACACACTTTTAAATTTGGAACCTTTGATACATATTTAAAATATAACGATTATGGGGAATTTACAATGACCGAAGCAAATGGGGAGGTTATTGGTAATTTTAGACCATTTGAATATGTTTTTGGAGTTGGTTTTGGCAAAGAACTTAATCCAAATATTTCCGTAGGGGCAAATTTAAATTTAATTGGATCTAATTTGGAAACATATAGTGCATATGGTTTGTCTATGGATCTCGTAGGAACATACATGCATCTGAATAAACTATTTAGTATTTCTGCTATAGTAAAAAATGCTGGTTTTAAGATCAAAGATTACACCTCCAATGACACAGGAATATTGCCCGCCGATATGCAACTTGCTTTTTCTTACAAACTTGCACATGCACCATTTCGTTTTTCCATGCTAATTCACCATTTAAATAAATGGGAATTAGGGTATAACGATCCTAATTCTATCCCAACATATGACGCACTTACTGGCGATACCATTCCAGTTCCAGCCACTGGTTTTATAGAAAACATGGCGAGACATCTTTCTTTTTCGACAGAATTAAGCATTACCAAAAACATTCAACTTCGGCTTGGATTAAATTATTTAAAAAGACAAGAACTTAAGCTCGAAGATCGACCTGGAATGTCAGGCTTCACTATGGGGCTTGGTTTTAATTTTGAAAAAATTCGAATTGACTATGCATTTGTGGTTTATTCAAGAGCTGGATTCAATAATTTATTATCCATATCCACCCCTCTTGATAAATGGAGAAAACAAAAGAAAATGAGAATAATAACCACTCCCGTTTTTTAATATAAAATGATACAGAAAATCAAAATCGCTGTTGATGGACATTCCTCTTGTGGAAAAAGCACCTTGGCAAAAGAACTTGCAAAGGAACTAGGTTATCTGTATATAGATTCTGGCGCCATGTATCGAGCAATAACGCTATTTGCAATCCGAAAAAATCTCGACCAAAACACTTTTCAAGAAATTATCCCTCTTTTAAAAGAAATAAACCTTTCCTTTAAAAAAACAAACAGTGGGGCTTATTCTATTCATTTAAATGGGGAAAATGTTGAGGATGAAATTCGAAGAAAACCTGTCGCAAATGCAGTTTCAAGAATTGCTGAAATTAAAGAGGTTCGAAATAAATTGGTTATCGAACAACGAAAATTTGGCAAAAATGGAGGCATTGTAATGGATGGTAGGGATATTGGTAGTGTTGTTTTTCCTAATGCCGAGTTAAAGTTATTTATTACTGCAGATGTTGACATTCGAACCAATAGAAGGTATTTAGAAATGACACAAAAAGGCGTTTCTTTAAGCAAGGAAGAAGTTAGAAAAAATCTAATGGAAAGAGATCATATAGACAGTAATAGAAAAGAAAGTCCTCTAATTAAAGTAAAAGAAGCAGTCGAAATAAACAATTCTAACTTGAACAAAAAAGAACAACTAAATCTCGTTTTAAAAATTGTTAAAGAAACAATTTCCAATTTATCTTAAAACAAAATGTTCTTTTTCTTGATGCTTTCTTTGAAATGCAATCCCAAATCTAAAAAAATCTATCGTTACATGAAAATCTACAGAATTAATGACTTTTTCCCAGGCATCGTACATTGATTTACTCCAGCGTATATCGTCTATAATGAACATTGTTTCTGGAGTAGCGTATGGCAAAAGTAAAGTTATATACCTTAACAAAGCATTTCCATCATGATGTCCATCAATATAGATTATATCAAAACTTCCAGCGATTTCATCTTTAATATATCCTTCAAAAGAAGCAAGATGAAAATCAGCCTTAATCCCTGCAAAAATTAACCCCTCTTTAGCTTTATTGAGGGTGTTTTCACATGCTTCAATGGTTATGAGTTCTGCTGTTGGACAACCTTTTTTTAAATGAAAAGTCCCAACCCCTAGAGAGGTCCCTAATTCTAAAATTCGTTGCGGTTTTGCAAAAAGAGATAGTTTATATAGAAAATTGGCTGTTTTTCCTCTAGACGAACTATTTTTAAAAATATCACAGATTCTTCTTTTATTTTCCATTTTTTTGGAACCAGCACCAAAATCAGTAATTGAAATTGTTGTTTTATCTTCTAGATAATTTTTATAAAACCCCTTTCTTTCAGATTTTAGGGCTTTACTAATTTTTTTTTTAGATAAGAAATCTGATATTTCATAAACAAATGGAGAATGAATCCCATGTCTTTTCTTGGAATTCATACAATAATTAATATATTCGACAACAATATTCACTCTACAAAGAAAACCATAATTATATCGATGTCAAATTTTGAAAAAGAAATTGAAATCCAAAGAATAAAAGTTTTTAAATCAGCTCCTAAGATTCAATTAATTTCTCCTTGTAAAATTGGTGATGGAATTATCAAATTATCAACAGAAGAAGAAAGAAAATACATCCATTTATTTGACAAAAAAAACACAGCTATTTCTTTTTTTATTCCTGCATCTGGATCTGGATCAAGAATGTTTCAGTTTATTTTTGATTTCTTAGCTAACAACAAAAAATCAGAAGCAATGAATCGCTTATTAAATAACCTTAATCAATTTGCCTTTTTTGATAATTTTGATGCAAGCACTAAAGAAAAAATTTCTGAAAACAAATTGTCAGAAAAAGAGATCGCAAGCTTAATCGTAGATCAAAAAGGATTGAATCTTGCAAATTCGCCAAAAGGCTTAATTCCTTTTCATAAAAAGGGAAAACAACTTTTAACCCCTTTTCAAGAGCAATTATTACAAGGGTTAGAATTGCAAAATAGAGCAAGTTTTCACTTTACTATTCAAGAAGAATTTAAAAAAGAAATTCAAAAAAACTTAGAAGAATTAAACCTTAAAAATCAACAAGTTTCTTTTTCTTACCAAGATAAATCAACTAATTCTATTGCTTTTAAAGAAGATGGCGAAATGTTATTATCCGACAATAAAAAACCTTGTACAAGACCTGCAGGACATGGGGCACTTATTCATAATTTAAACCAAATAAAAAGTGAATACGTTTTCATAAAAAACATTGATAATGTTCAACATTTTGAAAAAAGAGAAATTGCTTTAAAAACATGGAAAATATTAACAGGATTTTTGATAGAATTTAAAACAGATGCTAAAAAAGTAATCGAAGCACCATCATTAGATTCTCTAGTTAAATTAAATGAAAAATACCAATTTTGTTCTAAAGAAATCCTAGAAGAAATTTCAAGCTCAAAAGAGATTATTTCCCTGTTAAATAGACCCTCTAGAATTTGCGGAATGGTGATTAATGAAGGGCTTCCTGGTGGTGCTCCATTTTGGGTTAAAAACAACAGAAAAATAAGCAAGCAAATAGTTGAAAAAACACAAATTTCTGAAGATCCTGACCAATTAAAAACACTACAAAAAAGCAGTCATTTTAACCCCGTTTTAATTGTTGCTTCTCCAGTGGATTTAAATGGAAATAAAATTGATCTTCAAAAACACATCGATCACCAAAGTTATTTTATTGTTAATAAAAAGCAAGAAGGGGAATCTATAAAATATATGGAATTACCAGGATTATGGAATGGCGCTATGTCGGATTGGAACACTATTTTTATGGAAACGCCCACAGAGAGTTTTAGCCCTGTTAAATCTATTAATGACTTGCTAGAACCTCCCCATAATGCCAATTAATTTAAAAAAGAAAAAACTGCTTAGAAGTTTAATTACCTTTGCCGAATCTAATTTTATCTTTTGAAAAATTACATTAAATATTTTTTACAGCGAATACTTGGAATAAACCGGTATTTATTTATTTTTTCTAGATTCAAAATACACACCTTAAAATACGATAAAAAAGAAAAAGATTTTTTTCATTTTTTAAGTCTTTTATCTAATAAAAATGGCGCCATTCTAGATATAGGAGCAAATATTGGAATCATGTCTTATCACCTAGCAAAAAGATTTCCAGAAAATAACATTCATGCATTTGAACCAATTCCATGTAATCTAAAAGTTCTTCAAAGAATTAAAAATCGATATAAACTTGATAAGTTGATCATTCATTCTTTTGCTCTTGGCAATACGACAGAAGATATTGAAATGATTTTACCCAAAGAAAAAGGAGCTATTCAACAAGGACTTAGTCATGTAAAGCACAAAGATATTACCGAATGGAATCATGGAGAACAAATACAGGTAGAACAAAAAAAACTTGACGATTTATTTGAAGAAAACCACATTGATGGAATTAAAATTGATGTCGAAAACTATGAATACTTGACTCTAAAAGGAGCAGAAAAAGTAATCAAAAAAAACTTGCCTATTATTTATTGTGAATTGTGGGATAATGAAAATCGAGTAAAATGTTTTGATTTTATAAAATCTATTGAATATGAAATTTATGTGTTATTCAATAAGCAACTACGTGTTTTTGATGCATCTAAACATGAAAAACAAAATTTCTTTTTTCTTCCAAAGTCTAGTCAATAATGTATTTTTGCAAAAAAAATGAGATTAATTAAACAAATACCTCATCCAAGATACCTTATACAGGTTCATAGTTACAATGGAAAATATATCCTTAAAATTACTCTTGATGAATATGAACAGATATTTAAAATAAATGAAGAAATTGCTCCATCAATAGAAACCATTGAAAAAATGATACAAACCGACATTTTGCCAAATTGCCTAAATCGATTTATTGAAATGCGATCGGATTTAAACCTATCACTTAAAAAAAACAAAATATGAAAACTTTATACATCCTATTTTTTAGCGGTTTATTCTTAGTAGCCTGTAATTCAAATAAAGAGAAGGAAGGAGAAAAGACGAAGGGAAATACAGTTACAAATAAATCAACTGTGCCAATAATTCAATCCAAAGATTCTACCGGTTTAAAAATTGCATTTTACAACCTAGACACTCTTCAAGAAAGGTATGTTTTCTTTAAAAAGGAATACGAGAAAATGACAACAAAGAAAAAGTCATTTGAAAAAGAATTATTAAAAAAGCAAAAAGAATTTGAAAGTTTTATTGAAAGAAATGAAGAACTGGCAAAAAAAGGACTTTTATCTCAAATTCAAATGGAAAAGGCACAAATAAAAGCGCAAAAACTGCAACGAGAATACACCTTATATGAACAAGAAAAATCGATGGAAATGCAAGTTGAAGGGGAAAAGAAAATGACACTTATCTATAATCAAATCTTGACCTATTCAAAGTTGTTTTGCGAACAAAATAACATTGACATCTTATTGCAAAGTGGAAGTGCAAGCCAATTAGGTTATATTAATCCAACTATGAATGCTACCAATGAATTCATCAATTATTTAAATCAAAAACAAACCGATATTGACAAAGATCTTAAATAAGGATAAATGAAAATAGCAAAAATAAAAATTGAAGAAAACATTGCCGAATACATCTTGTACATGTATCAAATAGAAGATACAATAAGGGCTTTCAATTTTAATGTTGACCAAATAATGATGCATGTTGTCCAGCCTCAACTAGACAATCAAAATGACCTCAATTCCTATAAAAGTTGGTATCTAGAGCTTATTAATAAGATGAAAATTCAGGGAATTGAAAAACAAGGACATCTAGGAGAATTAAGTGACGTAATCGTAGAGTTATCCTATCTACATAACACCTTGCTTACCATTGCTAATGATAAAAAGTACCAAAGCACCGCAGAAAACACCACTCCATTTGTCGAAGAGTTTAAAAACAAATCCAATCTAAAAGAGAAAAACACTATTGAAATATTATTACATGCTATGTACATGAAACTACTTTTAAAACTTAGTAAAAAGCCTATTTCTGATGAATCTGAGGAGGCGTTTGATAGCATGCGTATTCAACTTGCATACCTAGTAGCAGCATACCATAAAATGAAAAAAGGGAATCTAGATTTTTTAAAAAATTAATTTTTGACATATTCCTTTACTTCAGAGGTAATGGATAATTTTTGCTTTTCAGAATACCCTTTTAAAGAAATTTCTATATGCCTTGCATTAATTCCTTCTATTTTAGATGTATTCACATACATCTTAACAATAGCAGTAGCATTTGGCTCTAGATTTTTCTTATCAATTTCAAAACTAACATCCTCATAATTTGCAGCTATATCATCAATTACAACCAAAGAATCTGAGGAATTTATCAAACTAAAAAAAGCACCTATTTTTTGTCCTTTATATACGGATTTTGCATCAAAAACTGTTTTTGGCACTGTCAATGGAAAGGTGCTTTCTGCTTTAAGAAAACTAACGCTTTGAATCTCCACTCTTCTTTCTTTAGCTGCATTTATAGAATAAACAGATTTCTTTTTATCGTTTGGATTATCACTAATTTGTTGATTTGCTGTATATTCTCCATAAGGGGAATATTCTACAAGCAAGGCTCCTCCATTAACTGCTTTTTCATTTAAATATGGTATGAAAACTCCTTTTTTATATTCTTTTAAATAATTCATATAAGAGCTAATTCTTCTCTTAGTTAGATTGACATTATAATCTGTTGCCGCTAAAGGACTAGCAAAACCCTGAATGGTTAATTTAAATCGGCCTCCTTTTTGCACTTCTTCGAGAAGAATTGCCGAAAACTCGTTAAGATCTTTGACCCCTTTATCTATGTATTCAATGAAAAAATTATCCATGTCTTCTTCTGCTTCAAGTGCCTTAATTTCCGGTAGACCATTTGCATATTTTGATTTATAAGTTGGCAACAACTCTTTATAATCCTCATAAGTAGAAAGATAACTAAGATTTGTAATCGTATCCGTAGAGTTTGGATTAGGTCGATCGTTGTGAAAATACATTTTTACAGGAGGTCTTTTTTTAAAGTGATTTAAAACCTCAGTGGTAATAACCGTATCAATTATTTCATCAAACACTATCGGTTTTGGTGTAATTGAAAAAATATCGCTACAACAAGTTGGATTTTTTTTGGACCTCGTTCCTACTCGATTACTAGAAAAGTAAATAGAATCGTTATGATTGAAAAAATACACATCATTTGCAGAACTATTAATTGGCATTTTTAAGTTTTCCGGAACAGAAAAACTTTTTACATAAGGAATTTTAAAAACATCAAAACCTCCAAATCCAAAAAACCAAGAAGAAGAAAAATATAATGCGCTGTTTTTTGAATCCCACCATGGACAAATATCGTTATCTATAGAGTTTACTTTTTTTACATTTTTAGGACTTGTATATTCTTTATTTTTCTTATTTAATTGTGTGTACCAAATATCCAAGCCCCCCTTCCCTCCTCTTCTATTTGAAGAAAAAAACAAAACTTCTTTTTTTCCAAGTTTTCCAACACAAGGCATTGTGGTATTGCACTCTTCTTGATTGATTAATGGAGGCAAAACAAGTAATTCTGACCACTTTCCTTTCTTATATTTCGCCCTCCATATTTTACAGCGATAGTTATACCCCTCTTGTTCACAAACTGAAAAATAGAATGTTTTTCCATCTTCGGTAAATGTCCCATTTCCAGTGTTTAATTTTCTAAAAAATAAATCTTTGATTAATTTATTTTGCGAATACGAACTATCTTCAATAGTAGAAGCATAAATTCTTGTTTTGTAACTTTTCGAATAAACCACCTCGTTTTCTACAATAGAATCTGCTCTTAAGGAAGAAAATATTAATTTGCCATCATAAACAGTATGTGCAAATTCTGCATCATAGGAATTAACCGTTTCTGGCAAGGAAACCACTTTATCTTTTGTTTTTTTGTTCTGCCAATCCTTTGCCCATAAACAGGACTGAAACTCTTGTTTTGATTTTTTATATCGGTACGAACTTTTCTTTTTTGCATAAAACTTTTTTCCAAGTTTAAATAGTTTTGCTGCCTCATTGTATTTTCCATTATGTTTTTTCATCATTGCCAAATACAATAAACTTCTAGGATAAAGCCTTGTTTGCTCTCGCTCAAATACTTTGCCGTAATAATGCTCGGCATTTCTATAGTCCTTATAGGAACGGAATGTTTCTGCATATTTCCATAAAAGATCTATAGAACTAGAATCAATTTCAATGGCTTTTTTATAATACTCTAATGCATAATAAAAGTCGCCCTTTTCATATTGTTGATCAGCAAATTTTATGTACTTACTGATTTTTGTTTGAGCAACAAATAAAAAAGGAAAACAAAACAAGAGGAATATTAAATAAAATCTGGACATACTCGATGAATGATTTTCTTTGGTTTAAAAGCATTAATAATGTAACGAATTGCAATTTCAAATCCACCTCTAAGATTACTTGCCGGTACAAGTTTAGAAACATTAATGTCATAGCTAATACCAACAAACAATTGCTGATAATCCATTCCTAAAGTTAAGTATGCTGCATCACTATTACGAAACCACAATCCACCATGAAGTGCCTTATAATCCCCTAATTTAGAAGGTAAATAATATTTAGCTGATCCTCCTAAAATTAATTCTCTATATACCCCTTGAAAAGATAATTGCATGCTCGGAATTATATCCCATTGTCTATTTAGCTGAAAAGTTCCTTTGGAAAAAAGAGAATAACGAACATCTCTTTTAATTTCTTGCGAATAAAAACCATGGTTTGGCTGGTTTAAATTAAAAGCACTAAATCCAGAAATAACAGAAAATCTTTTATGTTTTCTCCACTCATAAAGTGCTCCAAGACCAAGTGAATAATTTGATTTTTTATCGCTTTGAAAATTTTCAAAGGTTGGAGCTGAAGGATCAAAAATATATCCATTATACTGGGAATCAAAATATAAATTATTCCAGTTTATTTGTCGATGATTTAAGCCAAAATTGACCCCCAATCTAAGTAAATTAGAACTATCTTTAGTTAGTTTAAACTGGTTGGAGGCATTAAATTGCAATTCTACTGTTCTAAACTTCCCATCACCTGCAACATCATGAAAAAAAAGCAGACCATATCCAAGACTTTTCCACCTTGCATCTACAGATCCTGAAATGGTTGAAAATGGAACCGTAACGCTTCTCCATTGGTCTCTATAATTTGCAATAAAACGATAGTCCCCATCAAAATGACCAGCATTAGCTGGGTTTTGAAAAAGTTGGTTGTCATTAAATTGAGACCAATGAATGTCCTGAGAAAAACAAATTGATCTCAAAAAGAAAACAAATAATATAAAAAACAGTGCCTTCAAATCTATTTATAATATGTATGTAATAAGACTCAAAATATAGTGCAATAGTTGTATCAATTTAAGAAATAAATATCCAAATACCGTATTATTAATTAGCTAATGTAAAAAAAAGACAAGAACAAATGTATATTTGTAAAACGATGAATTCACATAAAATAACTAAAAAGCCTTTTTTTTTTAAAACTTTAGTCTTCTTATTATTCATTTGTTCAGCATGTTCCAAAGAGGTTAATATTGAAATCCCAGGATATGAAGAACAACTTGTTGTCGATGGTTTTATTGAAACGGACTGCCCTCCAGTTGTTTTATTATCAAAATCTCAAAATGTATATTCGCCAACAGATATTAATTCATTTTTATTATCCTTGACTAACGATGCTGAAATATGGGTTAGTAATGGAACAGATAGCATTCAATTAGAACTTATTAGTGCATCCAACCTTCAACCAGAAGTTGCAGAAATATTAGCTGGAAAACTACGTCTTAAATTAAATGAATTAATCGCTTTACCAATTTCGTTTTACACCACAACAAACCCCTCAATGTATGGAGAGATAAATAAACAGTACAATCTTTACATTACACATAATGGCAATAATTATCAAAGCGAAACTTCCATTTTAGAACCAACTTATCTCGATGATTTATACTGGAAAATTGAACCTGAAACCGTCGAATATGGAGAATCATGGGCTAGATTAACAGATCCATCAATTGGATTTGATGCATATAAATGGGAAGTTAAACGAATAAATATAATCAATGGAAAAACTAAAGATGAAACGTTTAAACCAACTAGAGACCCATACTTTGATGACCAGTTTTTCAATGGAATGACATTTGATTTTTCATATGAAAATCCCATGGGGAGAAAAGGAGATACTACGCATTTAAAAATATACAAAAGACTGTATAAACTTGGAGATTCTGTAGTTGTTAAATTCTCAAAAATGGAAGAGGCAACATTTGATTTTTTTGAGAAAAAAAGAAGACAAAGTCGGTCAAGTGGAAGCCCGTTTGCAAGTCCCATAAATGTTCCTAGCAACATAAGCGGCGGTGCGCTTGGTATTTGGGCTGGATTTGCTCCTTATTATGATACCTTGTACTGTGTCGAATAATTAACTTCCAAATGGAGTATACATAGTGACTCCCTTCTCCTGATACTGATTTAGCATGTGATGATACATTTTTGAAGCATCAAGTATTAGACTTGGAGCATTCCCAATTTTTACTTTTTTTAAAAAACCAGCCTTTTCAAAAGAGGGAATAAGCTGATCACATTTTCTTTTTTTACTTTGATCTGGGTTGTGAACATAGGTTTTCATCGATTGCTTTTCCCCTGAACTTCGCAATACATCAACATTAAAAAGAACATCATAATAAATTGGGAATTTAAAATCGGAAACCGCATCTTCTAATAAATGAAGACTTGTACCTGCATTATCAAGAGTAACCCCTAAATAAAGAATTTTCCCTTTGTTTTGAACTAGTTTATAGAAAGGGCTTTTTTTGGTATATGGAGTTAATTCACCAAAATGGGTACCTGTATAATCCATAGAATTTGGACCATAGCAGCAAACAGGTTCGGTTGGATGTTCGCTTCTTAATACTCCTTTTTTAGTTCTAAATATTTCTGTAATGCTTCCTAAAGCAGAAGGAGTATGTAAAACATCAAATACTTTCAAGTTTTGGATATAATTTAATTGCAAAAATGCATTTGGAGAAGATGGCATTAATAGATTCCCCTTTTCTCCGACAACTTTTAAAAGGGCATTAATTACCGTTTCTGCTCCATTTTGGACATAGCCAATAGAAGATAAGCTACTATGTACTAACAAATCATCCCCGGGTTGAATTCCACATGTTTTTAAATCCGAAATGACTTTTTGAAGCGTAATAATGTTTCCTTTAGATTTAGCGTCTATTAATGCTTTGTTTTTTTTTTGTTTCTTTTGTTTTCGAAACCAAACAAGTAAAAAATTTGGACTTATTTTTCGGAAAAAATTACGCACTGGCAAACCTATTTGGTTAACTTTCTATATTTAATTCTTTTTGGACCAACATCTCCAAGTCTTTTCTTTTTGTTTTCTTCATAATCAGAATATGAACCTTCAAAGCAGTATACTTGAGAGTCTCCCTCAAAAGCAATAATATGTGTACATATACGATCTAAAAACCAACGATCATGAGAAATTACCACTGCACAACCAGCAAAATTTTGAATTCCTTCTTCTAAAGCTCTTAATGTATTGATATCTATATCATTGGTAGGTTCATCAAGTAAAAGGACATTTGCTTCCGTTTTTAATGTCATGGCTAAATGCAATCGATTTCTTTCACCACCGGATAAAACACCTACTTTTTTATTTTGATCAGAACCGGTGAAATTAAATTTTGATAAATATGCGCGAGAATTTATCTTTTGCTTTCCTACCTCAACATATTCAAGTCCATTAGAAACTACATCAAAAACAGATTTATCTTCTTTTATTTCCTTATGCGTCTGATCTACATACCCAATTTTAACGGTTTCGCCAATGCTAAATGTTCCAGAATCTGGCAGTAATTCATTCATTATCATTTTAAAAATGGTGGTTTTACCAGCACCATTTGGACCAATAATCCCGACAATTCCTGCAGGAGGAAGCTTAAAATTAAGGTCTTCATAAAGAAGTTTATCTCCAAAAGATTTTTGAACATTAGAAGCATCTATAACATTGGTTCCTAATCTTGGACCATTTGGAATAGGTATTTCAAGATTAACTTCTTTTAGTTTAATGTCTTCTGACATCATTTTTTCATAATTGGATAATCTTGCTTTACTTTTTGCTTGTCTTGCCTTAGGATTCATTCTAACCCACTCTAACTCTCTAGCAAGAACTTTTTGTCTTTTTGATTCAGACTTTTCCTCTTCTTTCAATCGCTTTCCTTTTTGATCAAGCCAAGAGCTATAGTTTCCTTTCCATGGAATTCCCTCTCCACGATCTAATTCCAAAATCCAACCAGCAACATTGTCAAGGAAATACCTATCATGAGTCACGGCAATAACGGTTCCTTTATATTGTTTTAAATGCTGCTCAAGCCAATAGATGGATTCGGCATCCAAATGGTTTGTCGGTTCATCTAACAATAAAATATCAGGGTTTTTTAAAAGGAGACGACAAAGAGCAACTCTTCTTTTTTCTCCACCGGATAAAGATTCTATTTTTTGGTCATCAGGAGGACATCGTAGTGCATCCATCGCTCTATCCAACTTAGAATCTAATTCCCATGCATCAAGAGCATCTATCTTATCTTGAACCTCTCCTTGCCTAGCAATTAATTTGTTCATTTTATCCGGGTCAGACATCACATCTTCATCCATAAAAGACATGTTGATTTCTTCATATTCTTTAAGAATGTCGACCGTTTCTTGAACTCCCTCCATTACAATTTCCTTAACTGTTTTTGAAAGATCAAGTTCTGGTTCTTGAGAGAGATAGCCTATCGAATAACCAGGAGAAAAAACAACATCTCCTTGAAAGGATTGATCAAAGCCAGCTATTATTTTCATGACTGTTGATTTACCAGAACCATTTAAGCCAATGATGCCAATTTTAGCTCCATAATAAAACGATAGGTAAATATTTTTAATAATTTGTTTTCCTTGTGGAGTCTGTTTAGAAACGCCTACCATCGAAAAAATCACTTTTTTATCTTCTGACATGTGTGTTTTGAAATTTTTGAAAAAAGGACCTCTTCCTTCAAAGAAGGATTAGATTAGATACAAATTAACGCAATCTGTTTTTACCTGTTTTTATCTTTAAGGATTTGTTTTCTGAGTGCCTCAACTGCAACATCAACAGCCTCTTCAAACGTTTTACATTGTTTTCTTGCAAATAGTTCTTTTCCAGGAACTAAAAGTTTTATTTCAGAAATTTTATTTTCTCTGTCTCGACTTTTATCAAGTTTTAAAAAAACTTCCGATAGAATCATCTTATCGTTATATAATTCTAACTTGTTTACTCTTTTTTCGACAAAAGAAAGCAGTTTACTGTCTGCTTTGAAATCGATGGCATGAACTTTAGTTTGCATATATTCTGAATTCTAGCCTCTTGGATGAGACTGTTTGTAAATATTATTTAATTGTGCAAACGAATTATGAGTATATATTTGAGTTGCTGATAGATTAGCATGACCTAGCAAATCTTTTAATGTTTCGATACCCGCACCACGGTTTAACATATGAGTTGCAAAGCTATGTCTTAATATATGTGGACTCTTTTTATCCAAAGACGTTGCCAAACTAAGGTAATAATTAATTCTTCTATAAACAAACGTTGCGTAAAGTTTTTGACCATTATCTCTACAAAAAACATACTTGCTTTCTCTTTTGTTTTTAGATTGAATATTATACAATTTTTTTAATAAATCCATTAAACTTGAAGATACAGGGATGATTCTTTCTTTATTTCTTTTTCCTAAAACTTTAATTTTCCCTGAAGAGATGTCCGATTTTTTTAAATTTATTAATTCACTTAACCTTATTCCTGTTTGGTAAAACATTTCCATCATTAACCGATCCATGACTCCCTTTTCATCTTCGCTAAAAACAAGGTCTAATTTTGTTGGGTGAAGTTCTGACTCTTTTGCAAAAGATGGAAGTCGTTTTTCATTTTTTGGTCCTCTAACCTTGGCCATAGGATTAGATGAAGTAAGTTCTTCTTTTCTTAACCATTTATAAAATGTACGCAGGGCAGCTAATTTCCTGTTCACCGATTTCGCTTTCAATCCTTTTTCAATTAACTCCACAATCCATGATCTAACGAAAGAAGAAGTAATAGACGAAAACTCGGATATTTTATTTATTTCACTAAACAAAATAAATTCGGACAAATCTATCTCATAAGCGATAATGGTATGTTCAGAAAATCTCTTTTCAAAACGCAGATAATTTAAAAAACCTTCAAGCATAAAAAAAGGAACCTTGGTTCCTCTTTTTAACGTGTTTTTTTGAAATTAGTTACTCTCTATTATTCTTCAGCAGACTTCATTTTTTGTCTGTAAGAGGCTTTAATAACCTGTTGTCTACGACTAATAGATGGTTTTTCAAACTGTTTATTAGCACGAAGTTTTTTCATAACCTTCGTCTTTTCAAATTTCTTTTTATATTTTTTGAGAGATCTTTCTATATTTTCTCCCTCTTTAACTGGTATTATAAGCATAGATGCATATTTAAATGGGTTGCAAATTTAAGAACAAAATATAGAATACAAAAATTTATTTAAGAATTTCTCTAGAAATAACTAATTTCTGTATTTCTGAAGTACCTTCACCAATTGTCATTAACTTGGAATCTCTTAAGAATTTCTCTGCAGGATATTCTTTTGTATAGCCATATCCACCCATTATCTGAACAGCTTCATTGCCGCATTTAACAGACACTTCAGATGAAAAATATTTTGCATAAGCCCCCTCTTTAGTCACCGAAAGTTTATTGTTCTTTCGGTAAGCTGCTTGAAAGGTTAATAATTCAGCTGCATCAACCTGGGTTGCCATATCTGCAAGTTTAAAGGCAATTGCTTGAAAATTAGAAATGGACTTACCAAATTGTTCTCTTTCTTTAGAATATTTAACCGAAGCCTCTAAAGCTCCCCTTGCTATCCCACAACTTAAAGCAGCGATTGAAATTCGACCACCATCAAGAACTTGCATTGCCTGATAAAACCCAGCTCCAAGTTCTCCTATTAAATTTTCTTTTGGAACTCTAACGTTGTCAAAAATAAGTTCTGCCGTTTCACTAGCCCTAACCCCAAGCTTGTCTTTAATTTTAACTGCAGAAAACCCAGGGGTTCCTTTTTCCACAATAAATGCCGAAATCCCCTTACTATCTAATAAATCTCCTGTTCTAACTAAAACAACAGAAACATCTCCAGACAAACCATGTGTAATCCAGTTTTTTGATCCATTTATCACCCATTCATCTCCATCTAAAACAGCAGTAGTCTTCATTCGCATGGCATCAGATCCGGTGTTTGCCTCGGTAAGGCCCCAAGCACCAATCCATTCTCCAGAAGAAAGTTTTGGTAAATATTTTCTTTTTTGTTCCTCTGAACCATTGTAATAAATATGGCCAGTACAAAGAGAATTATGAGCAGCAACACTTAATCCAACTCCACCACAAACTCGACCAAGTTCCATTAATGCAGTCGCATATTCAAAATAACCAAATCCAGACCCTCCATATTCTTCAGGAACAAAAACTCCTAATAAACCAAGTTCTCCCATTTGCTTCATTACATCAATTGGGAAATGTTCTTGTGCATCCCATTTTTCAATATTTGGACGAATGTTTTTTTCAGCAAAATCACGAACCATTTGCGCAATCATTTGCTGATTTTCGTTTTTATTAAAATTCATAACTTTTATTAATAATTAATTAATGATATAATACTTTCGCATTCTTTATTTAATACTTTTTTCCCATTTAAAAAGTCTAATGAAACAAGGAAATTAAAGCCACATATAACTCCTCCACATTTTTTTATTAATTGTGCAGCAGCTGTAGCCGATCCTCCTGTAGCTAAAAGATCATCGTGAACCAAGATCCTTTGTCCCTTTGCAACTGCATCAACATGCATTTCCACTACTGCTTTCCCATATTCTAATTCGTAGGAATGACTGATTTTCTGATAAGGAAGCTTGCCTTCTTTTCTAATTAAAATAAAAGGAACGCCAAGACGAATAGCTAAAGGGTAGCCAAATAAGAAACCTCTGCTTTCAATTCCTGCAACTGCATCAATTTGTTTTGTTTTATACATTGAATAAAGATGTTCTATAATTTCAGAAGATAATTCTGAATCTAACATTATTGGGGAAATATCTTTAAACATGATGCCTGGTCTAGGGAAATCAGGTACATCTCGAATTGTTTTTTTTAATTTATCTTCCAAGGTCATGCTACAAAGATAAATAGGCTTTTATTTTTTCAAAGCATTCGTTCGTAATTAATACAGATTCTTTTATATCGTGTATGTTTTTATAGCTTCCTTTCTGGTTTCTTATTTTAATAATAGAGTTTGATTGATTCCAATTTAAATATGGATGTTTTTTTAAACTATCCACCGAAATATTGTTAAGAGATATTTTTTTTATTTTGGTGCTATCCACAAAAATACTTGACTCTATTCTTAAAAACTTCTCGGCATCCATTTTCCATAATTCTAAAAGCTGTTCTTTAAAAAGATAGCCCCCCAAATTATTTTTGTATTCGATTATTTTTTTTGCAAAATAAGAACCAATACCCTTTACGTTTTGAAGATCTTCTTTAGTTGCTGTGTTTAACTCTATCAGAATAGGTTTTGTTTCTATATATATTTTTTCGTCAATTTTTGTTGTAGGATTTCGTTTAACTAGCGATGGATAAATGGTTGAATCTTTAATTAATTCATACAATTCATTAGGCAACACGTATATCTTTTTCAAGTCTTCGTTAGAACGTAACCCTCTTTTTGAAAAATTCACAATTGATATGGATTGTTTTCTTGACAAACCAAGTTTTTTCCAATCGGAAACCAAATAGGCATTTGGATTGAACTTAGAAACTGGGATAGCGTATTGCTTTTTTTTATTGGGAATGTTTTTTCTATAAACAGGAGTGAAGTGTTTTTTCTGAAGAAATTGAACTTTTTTTTCATCCACAATGATTTGCTCCCTCGGAAGAATAGAAAGTAAAACTCTAGGAGTGTAAATAATAATAAGACTTAATATTAATAGATAAAAAACTCCTACCCGATTTTGTTTAGAGATAAAATAATCTGACATTTCAGTTACTTAATGAAAGATCTATACATTAAAAATCATTATTTATCAGAGCTGGCAGAAGAGGACTTTATAGCACTTAAATATCTAGAAAGTTGCTTTTTTACAACTGGAAATAAAAAATACAATCCAACCATATTTGGAAAGACCATCGCAAATATCATTGCATCTGAGAAACTCCAAATAGAACTCATACTAGCGGCAGCACCAACAACTACAAAAAGTAAAAAAAGAATCTTATAAACTAAATCCGCTGTTTTACCTCTTCCAAATAAATACTTCCATGATTGTAATCCATAATAGGACCATGAAATCATTGTAGAGACAGCAAATAAAACTACAGCAATGGTAAGGAACCCTTTTGAAAAAGGAATATAACGCGCAAAGGCCTGAGACGTAATTCCAGCTCCTTCATAAAGTTTCCCATCAATCATCACCTTTCCATCAAATTTCTTATGTTTTTCCCCTCCAATGAGATATTCTTCTCCTTCTTTTTTAAAGTTTAAACCATTTATTTTAGCATAATTAACTGCATGACATAAGGTGTCTTTAGATTTAGAAATTGGTATTAAATATCCTTTTTTGCCCTTTGGAATGACAATTTTTTTATAGAGAATCGTGTTATTGGTCACTTTTATTATTTTTCCATTAACATCTATGCCTTGATATTCTTCTTGAACTTCCACTTTACCATATTGAAATTGTTGCTTACCAGACTCTCCACCAAAATTAAAAATGATGATTACTAAAGCAGTCATCGTACAAATCACAACAGTATCTATAAATGGCTCCAATAAAGCAACTAAGCCCTCTGATGCAGAATACTTTGTCTTAACCGCTGAATGTGCAATGGAGGCAGAACCGGCTCCGGCTTCATTGGAAAATGCAGCCCTTTTAAACCCAACGAGCAATACACCTATTACTCCACCCACTCCTATCGCTTTAGGATTAAAAGCTTCTGAAAAGATCAGTGCAAACGCATCATCAACAAAACTAAAATTGGAAATTATAATATAAAGACAAGCAACAAGATATAAAACGGCCATAAAGGGCACCACTTTTTCAGTTACAGAAGCTATTCTTTTAATACCACCAATAATTATTATTCCAACTAAAATTGCCAAAACAACTCCAATTATAGCACCAGCGCTTGTGCTTTCCCACCCAAACATTTCTTTTAAAACAATTGTAGCCTGATTTGATTGAGCAGCGTTTCCACCACCAAAAGAACCTCCAATACAAAAAATAGCAAATAGTACAGCGGTTATTTTACCAAGCATCGAAAATCCTTTTTCTTTAAGACCTTTACTCAAGTAATACATCGGCCCTCCATATACTGTTCCGTCTTCACCAATATCTCTATACTGCACTCCAAGAGTACATTCTACAAATTTTGTAGACATGCCAAGTAGTCCACAAATAATCATCCAAAATGTTGCTCCAGGACCACCAAGAGCAATAGCAAGAGCAACCCCTGCAATATTTCCATTACCAACGGTTCCAGATACTGCTGTAGCTAGTGCCTGAAAATGCGTTACTTCACCATCTTTGCTTTCATCACTAATTGTATCTTTAATATCCCCATCTATTTCTAAGTCAGGGTTTCCTGAGGTATTTACATCTACATGATCATATTTCCCTCTAACAACATTAATTGCTTTCCCAAAAAAACGAATATTAGGAAATCCAAAATAAATCGTAAAAAACAATGCACTAAATACTAAAAGTATAATCACAAAGGGGGCTCCATTAAATACTTCAAAAAATATTATGCTTGAAAAAAAATCTGAAACCGGTTGAAATGCTTCATCAATTTGTTTGTCAATCCCGTTGGCAAAGGAAGAAAAAGGAATAAAAAACAATAGCGATAATAAAAAATATTTAATGGTTTTCATAAAAGATAAATTTATTTTAAACGAATATAAAGAATTAGTTTAAAAGGTCTAAAGTTTCCTCCAATGTCTTTGGATTATACCCCAAATCTTTTTGAGATTTCGATAAATCAAAACCAGTTTTTGGTGGCCTTTGTGCCGGTTGAGATAAAGTTTTACTACTTATTTTTTTTAATGAAGCAACAGAGAATTTGAAATGATTTGCAATACGCTCAACAATTTCAAAAACAGACATTATTTGTGGCCCACAAATATGATAAATACCTGTTTTATTCAATTCACATATTCGTAGACAAGCCCATGCTAGATCTGAAGCCCAAGTTGGAGCTCGAAATTGATCGAAAACAATATTCATTTGATCGCCTTTAGAAAGTGCATCCTTAGCCCAACAAACAATATTTGATCTAGAAAGGTTACTTCCCTGACCATAAACAATAATTGTTCTAACAATAGAATAATTTAAATAATCAGATTTTAATAAAACATTTTCTGCATCCACTTTTGATTTGGCATAAATACTTAATGGATTTGGCTTGTCATTTTCTTTGTAATTTCCCTTTTGGCCATCAAAAACAAAATCCGTAGAAAGCAACTGAAAATGAATTTTTCTTTTTTTGCAAGCATCAAATAAAATTGAAGAAGCGATTCGATTTGTTTTGTCACATTCATCAGGATTCAATTCACAATAATCGACGTTCGTTATCGCTGCTGTATGAATTAAATAATCTGGTTTGAAAGCATCTATAACTTTATCAATTTGCTGTTTGCTACAAATGTCTAACTCTACAAAATCAAGTTCTGATAAATTTTCATTTCTATTTTTGCCTTTTGACGTTGCTAAAAATTCAATCTTTTTTTTCTTGCAAAGGGAAACCAATTTCTGTCCCAAAAGACCATTACTCCCAGTAATTAAAATTTTAGTAGCAATCTTATTCATTATTCATTGATTATAATTCCCAAATAGTGGTTTTTCTTTTTCTTTGAAATTTAAAGTAATGTTTATGTTCTAAAATCCACGCCATAGCAACATAAATAATTAAAGGAGAGCCAAAAGTAATAAAGGAGGTATAAATAAAAGCTAAACGTACTTTTGAAGAATCAATACCCAACTTATTAGCCCACCACTTACAAACGCCAAAGGACTTAAATTCAAAAAAAAAGAGGATTTTTTGAATTTTTCTTTTCATTGAAAAATTAGTATTTCAAATATTTATCATAATAAGGCACTTCTTCTAGCGAAGGAACAGGAGAAGCATTTGGGTCGAAATCTTTTTGAATAACTTTAGCAGTAGTTCTTCTATTTAACTGATGTAAGTATTCAAATTTCTTTTTGTCCGATTTTTTAAATTGATTAATATATTTTTCGTTTAAAGTAACCACTTGACCTGTTTCGGGGTCTTTCCAAACTCTAGGCTCCGTTTCTCCTTTACCAACTGGTTTTATTCTTCTAGGGTCAATCCCCATATTAATCAATTCCGTATAATATTTTCTTGCTCTATTTTCTGATAAAGTCTCATTTTTTTGAGCATTACCCCTTGCATCAGTATGCGAATATATTTCAATTACCACACTTGGGAAATCTTTTAACATATCGAAGGTTTCTTTAATAGAATCCATTGACATACAAGTAGCATCATTTATAAATTCCCATTTGTTAAACACGTATTGAACTTCGGTAAGTTTGATTTCTTTTTTAATTGAAAGCAAGGTTAATGTCGCATTTAATGTTTTGCCTCTTTTTAAGCCAACAGTTGTACGTATAACTCCTTTTCCATCATCCACAAAATTATTCTCTGACATCCATTGTTTGTCAATAAAAACTTTGTATTCCTTGTTCGCTAATATGATTCTGTTTCCATTTGGCATTTTCTCCCAACGGACTCGGCCAGTTCCGGAAGCATTTTTAGACGTGATTTCTTTTCCATCAGTGGTGCAAACTAATTTAACCAATGCTTTCGGAATTCTTTTACCAGTACCACGCTCTTCCACAACTACTCTGAATTCAAATAAATTTGGAGGGAGCTTATAACTATATATATCTGGGTCCCCTCCTTTTTCAGAGGTGAAATAACCAGAAACGCCATCTATATCATATAAAGCATAATCATTTTTATTTGAATTTAATGGAACACCCATGTTAATTGCTTCTCCTGACCATTTTTCTTCTGTTTTTTCCACATAGAAAATATCAAGGCCACCAATACCAACCATCCCATTAGATGAGAAATACAACTGTCCTTCTGCACCTAAAGTTGGGAAAAGCTCATCGCCCTTCGTATTAATATTAGCACCAAGATTATACATGGTGTCTCTTTTCCACTCTTTCTTTTTAGTTGTTTTGTTTTTTCCATAACTAAAAGAAGCTAACCACAAATCTTTTCCCCCATAACCACCTGGCATATCGGAAGAAAAGATAAAGGAAAATTTAGATTTTGTTCCGCCTGGCAATGCACAAGGATGCCCAACACTAAATCTTTTTTCCAATTCCTTGAACACTTGAAACTTAAGGTCATTTTTAAATTTAGACTTATCCGTTTCTTTCCCATTAAAGACAATAAGAGTATCCTTATTTTTTTTAATTTTTAAAAAACCCTGATTATTCATTATTTCCATAAGTTCTTTATCCGGAATGTTTTTAGTAAAACTCAAATCAATCTTAAATGGATTTATCCATTTTTTACTTTTATAATCCGCTTTAAATATTTCACAACCCAAATTCTGTTTTTCAATAACAGGGCATCTGGTAAAAAACATGGTTTTATTGTTATTCGTGAAACTAACCATTCCCTCGCTAAATGGCGTATTAATGTCGCCAGGTAAAACATAAGGCTCCCCCCAATTCCCTTGTTTGTCAATGTTAGAGACCCAAATATCCATATATTCTTCACCGGAAATTGGATCAGCAACATCCCCTGTGCTTCCTTTTCTTGTAGAAGATAAAAAAAGTTGTTGTTTGCTGCCTTTGCCATATACAACAGAAGCCATGTCCATTGATTTTTTATTTAATCCATTTTCATTTTTGATAATGTATCTTTTTTGTTCTAGTTCAAATTCTTTTGATTTTTTACAAGAAACCACCCCATTCTCTGCCAATTTTAAAAGAGGGTCTTTCGTGTTTTTTAATAGATTCTTTAATCTAGTATAACTTTTCTTTGCTTGTTTTATATCTCCAAGCATAAAATGAATGTTGGCTTTGTAAAGAATAATTTCTGGTTTTGTTTCGTATAGTTTAAACTCTATTGCCTTGTCATACCATTTTAAAGACTCTTTATATTTCTCAATAAATCGGTAGCTTTCTGCTGTCATAAAAGCAAAATCACTTTTTAGTTGAGGAGAACTAGTTTTTATTTTTTCAAATGCTTCAGCACATTTATCGGATGCTTCAAAATATTTCCCTTCATCAAATATCTTCTTGGCTTCTTTTTGGTATTTTTTAGTATAGGTTTGTTGTGAAAATGCTTGTGAAAGCATTAAAAATGACAACAAAAAAAGAAATGATTTCATATTCATATTCTATATTATAAGAATTATAAGTAACGTAAGTCAGACAAAAATAAAAAAATTATCAAGAAAAATTGCAGATATTCACGCATCACTTTGTATAAACTCTCCATTTGTTTATAAGCTTAGTCCATCCTTCGGGGAAATTAGATGTGAAGTTTATTCTTTTATTAGATACCGGATGAGTAAAACCTAAACTTTTTGCATGTAACGCTTGACCGTCTAACAAGGCAAAACAATTTATTATAAATTTTTTATAGGATTGGCTTATTGTTCCTTTTAAAATTTTATCTCCACCATATTCTTTATCATTAAATAAGGGGTGTCCAATATGCTTTAAATGCGCTCTAATTTGGTGGGTTCTACCCGTTTCTAATTTGCATTCAATTAAGGTTACCAAACCAAACCTTTCTATTGATTTATAATGCGTAACTGCATGTTTTACAAAATCTGCATCTGGGAAAACAGACATTATTTTTCTGTTTTTTAAAGACCTTCCTATATTCCCCGT
>JAQWKT010000075.1 GCA_029247685.1 Crocinitomicaceae bacterium | reverse complement strand
ATCGATGCATGCAAGAATATTATAAAAAATGGAAATACAAACATCCTCAACCAGAGGACTTAAAAATCATTTTTGAGGATGTTACAAATAAAAATCTAGACTGGGTTTTTGAAGATCTAATTAAAACAACAAAGCATTTAGATTTTAAAATTGGAAAAGTAAAACCTTACTTAAACAATAAAAAACAATTAGAATATCGTGTGGAGGTTATTAACAAAGGGCAAATTAAAGCACCAGTTGAAATTGGTTTTTGGAAAAAAGACTCTTTATTGAAAAGCATTTGGAGTGAACCATTTACAGGGAAAACTAATTTTAGTTTTAAAGATCTAAATCTATCTGTTGATCAAATAAGCATTGACCCTGGCAATGATATTCTAGAAACAACTAGACAAAATAATTTTTGGAATTCCAAGAAACTATTTAAACGAATAGAACCAATTAAACTAGAATTTCTGTTGGGAGATCAAGATGCAAATAAAACCAATTTGTTTTGGCTACCGGTTATGGGTTGGAATTCATATGATAAATTTATGATTGGTCTTGGAATTCATAATTTAGCAATTCCAGGAAAGCCTTTTCAATACCTTGTTTCTCCAATGTATTCTTTTGGTAGGAAATTCGTTTCTGGAACAGCCGAATTTAGCTACACCTTTTTACCCGAAAATAATTTCAAAAACTCTCGGTTTGGATTATCGGTTAAGTCCTACAAATTTGATACTATTCCAGACAACAATTCTTACTATATAGGTTTATCTCCTTATTGGATGGCAAAATTAGGAAATCGAAGTAAAAATGGTCCCGTCAGTAATTGGATGAAAATTCAAGGATTATACAGAAAAGATGTTAACAAGGTTGATATAACACATCTTGGAGGATTTATGACCTATTCGCTTGACTTTAGCAAACCAAATCACAAATTATTTTCAACAATACGATTTGATTATATTCAAACACTAGGCGCTGAAGACAAAGTAGCAAGAGCTTATATTAGCTCCGAATATCGATACAAATACCTTAAAAAGAACTTAAAAAGGTGGCTTAGTATTCGTGGATTTATTGGAAATACTTTTTTGTATAACAACACCAAAGGAGTTGCTAGCAGATATTATCAAATGTCAATGTCTGGAGCAAATGGAATGCAAGACATATTTTTGGAAGGCTATTATTTTTACAGATCCAGTAATAACAGTATTTTAAGAGCTGGAAATTGGGGCGGTTTTAATAGCAATAGTAATTTTGGAACAACTTCCTTTTGGATGGCTAGTGCAAATGGATACCTTCAATTACCAATTAAACCAAATATTTTTGGTGTATTCGTAGACTATGGTGCTTTTTATGATGGATTTTCCATTCAAAATGCATTTAACTTAGGATTGGGTATTCGATTAGGAGAAATGATTGGAATTTATTTCCCTCTTCATAGAAGTACGAATATGGGAGCATTATTTACTAGTGAATATTTAAAAGAAATACGATTAACCTTAAAGTTTAATCTTATTAATACTCCATTTATAGGTAATCTTTTATAATCGTATAATTTTTTAATTTCGTAAAAAAAACACCATGTCAACAAATCATCGTTCATTTTGGAAATACTTTTGGCCCAGTTTAACTGCCAACTTTGCAAGTTCCTTTCTGCGGTTCTTTATGCTTTTCTTTTTTGTTATATTAATAGTGATTATCAGTGCTCTTTTTGGAGGAGAAGAAAAAATAAAAGAAAACACCATTCTGCATTTAACTCTTGATGGAGGAATTGGAGAACAAACCGATATCAATCTTGACCCTATGAGCTTTTCTGTTCACGGAAAAACTGGTCTAAGTAATCTTTTATATGGATTTGAAAAAGCAAAAAAAGACGAAAACATCAAAGGAATTTTTCTTGAAATTAAAAATGTCGATTTTGGTTACGCAACTGCAAGATCGATAAGAAATGCTATTGATGATTTTGAAAAATCAGGGAAATTTGTTGTGGCATATAATTCAGGAGAATACATTTCTCAAAAGGCTTATTATATTTCTTCAGCAGCAAATTCAAACTATGGATTTCCAAGTTCCACCATGGCATTCAATGGACTCGGAGCCGAAATAAGTTACTTTAAAAATACGCTGGATAAGCTAAATGTAGAAGTAGAAATAATTAGAGGAAAAAACAACGATTTTAAAAGCGCAGTGGAACCATTTTTTAGAACAAGCATGAGCGATTCAAGTAGAGTTCAGATCGAACGTTACATGCATTGCATGTGGAAAGACATCTGCACAGAAATTGCCATAGATACAAAAACAAATGTGAAAAAATTAAATACAATTGCCGATTCTTTATACGTGAAAAGAGCAACAGATGCAATCCAATTTAACCTTCTAGATGGCACAAAGTATCGAGATGAAATAATGAGCATATTGGCAAAAAAAGCATCTTTAAAAAACGCAACAGAGATCAACTTTTATCCTTTTGAGAAATATGCTCGAGATCAATTTAAAAAAGACCAAATTGAAATTCAAGAAGATGAACCAAATATTGCTGTTATTATAGCCGAAGGACAAATAAGTACCAATGGTAATGGAATGAGCTCTGAAAATATTTGTAATTTATTTAGAGAAGCTCGAGATAACAAATCTATTAAAACCATTGTTTTTCGAATAAATAGTCCAGGTGGTAGTGCATTGGCAAGCGATGAAATATGGCGAGAAGTGATCCTTACCAATAAATCTAAGAAGGTTATTGTTTCTATGGGAGATGTAGCGGCTTCTGGTGGATATTATGTTGCTGCTCCAGCAAGTTGCATTTTTGCAGAACCAACAACGATTACAGGATCTATTGGAGTATTTGGAATGATCCCATATACAGGGAAAATGTTTGAAAATTTACTTGGGATAACTTTTGATCGTGCTCAAACTAATAACCATTCTGTGATTAGCACAAACAAAAAATTAAGCCCTAAAGAACTACAAATTCTTCAAGAAGAAGTAGACAATACTTACGATCAATTTTTACAACGAGTAGCAGACGGAAGAAATATGTCAAAAAAACAAGTTAATGAAATTGCACGAGGAAGAGTTTGGACTGGAAGAGATGCATTAAGAATTGGTCTTGTTGATAAATTGGGTGGATTAAAAGAAGCTATTGCTTATGCTAAGAAAAAAGCAGGGATAAAGAATTCTAAAATAATTTATTATCCAAAAAGCAAAGAAAATAAACTATTTGATCTTCTAGAAGAAATAAATGACGAAAAAAACATAAAAGTAAAAAGTCTCTATTCAAATGATCTTCCAGCAGATTTAATTAAATACTATAAGCAAATTAAAAAAATCGAAGAGATTAAAGGGATTCAAATGAGACTACCATATGATATTCAAATTAATTAATAACAATTCGAATTATTCCTTTGTTGGTCGAATTTTGATAGTGCAGGGCATAAACCCCTTTTGAAAACGATTGAATATCAATTGTGTTTAATCCGCTTTGAATTTCTTTTTGATAAACTAGTTTTCCGTCCTTTGCATAGATATATACATTATAACTTTTATCTCCTTTTAAATTTATAATCTGATTTGATGGATTTGGATAACAAATAAAGTTTTCTTGAACAATTTGATCTAAATCCAAGGTGTCATTAACTTCAATAAAAGAAGTATCCGTAGAACTACAATTATTAGTGTCTAGGTATGTATATATTATTTGATGATTTCCAATACCAGCGATGGCAGGATGAAATGTACTACCTATAACCCCATTTCCGGAATAATTTCCACCAGAAGGAATACCAGGCGATAAATTAAATGAAACTGTGGTAATATCAACTAAATTTGAGAGCTCATCATACACTACAGATAACTGAGGAAAAGTATCAATGAAAATGGAATCGTTAGCGCTACACCCTAAAACATTAGTACCAATAACATAATACATTTGAGGAGAGGAAATGATTAAGGTGTCTCCATTAGTAATATTATTGCTCCATTGGTAAGTAGATGCTGTTCCTGAAGCCAATATAACTTTAGAAGCCCCAAAACATACGGTATCGTCTGGACCTGCATCAACAAAAGGGTTATTAATCCAAATTAATGAAATTGTATCGGAAGAAGAACATCCTAATGAATTATAAATTCTGACAGAAAAAGTTCCAGTATCTTGAACTAAAATAGAATCATTTAAAGATCCTGTAGACCAGTTATAAATTGGCGAAGACATGTTTGTGTTAATGCTTAAATGAGTTGTACTATCCCCTACACATATTCCATTTGGTGAAATAGAAATAGGATATTCATTTTCCAAGAGCAAATTTAAAGCATCTATTTTTCCATATCCAAAAGCATAGTTTGGAACAGAACCGGTGATCGAATCTGAAACAGAGCTAGATTGAATAGCAAATATAAAGTCTTGATACGTTGCTTTAGGACATTGCTGTAAAAATAAGGCCGCAACGCCAGCTACTAATGGAGAAGCCATTGAAGTACCTCCATTCCTTACATGCCAACCACCAACATCTATGGAAGAATTATTTGCCGTATTTGATAAAAACCAAAGAGGTCCAGCAGTTAACGAAACATCTCCACTTGCAGCAACATCTGGTTTTATCACTCCTGTTCTAGAAGGACCTTTACTTGAATTAGGACTCAAATATCCAGGGGTTGTCATATCTACAGGATAATATTGATTATTGTTAAAGTCTATGTGTCCTAATCTATTTCTAATATTTCCAACACTCACCACCTTATCCGAACAGTTCCAAGAAGACACTATGGATTGTAAAGAGTCAGGCATGTGATAAAAATTAACGGTGCTTGGAACAGAATCAATCATGTCAGCAAAACCCATCCAAGAACCAGCCCATATATCATAATTTCCAGTTCCAGTAGTTATAAACCGATACAAATAAGATAAAGAATCAACATAATAAACCGACTGCATATGGAAATGAGGTCCAGAAATTTCACGATAAGTTACCACATGTGCAATCTTTTGATTGGATGAATTATAAATCGTATCAATAATTGGCATTGCAGAAATATTGCTCAAAGCACTATGAAAAGAAGTTTGTCCTCTTAAAGTATTGTTAGGCATTGGAGTGTCTGCTCCAAACGAAAAATCAAAAGTTGCATTAGAGGTATCAGTCCACAAGTCAAAAAGAATTGAATTTGGTCCGGCTAAACTTGTTGAAGGATTATTTAAAAACCAAACAAACGAAGTGTCTTGCGTGATATTTGCCGATACATGGTATTTTCCTTGTGCTCCTGAATTACCGGCTGCACATACCACAATTCTACCTTCTTTTTCAGATAACAAAGAATCAATATATTCAGCTGCTGGATCTCTTGCATCGTGGCTACCAAGATAAGATCCTAAAGATATATTTATAACTGCTGGTTTTCCTATTGAATCCGCAACTCGAAAAATATAATCACAAGCGTCAGCAATGGTGTTGTTCCAGTTGGACACCGTTAGGTCACTTTCCACAATAATGATATCTGCTTCGTGAGCCACCCCCTTATTTTTTCCATTAGCAAGTCCATTACCAACAGCCATTCCTGCAACAGTTGTACCATGGGCAGTGATATCTTCATAGCTAGTACAAATAGCAGAATTAATATCAGTACTATCCCATAAAATACCATAACCGTAATGAGAAAAAGAAGAGGGACCGGTTATTGAAGGGTTTTGATCCCAATACCTTAAAACCCTTGTATTTCCATTCGCAAATTTAAAATCGGGATGATTCCAATCTAAGCCTTGATCAATAATACCGACAATAACATCATTTCCTGTGTAGCTAGTATCTAATCCATTTAACCCTTGGTTTGCCAAATTTATTTTGTGTCTTATTAAGGCAGTATCCGCAAGAGAATGAGGAGATATATTTGATATATAAATATTTTTATGAACAAACTCTTTATCTAATTTTTTTATCCATTCTACTGGAACTGTGGTAAATATCCAATTTTTAGTTTGAAACCTAACCTTAAAGTTATTTTCTTTTAAAAGTGAGAAATTGGAAGAGGTGTTTTTTAAACAAGTCGAAATAACTTTGTCATTTAATTCAACTGATTTAAAATTATTAATCTGAGAAAAACTAATTGTTATTGAAAATAAAAAAAACAAAAAACTAGGGATATTACTCATGATATTAATTTGAATATTTAATATACTATTTTTTTTTGATTATAAAAAAACATTATCATTTTAGATAATTTTTTTTAGGTTTTTTATTTTGGTATTTAACATAAAAAATGAAATCAAATTAGTATTTTCGATAATCGTGAGAGTTCTAATTTCATCCTCTATTTTTTTTATACTATTATTCAATAGCAGCAATTTTTTGTTTTCACAAAAAAAAGATGAAGCATCCATACAAAAACAATTAGCTGAAGCAACTACTTCAATACAAAAAATAGAAGCTTATTCTTCTTTAATTGATTTTTATATCCATACGGATTTTAATATTGCTTCAAAAATGGCCTTGAAAATGAAAGAATTGGAAAGCAATGCTGATGCAAAAGGAAAAGCTATTATAAAAATATCCGAATTAAATTTATACGATGCAAAAGGAGATGAAAAAACTTTTATAGAAAAATCAAAAACATTACGAGACTTAATTCCATTAATTAATGACAAAAAAATACTAGGAGACTGCTATGATATTATTGGGAAAGCAAAAAGATACTCAAACGAATGGAAAGTTAGTGTGATTTATCATAAAAAAGCATTGGTTTTTTATCAAAAAATGGCGGTAAGAGACCGGAATTTAATTGCTGAAAATTACAGACAAATAGCCTTAGATTTTCTTAAGTCAAGCGAAATGAAAGATAGTGCGGAATACTGGGTCAATCTAAGTATTAGCACATTGCCAAAAGACCCATCATTATCTAACCCAATAAAAGGATTTATTAATTGTAAAAACACACAAGCTAAATTATACCAATTAAATGGTCAAATCGACATGAGTGTTTCTATTAATGACCAATGCTTAAAGCAAGCAAAAAAATTAAATCATAAAGATAAAGAAGCAAAAATATATCGCGAAATAGGGGAAAGTTATATTGAATTAAACAATTTTACCGAAGCTCAACAATACATTACGAGATCACTTCAACTATCAAAACAAATTAATGACAGAAGAAATATAGGTTTAGCGCATATAAACAATGCATGGATAAATTTAAATCTTAACCCAACAAAAGCTTCTAAAGATGCACTAAAAGGTCTAAATATATTAGAAGAAATAGGAAATATTGATGGATTAGGCAAGGCATACAATGTCTTTGGAATGATTTACCTAAAACAAAAAGAATATGACAAAGCTATTGAATGCCTTAACAAATCTATTATCAACTATGTAAAAACAAATAACTCTGATGAAATTTCAAATGTTTATCACAACATTGGAACCGTTTTCATCGCTCAAAAAAAATTAAATAAAGCGACTGAATACCTTAATAAATCCATTTCTATTCGCAAAAAAAACAAAGGATCAATTGACAAAATAAATAAATCATACAAAGTACTTTCAGATCTCTATTATGAGAAAGGAGACATCAAGAACTCTTTAAATTATTTAAAATACTATTCCAATTATAGAGATAGTAATTTTGTTATTCAATCTAGTTTGAAAATACAGCAAAAAAAAGAAGAAGCAGAAAGGCTAAAACGAATTGCGAATCAAAAAGTTCAAACCGATTCCATAAATCAACTTGTAATCAAACAAAAAATAACCAATGCAGAATTAGAAACTACTCAAATTAAAAATAACCTGCAAGCAACAATCATTTTTGGAATCATCGTCATTATGGTTCTAGGAGCAGTTATTATTTTTTATTGGTGGAGTCAAATTAAAATTAAACAAGAACAAAAAGAGGTGGAAATGTCTCAAACATTGTTGAGAAGTCAAATGAACCCTCACTTCGTTTTTAACGCGATGTCCGTAATTCAAAGTTACATTTATGAAAACAATCCTAGTAAAAGTTCGAAATTTTTAGTTAACTTTTCAAGATTAATGAGATTAATCCTTGAAAATTCACCAAAGGAATTTATCTCATTAGAAACAGAAGTCGAGATTTTAATGAAATATCTTACCACACAAAAATTAAGATTTGAAGAGAGGTTTGAGTTTAATATAAATTATGATGAAAATTTAATCTCCTCAAAAGTTATTATTCCTCCTATGATAACACAACCTTTTATTGAAAATGCTATTGAACATGGGCAATTGCATAATGTGAAAAATGGGTTTATAAACATCGATTTTAAATGCCAAGACAAGATGCTTCAACTAACCATTACAGATAACGGAATAGGAAGAAAGCAATCTGCCTTAAATTCTAAAAGTAAAAATCATCGAAGCATGGCAATGAAAATAACTAAAGACAGAATTGACATTATCAACTCTAAATTTAAATCTTCAGGAATTATGAAAATTGAAGATTATGATAAAGTAGAACAAACTGGAACAAAAGTAACTATACGGTTACCACTAAAACACGAGAAATATCCTAAATTATGAAAAAAGCACTAGTTATTGATGATGAGAAAAGAACTCGGAATTTTATCACCATGCTAATCCGGTCTTTTGGTTTAGACATTGAGGTAGTTGGGCAAGCAGAAAGTGTAGTAACCGCACTTAAAGAAATAAAAATACATAACCCAGATTTAATTTTCTTAGATATACAAATGCCTGATGGAACAGGTTTTGATGTTCTTAAAGCACTTGATGATAAAAACTTCGAGGTTATTTTCATAACCGCTCATGAAGAATTTGCTATAAAGGCAATTAAATTCAGTGCGCTTGATTACATTTTAAAACCAATAGATCCAGATGAATTAAAATCGGCATTAGTAGCTGCTCTTGCATCTATGAGTTTAAAAAGAGAAGAAAGTCAATTTAAGGCTCTTCAAAACAATCTACAACCTTCTCAAAAAAGAAAATTAGTTTTAAAAACTCAAGAATCTGTTTTTGTAATTGAAATGGATGATATTATTCGATGTGAGGCGGATAAAAATTACACTTTTTTTCATCTAAAAAACAAAAAGAAAATTTTAGTTTCTAGAACTCTCAAAGAGTATGAGACACTTTTATCCAGTTATCATTTTTATCGAATTCAGCAATCTCATTTGGTTAATTTAAATTATGTAGACCGATATGACAAATTTGATGGTGGATCAGTGATCATGAAAGATGGAACAGCTGTTCCTCTTTCCTCTGCTAAAAAAGAATTATTTTTCCAATTACTAGAGAACATGTAGAATAATCGGATATAGCCTCTACTCTATTTTAAAAAAATCTGCTTAATTAACTACAAATCTTTTGTTTACCAGATGGCCATTTCGAATAACTGAAAGTATGTAAACTCCTGGATTAATGTCTTTAATTAATATCGATTTTTGAGTGGAAGTTGCTACTCCTTTAGAAATCACTTTGCCTCTGGCATCACAAATAATAAGTTCATCTCCAACAATAGTATTGGTAATGTTTAAAAAATCGTTAACTGGATTAGGATAAATTGAAACATTAAAATCATTCAATTCCTTAATTCCACTCAAATACGCTGGATCAAAATTTAGCCTTACCATAGGAGTTGAAGTAGTATAATACCAGGTTTGATCGGTATGGTCAAAATAAAAGGTCGTTTGTGCTTCAGAAGACCCAGAAGTAGAAACGACCAAATCATTAGTTGTTCCACCATCGCCATAGGACATTACCACAGCTAAATAAGAATTATTAGCTTGTAATTGTTGAGGTACTTGTAGTTCGAAAGTGAGCATTTGTCCAATAGTTGCTTGGGTTAGATAAATTGGATTAGACTCGGTCATGTAGTTAAAATCACCCGTTGAAGGATCAATAGAATATAATATCGTGAAAACCTCTGCTCCTGGCTCTGATGTTGGGTCAATATATGCATCGATTGCTCCTATATCATGCACTTGAAATATATCAAACACATTCCCTACTTCAAATCCTTCTCCTGAATTGGAAATAGTTCCCAAAACCGTATCCATGTCTCTTGCATATATATTTTCATTGACATGAAGTTGTAAAGAAGCTACATAGTTATTTGAAGTATCTAATTCCCCAGCACTAGTGGATACATTAAAATCAACTTCATGATTTGCAGTAATAAGTGATGGAGTGAACGAATTTAAAGCTTGCAATGTGTCCATTGCTCCAGAAACAATCATTGAAGGGCTTGAAGCACTTGAAAATAAACCTCCAATTATGTTTGCTGAAAATACAGCATCCGTAATATTGTTAACGCCAATGTTTTTAGTTATTCCAGCAAAGTGAATAGGTGCAATCTGCGAAATTGGAATATATGAGTATGGCAATCTTGTTCCATAAGCACCATCTGTTCCCCATGAAATACCCTGAAGTTTAATATCAAAATCATCCGTTTCTACTATTTTCATATCATCAACCGCCCAATACCATCCCCAACTTCCTTGATAATTCAATTGAACAACCACGCTATCACTTCCTCCAGCAACAGAAGAAATATCTACAGAATAAAGATCCGGATTTAAGGTGTTTTGTGCTGTTGGTTCGGATCCATCAGTAACTATAAAATCAATCCATGTTACTCCAGCATCATTGCTTATTCTAATAATTCTGGTATCTAAATACGTTCGATAAGATTGTTCAAAAACAAGACTAACATTGTTATAGCCGGTTAAATCAATCAATCCGGTATAGGTCATGTTTGCATCTTGGTTTGCTGTTGTTCCTTGCGCATCTGAATCAATAAAAGCAAATCCATTATTAACGGTTGTGAAAAGTCCTGGACTAAGAGACGTCACAGGAATGGTATCGGCAGTGGAAGTAATTAACCAATCTAATGCAGGAGCAGATGTGTTCGAGTAAGTCCAGTCACTGGTATCTGAAAAATCATTTTGCCAAAGCGTTATTCCTTTCTGAAAATTTAAAGAGTTACTTCTTAATGTTTTATTAGATTTAATGGCATATTTGCTTTTAGAAGCAATGTCATTAATTTCCATTTGCGCACAAATAACAATTGGAAACATACATAGATAAATAATTGAAAGGTTTTTCATTGGCTATAATTTTATAAGAAATTCGAATATACAAAAAAAGGGAGGCAATTGCCTCCCTTTTATTTCAATAAAATTGATTAACTAATTACTTTACAATTAAATTCTTAATCGCAACTGAATTGTTAGAAGTTAATTTAACAACATAAACACCACTATTAAATTCAGCAGTATTTACAGAAACTTTTGCTGTTCCTGAAACAGATGAAGAAACTGAAGAATAAACTTCTTTTCCTGACATATCTGTTATAACAATTGAAACATCTTCGTTATCTGCAACAAAAGAAATTGTTGTTTCATTAGAAGATGGATTAGGATAAACCGAAAGACCAAAGTTATTTTCTACATCGTTAATAGAAGAATAGTCTTGGAAGTTCATTCTAACCATTGTAGTTGTTGTAGAATAATACCAAGTTTGATCCGTAGCATCAAAGTAATAAGTTGTTTGAGGCTCAGAAACACCTGCCGTACCAACAACTAAATCATTAGTAGCACCACCATCACCATTAGATCCAGCAATTACTAAATAAGACTCTCCACCGTTTAAAGTGTTTAATCCATTTAAAAGTGTTAAAGTAACTGTAGCTCCTAAATCAGCAGCAGTAATTGTATATTCGTTTGACTCATCCATATATACAAAATCTCCAGTTACTGGATCAATTGAATAAAGCTTTACAAAAAAGTTTGCACCTTCGTTAGCAGCAGGATGAACAAATACATCAATAGCACCTAAGTCAGCTGTTTGATAGATATCAAAAATATTACCTGCTTCAAATCCTTCTCCTTGATTATAAGAACCACTTTCGTAAGAACCTAAATCACGAGCATAGATGAAATCTGTAACATTAATTGTTGCAGCTCCCATTAAAGAATCGTTAGATGGACTAGAGTCCGTCGTATCTCCAACAACCCACATGTCAACGACATTTGCTCCGGTTGTAGCAGCTGGAGTCCATTGAGTTGATGCATCTAAAGTATCAGAAGAACCAGGAGTTAAAGTATCCCCCATTGACATTCCAGCGTATGCACCAATATGTGCATGAAATACCGCATTATATTGAGCAACAGCTCCTAAATTGGAAGCAATTCCTGAAAAATCCATAGGCGCAACTTGAGCCGTAGGAATTTGGTAGTAAGGCAATCTTGCACCCCAAGTACCAGTAGCACCCCAATATGCTCCATCTAAAGAAAGATCAAAATCATCTGGCTCAGCAATTGATACATCATCAACAGCCCAAAACCAATCCCATTGACCAACGTATTTGAAACCAATCATAACGCTATCTTGACCTCCGATGTATGAAGACATGTTCACTTGAACACCTTCTGGATTAGTACTGTTTGTGTTAGTTCCATAAGAAGTGTTTACTTCAACTTCATTCCAAGACGCACCGGCATCAGTACTGTATACTACAAAATATTGTTCTGCATATTTTCTAGTAGCTTGCTCAAATAACATCACAACAGCTGGATTAGCAGAAAGATCAATTGTGTCGGTATGATAAGTAGTTGCATTTTGAGTTGCACCACCTCCAGCAGCATCAGAGTTAATGATTAAAAAACCATTAGCAGCAGTAGTATGATCAAGAGGATCAAATCCTGCAATTTGAGTACTACCTGCAGCGATTTGTGCAGCTAACTCGTTCACATTGGTAGAATGTGTCCAATCACAACATGTATGCGCTGGTGTACCATTAGGTTCATTAACCATCATCCATTTTGTAGAATCTGACATGTCATCAGACCATAAAGTAGCACCTTTAGGTTTAATTAAATTTCCAGGTTTTAATTTTTGAATAAAACCTTCGCTATTTTTAGCGGCAACAGGAACATCATTAACTTTCTGACTCATTACAAAACCAGATGCTAAAATACCTGCTAAACAAATGTAAATTTTCTTCATTATAATTTTTTTAACAATTTTGTGCAAATATACAAGAAAGGGATTTAATAAAAAAATAATATCCACCTAAAGTTAATGCCTTCTAACAAGAAGAGCTTCGGCAAGTTTATATAAAATAGAACTTGATTTTTTTTCTTTAAATGATTTGTTTAATGAGGCAATTGCATTATCCGAATATTTTTTTGAGATTTTTTTACAATAATCCAAAACTTTCAATTGATTATAAAAATCGGTTGTTTTAGATATTTTAAGAATGGGATCCGATATTTTTGACAATTGTAAAAGCTCTTTTTTTTGTGAAATATTTGCTAAGTCATTAGCAACAACACTAAGAATTGTTTTTTTATTATTCAATATATCTCCTCCAATTTTTTTTCCAATTTTCTCCGAATCACCATAAAGATCTAAGATATCATCCTGAATTTGAAATGCTAGCCCAAGATTAATCCCAAAATCATATATCAAAGATTGTTTATCTATTGAAGAATTGGCAATAATAGCACCGAACTGTAATGCACAACCTAGCAATACCGAAGTTTTTAATTTAATCATATTTAGGTATTGATCAACGCTTATTATTTCTTCGGATTCAAAATCCATATCTAATTGTTGACCTTCGCACAATTGAACTGCCGTTTTGTTAAATAATTTCAATAAATCAGGCAAGTGTTTTGCTTTATTATTTGCCAATTGCGAATACGCATAAACCATTAGGACATCGCCGGAAAGAATAGCTATATTAGTATTCCAAACATGGTGAACGGTTTTTTTTCCTCTTCTAAGCATAGAATTATCCATGATGTCATCATGAAGCAAGGTGAAATTATGGAACAACTCAACAGCAACAGATGCATCCAATGCTTCTTCTTTTGAAGAGCCAAATGATTCAGCAGAAAGTAAGGTTAAAACAGGTCTTATTCGTTTCGCTTCTAGCCCTAAAAAATAACCAACAGGATCATATAAATTTTTTGGCGTATCAGGAAAACTTAAATGAGCTATTTCTTTTTCAAAATAATTAATGTAATCTTTAATAACTTCCATTATAAAGAAACCAAGTTTTTTAAATAC
>JAQWKT010000073.1 GCA_029247685.1 Crocinitomicaceae bacterium | reverse complement strand
ACGGGTGGAGTAACGGCATCATTTGCAATGCTTGGAGATTTAAATATTGCTGAACCCAATGCCTTAATTGCTTTTGCTGGACCAAGAGTAGTTAAAGAAACCATTGGAAGAGATCTCCCCGAAGGTTTCCAAAGATCGGAGTTTTTATTAGAGCATGGATTTCTTGACTTCATTATTGACAGAACAGAAATCAGAGAAAAGTTAAGCTTAATTCTAAAACTTTTTAGAAATTAATCTATTCAAAATACATTTACTTATATTTGCGTCAGATTTAGGTGTCATTAATTTGACTTAATAAGGAATCCGGTGTAAATCCGGAGCTGTATCTGCAGCTGTAAATATTGCATATCTTAGCTAAATACCACTGCTAAAGCGGGAAGGTTGCTAAGAGTTAATATGAGCCAGAATACTTGCCTTTATCTTTTTAAGAAGGCTTCAGATTAAAGTCGGTCTTTGGATGGGTGTCCATGCATTTTCCAATTCTGTCTTTTTTCATTCTTCTGTTTTATTAATAATTTAAATAAAAACAATTAAAGATGAAAAACAAATTACTTCTAATTGCTCTTGCGATTTCATTATTTACAAATGCACAAAACACTATAAATCAAGTGTTTATTTTAAACGAAGGATACTTCGATTATACTGCAAATCAATTAATAAGCCCTGCAACATTGGGTAGTTACAATCCTACATCCCAAGTCTATTCTGTTGTAGATACTTTAGATGGAGCCAGATTTGCTTCAGACATGATTATTGACAATAATCATCTATATGTAGCAGCAGATAACAAACTTTATAAATATGACAAAAACAACTATTCATTATTAGCCTCGCAGCAGATAGATGGCATTAGAAATTTAGCGGTTTGGAATGATAAAATTATTGTTACAAGAGGGGATTATGATAATGTAACTTTTGCTCCAATTTTATTTAACGCTTACCTACAAGTATATAATACATCCGATTTAGGTTTACACACAGAAATTGATACGGTTTCTGGACCTAAATGGTCTACTCAAAATGTTATTGTAGAAGGAGATAATGCTTATATAGCTGTTAACAATGCTTATGAATGGGGGAATTATAAAGGAATTGTTGGAATATTAGACTTAAATAACTTTAGTTATGGCAATGAAATAGACCTTGGCATCAATGGAACAAATCCAGATAATATGTTATTTCTTAACGGATTCATTTACACCGTAAATAACAAAGATTTTTCAGGTTCTTCTGTTTCTAAAATTGATTTATCAAACAACCAACTTAGCTCAACTGTAGATATTGCTCTTGCAAATACTGGTTGTGGAACATCAAGCTTAAAAGACGATAAACTTATTTACCAAATTTCGCAAGAAACAACTCTAAATGAGTTCGATATTAATTTAATGAATAATATCGGTCCATTAAATAATTACAATCAAAATTATTATTGTCTTTCTCAAAACCCCGTGAATGGAAATTTATATTCCAGTAACACGGATTTCGCATCTTATGGAAAAGTATATATATATGATACAAACAACGTAGAAATAAGCAATTTTGAGGTTGGAATATCTCCAGGAACAATTAGGTTTGATGTAGTCTCAAGTGCTGGAATAAATGAAACTACCGATGAGATTTCTTTTTATCCTAATCCATCAAACAAACAACTTAATTTAAGTTCTGAATTTAATGGTACAATTGAAGTAATTAACCTACTAGGAAAAAAAATAATGACAATGGATGCAAAAAACATTACTGAAATAAACATCTCTAATCTAAAAAACGGGAAATACATGTTAAAGTTCATCAAAGAAAATCAACTGAATTCATTTAAATCTTTTGTGAAGTTTTAAACATAAATATTTTATTATCTTAAAATCCCGAACATTCGGGATTTTTTTTGCATTTATAAAAATCAATTAATTTTGTTTGGTGGAAATATTACAATTTAATCCAAAAGTAGAAATTCCAATAATGGAATATTTTTACTCGCTTCAAGGGGAGGGATATTATGCAGGCAGGCCTGCTTATTTCATACGATTAGCTGGATGTAATGTTGGTTGTTCTTGGTGCGATGTAAAAGAAAGTTGGGAAGCAAAAACAGAGCAAGTTCAAACAATTAATACCGTTGTTCATAAATGCGTAACAAGCAACACTAATTTCGTTGTAATAACTGGAGGTGAACCAGCGATGTATGATATTTCCTTTTTAGTAAAAGCTTTAAAGGAAAAAAAAATAGAGGTTGCAATTGAAACATCTGGTGCATATAAATTAATTGGAGAAATAGATTGGTATTGTTTTTCCCCAAAAAAATTCAAATTCCCAATTGAAGAGGCATATCAAAAAGCAAATGAATTAAAAGTGATCATTAGTAATAAAAGCGATTTAAGATGGGCGGAGAAACATGCTGATAAAGTAAACAAAAACTGTATTTTATATATGCAACCAGAATGGGGGAAAAGAAATGAGATAACCCCATTAATCATTCAATATGTCAAACAAAATAACAAATGGAATATCTCCATCCAAACACATAAATACCTTAACATCCCTTAAACCATGTCATTAAAAAACAGCTTCTTCTTTTTGATTTGTATTTGTGTACTTAGTTCTTGCTATTCTCAAATGGCATATTCTACCAAAAAAAAATCTTGCATTAAATTATTTGAGAAAGCATTAAAAGCTCCCAGAGAAAGTGTCGACATTGAAAGGGGATTACCTAATTTTAAACATGGATTATCTTTTTTACAAAAAGCGTTAAAGAAAGACGATCGTTTTTGGGAAGCGCATCTATTATCAGCGGAATATGAAGAGTATTTATCAAATTATGACAATGCAATTATTCATTATCAAGCAGCTATTAAAATTGATCCAAATCATACCAAAACAGGAAACACGTATTATCAATTATCAAAATTGTTATTAAAAAAAGGGAGATACAAAGAATCTTTAAAATCCTTAAACCAATTTTTAAGCTTTAGAAACTCCAATCCGGATTATCGTAGAGAGGCTATTAGACTTAAAGATTGTGCTTTATTTTCTATCGAATCTATTAAAAACCCACATGATTTTAATCCGATTAATGTTGGGCCAGGAGTAAATACTCGATATCCAGAATATTTTCCAACAATTACAGTTGATGGAAAAACAATGCTTTTTACAAGATTATTGCCAAACGAATATGCTAATCGATTCAAAAAACAAGAGGATTTTTTTATTTCAAACTTGTCTACTCAAGAAGTTTGGCAAAAGGCGTTTCCAATGCCACGAAATATTAATACGATAAGAAATGAAGGAGCTCCTACCCTATCTGCCGACGGAAGATCACTTGTTTTTGTTGCATGTCCTGATGAATCAGGTCAAAATTATGGAGCCAATAGAAGAGGGAGAGGAAGTTGCGACTTATTTTACACTAAAAAAATTGGAAACAAATGGTTAAATCCAATTAATATACCAGGTGCTATTAATTCAGCTAGTTGGGAAACACAACCATCATTATCCGCAGATGGGAAAACTTTATATTTTGTGAGAGAAATAAGAGGAAGTGGAGCCAAAGATAACTCAGATATTTTTGTTTCACATCTCAGAGAAGATGGAAACTGGGACACTCCTAAACGGTTGCCAGAAATAATTAACACCCCATATGCAGAAGAATCTGTTCTTATTCATCCAGATGGAAAAACTTTATATTTTGCATCCAAAGGACATGTTGGACTTGGTGGAACTGATCTTTTTGTAAGTAGAATGGATCAAAATGGAAATTGGTCAAAACCTAAAAACCTAGGTTATCCAATAAATACCTTTTACAATGAAAATTCATTAATGGTTTCAGCAGAGGGAGAAATTGCTTTTTTTGCTTCAAATAGACATGGTGGTTATGGTGGATTAGATATCTATCATTTTATTTTACCAGAACATTTAAGGCCAATTAAAACCCTTTACTTTGAGGGAATTGTTTATGATTCAAAAACAAAGCTTCCAATAGGTGGTAAATTTGAACTTATTGATCTTCAATCAGGCAAAACAGTGATTACCTCTTATGCCGACAAAAAAACAGGAGAATTTGTGGTCTCTCTTCCTTTAAATAAAAAATATGCACTAAAAGTAAATGAAAAAGGCTATGCGTATTATTCTGAAAACTTTAACATGACCATTGAACATGGTTTAGATCGAATGCACATGGATATTCCTCTTGATCCTATCAACAATTCTGATAACGAAATAGTTTTAAAAAATGTTTTCTTCGATTTATCTAAATCAAACTTAAGAACAGAATCATACATCGAATTAGATAACCTTGTGGTATTTCTTAATGAAAATCCAACAATAAAAATTCAAATTGGTGGACATACCGATTCTCGTGGAAATAAAGAAAATAACATCCGTTTATCTACGGATCGAGCAAAAGCTGTTTATGATTATCTATTAGCAAAAAAAATAAATGCCGATAGAATGAAGTTTAAAGGTTATGGAAGTGAAATTCCAATTATTGATGATAAAACTATTTCTCTTTTGCCATTAAAAAGGGAAAAAGAAGATGCGCATCAAACAAATAGAAGAACTTCATATAGAATAATAAAATGAAATCAATTTTTAAAATCATAAGGCCAGTTAATCTTCTGGTTATAATTTTAACCATGTATGGTTGTTTTTTTTATGTTCAAAAAAATGAAGGAATCCCCCTTAATAACACAAAGCTATTCTCTTTTTTCATCCTTGTTATTTCTACTTTATTTATTGCCGCTGCAGGAAATATAATTAATGATTATTTTGATGTAAAAGCAGATAGAATAAACAAACCCTACAAACAAATTATTAATCGTAGCTTAAAACGAAGATGGGCAATTGTTCTACATTGGTTATTTAATTTTTGTGGTTTCTTTTTAGCGGTTATTACTTCTTTATTTATGAAGTCGTTATGGTTTGTCGTTATTCATCTAATTTCTATAAATCTATTATGGTTTTATAGTTTATTCCTCAAAAAAAAGGCCATCATAGGAAACATGATCATCGGTTTTTTAACGGCTTTAGTCCCTATTTTGGTAATCCTTTTCTTTTATTCATTAAACATTAGTGAAATTTCAAGTAATGATCTAATTATTTTTGAACAATACAAATTTTTATGGGTGCTTTCCTTATTTGCTTTCACACAAAATTTTGCAAGAGAGATTTTGAAAGATATACAAGATATAAAAGGAGATAAACTAATTTATGTTCGCTCACTTCCAATGATTATTGGAATAAGAAAAACACAAGTAATAATTAGTTTAGTTTTGTTATGCCCAGTGATCTTTTATTGTGCTTTTTTTTATTTGAATTTATTTCAATTAATTGGAATAAACAGAATGGAGTCTCTTGGTTTTGGAATTGCTTGTTTTTTTAATATTCTTGTGGTATTACGAATGCTATTGTATAATAAAAATGAGCATTTTTGGAGCAATCAATTAATTAAATTATCCATGTTTTTTGGATTAATGACTACTTTTCATGCAGCCTTCATTCATTAAAAATAAATTTCCAAAAATCATTCTTGGTTCTGGATCTCCAAGAAGAAAAGAATTATTGGAAAAAATGGGATTAGATTTTAAAATTCATTCTTTGGATATTGATGAAAGTTATCCAGCTTCAATTCCACTTAATAAAATAGCAACTTATATTTCACAAATAAAGATGAAACATTTATCTACTTTTTATGAAAAAAGTTGCTTATTAATCACAGCAGATACTGTCGTTCGATATAAAAACGAAGTTCTTGGAAAACCATTAGACCCAAATCAAAGCATAGAAATGCTAAAAAAACTAGTCGGAAAAACGCATATAGTAACTACTGCTTGTGCACTTAAATACAAGGAGAAAGAAATTGTTTTTTCTGAAGACACGAAGGTTCATTTTAAACAACTTAACGATGATTTATTGTCCTATTATATCCAAAATTATCAAGCATTAGATAAAGCTGGATCTTATGGAATTCAAGACTGGATTGGAATGATAGGAGTGGAAAAAATAATTGGATCTTATACCAATGTAGTTGGTTTACCTACCTCTAGGTTGTACGAAAAAATTATCGAAATTGCAGAATAGGCCTAATTAAGCTAACATTTTATTGTGTATATATATACAACCTATTAATATACGATGGGCTAAAAAAAATTATCTTCGTTTATTACCTAATTAAGCAATTAATCAATGTCGGAAAACGAACATATTCTTAAAGACGAAACAACTAAAAAAACAAAAAAAAAGACCCCTACAAAAAAAAAGACGACTTCTAAATCCAAATCAAGAACTAAAAAGCAAAGTCTGATTAACAAAAAAAGATTAAAACAATCGTAGGTACAATTTTATTAGTTGGATCAATTTTCTTAATTATTTCGTGCATATCCTATCTATTTACTTGGAAAGATGACCAAGATCAAGTAATAAACAAATCTTTTATTGATTTTATGTTTGTTGAAAATGGAGGAAATGTTGAAAATTGGCTAGGAAAGTTTGGTGCATATAGTTCACATAAATTAATGTATAATACTTTTGGTTTATCATCTATAGCATTTTGCATTCTTTTTCTTTTTTATGGTCTTCGAATACTATTTAATGTTAAACTTTTTTCACTCAAATCCTATTCCATAAAAACGATTTTTTTAGGAGTCTGGTTATCTTTATTCTTAGGTTTTTTCTCAGAAAAAAATACTTTTTTAGGGGGGGCTTTAGGTTTTCACACTAATGAATGGCTTGTTCTATCTCTTGGAAGCATTGGTGCTTTATTAACTTATTTAGGAATTCTTTATGTTTTAATAACCATTTTATTTAATCCAAATTACTCCGCGTTATTTGCATTTTTAAAACCTGTTCCTTCTAAAAAAAATCATCTAGATGATATCGAAGAACAAGTTTCTAAACAAAATGAAACAGATTTCAAAGTAATAAACACGATAAAAGATGAAGAAATAAAAGAAGAAGAAGTTTCTGAAACAATTGAATTTGGAGAAAAAGAAGAGGTTGAAATAAATGAACCTAAAACGGATAAAGATAAAGAACTAGAAAAAGTGAAAGATGAATTCGAAATCGAAGTTCCTGAAGAAGAAAAACTAGTAGAATCTACAGAACCTACTATTGTTGAGGAAAACCCAGACGATTTATCGGCAGACCTTCTTAAGGAAATTGGAGAATATGATCCAAAACTTGACCTTTCAGATTACACCCTCCCTCCTATTGACCTTTTAAAAGATTATGGAGGAGGAAGTCTTTCTGTAGATAAAGAAGAATTAGAAAGGAACAAAGACAGAATTGTAGAAACGCTTGCAAATTATAAAATTGCTATTTCTAAAATAAAAGCAACGGTTGGTCCAACAGTTACTTTGTATGAATTAGTTCCCGCTCCAGGAATACGTATTTCTAAAATCAAAAACCTTGAAGATGACATCGCTCTCAGTTTAAGTGCTCTTGGGATACGAATTATTGCACCGATTCCAGGGAAAGGAACAATTGGAATCGAAGTCCCAAATTCAAAACCAGACATGGTTAGCATGCGATCATTAATCGCATCTGAAAAATTTCAAAATTCAGATGGTGAACTTCCCGTAGTAATGGGGAAAACTATTACCAACGAAACATTTACGTTTGATCTTACTAAGATGCCCCACCTTTTAGTAGCTGGTGCAACAGGACAAGGTAAATCCGTTGGATTAAATGCTATTTTAGTCTCGTTACTTTATAAAAAACACCCTTCCCAAATAAAGTTTATTTTAGTAGACCCAAAAAAAGTTGAACTTGCTATATACAATAAAATTGAGAGACATTTTTTAGCTAAACTACCCGATGACGGAGACGCTATAATTACCGACACTAGTAAAGTTGTAGCTACTTTAAATAGTTTATGCGTTGAAATGGATCAACGTTATGAACTATTGAAAGAAGCACTCGTAAGAAATATAAAAGAGTACAATCAAAAATTTATTAACCGGAAATTAAATCCGGAAAGAGGACACCGATATTTACCATATATTGTTTTGGTAATAGATGAGTTTGCTGATTTAATAATGACCGCTGGAAAAGAGGTAGAAACACCAATTGCACGATTAGCGCAGTTAGCCCGTGCAATTGGAATTCACTTAATTGTTGCAACTCAAAGACCTTCTGTCAATGTTATCACTGGAATTATTAAAGCTAATTTCCCTGCACGTATTGCTTTTAGAGTTACATCTAGTATTGACTCCAAAACAATTTTAGATTCAGGAGGTGCAAATCAATTAATTGGCCGTGGCGATATGTTATTTTCAAATGGAAATGATGTAATTCGAATACAATGTGGATTTGTGGATACTCCTGAAGTGGATGATATTGTTGACTACATTGGTACCCAACGTGGTTATCCTGAGGCATTTCTATTACCAGAATATATTGAAGAAACAGCAGAAACTAGAGAAATTGACGACGAATTAGACTCTCTATTTGAAGATGCAGCTGAAATAATCGTCAATAGCCAACAAGGTTCTGCATCATTATTACAAAGAAAATTAAAACTAGGTTACAACCGGGCCGGTAGAATTATTGACCAATTAGAGGCTACTGGATTAATAGGAGGACACAGAGGAAGTAAAGCTAGGGAAGTTTTAATTCCTGATGTTCTTGCTTTGGAACAGTTTTTGAAAGACCTCAGAGACAAAGGAAAATTGAATTAATTAACACATTATGAAACGTATATTATTATCACTATCACTAGGTTTGTTTTTGCTCAGCCTTAATGCTCAAGAAGACAAAGATATATTGGCTAAAAAAATATTAACGGAACTTAGTGAGAAAACAAAAACATATAAATCGATGCGTATCGATTTTAAATTAACGATTAAGAGTAAGGAAATTAATGAATCACAAGCTGGAAAAGCACAAACCAAAGGATCTAAATTTCATTATACTACCTCGGATAGAGAGGTTTTTTGCGACGGGGAAACAGTTTGGTCTTACATTGAAGAAGATAACGAATGTTATATAGATGATGCAGAAGAAGTAAGTGATTTTAATCCAAGTGAGATCATGACAATTTGGGATAAAAACTTCAACCACCAATATGTTAAAGAAGTTTCTGTTGGGTCTAACGTTCATGAAATAAAACTATTTCCTGCTAACCCAAAGGAAAGTAAGTATCATACAATTGTGTTAACGATAGATAGGAATATAACACAAATTAAAAAAGTGATTATTAAAACAAAAGATGGATTAACCCTTGTATTTACAATTAATAAATTTATTGTAAATACAGAAATCGGTGATGCTGTTTTTAAATGGCAAAAAGCGAAACACCCTGGTGTTACCGAAGAAGATAATAGATAAATTAAAAGAAGCAAAAAAAGCCAGACAAAATTAATTAGTATTAAAACTGTCAACCTATTTTAGGACGACTCATACTTAATTTTCTTACCTAGCTTAAGGGATGGTTTTTCGAAAAGGATATAAAATAATTTTGTCCCAACTAAACTGATTAAAAACTAAAGCACTTACTATAAAATATTCAATGTTGCTAAAACTTTACTCGAGACTATTGAACTTTCCAACCAAAAACAAGCATATCATCTAACTGCTCAGCTCCTCCTTGCCAACTCTTTATTTTAGAACTCAAATAATTCTCTTGTTCAGAAACTGGGATATTCGCCATTTGAATAAGAAATTCTTCAAACCCTTTGAAATATAGTTTCTTCCCCTTATCACCACCTTTCTGATCATATACCCCATCAGAAAACATAAAAATTTGATCGTCCGTCTTTAGCACTAATTTATGTTCAATAAATTTAAAACCTTTTTTAAATTGGCTCCCTATAAAATGTCTACAACCACCAAAAAAAGTAGCTTCACCATTCCTTATAAGAACCATTTTATGCAATGCTGAGGAAAATTCAATACTATTTGTATCTAATGATAAACGACAAATAATAATGTCCATTCCTTCTTGTACTTGCTCGTCAATATCACTATTCAATTTTTGTCTTATTTCACTGTTTAATTGCTCCAGAATTTGCGACGGTCTATAATTGGGCTTAGTGGAAACAATTTTATCCAAACTTGAAATACCAACAATACTCATGAAAGCTCCTGGCACACCATGTCCGGTACAATCAGAAATGGCTAGAATGACATCATTCGTATTCTCAACATATTTATACCAGTAAAAATCACCGCTAACAACACTTTGCGGATTATAATAAATTATTGAATTAGGAAGTTTTTCCTGAATCATTTTTTTTGATGGCAATAATGCCGTCTGTATTCTTTTGGCATAATGTATAGAGTCTTTTATTAAATCGTGCTGTTCTGAAATTTTAGAATTCTGAAGCTCCGCATCAATTTTTAAACTTTCCACATCTGAAAATGCTTTACCAAAACGCGATGCAAAAATTAATGACATAGTAAAAACAAAAGCCAAAAAAGCACTACTTACTAATATTGGACTAGGAATAAACAAGTTTGCGTATTCAGCCAATGCTAATCCAACGGCAACCAGCAAAACAGCCAAACTAAGAATTGCCCAACCGGCACCAAACACTTTTCGTCTAAAAGCTTTTAAATAAACCATAAGCGAATATGTTATCAACCCAAGTAACAAGGTATTGTTAGGAATAACAAAATAAGTAAATATAGAAGCTGGAAGCAGAATTGTGCCAGTAATTATTAATAAATATATAAACGATATTAGCTGGACCAAAAGCCTGGATGTTTGCTCTTTAAAGGAAAAATAAATAAAATACAAAAAGAAAATAACCGATAAAAACAAAGCTAGGTACTCAATTCTTATTGCTATTTGCCATGGAAGCCAAGGCATAATTATTAGCAAACTCCTGGAGCCTACAATCAAGACTCTAACGGCGAATGAAAAACAAAATAAACCAAAGTAAATTGTGCTTTTATCTTTTTTATAAAAAAAATACATTCCAAAAAAGAAGAGGCCAATAACCATGCAGGATCCACCTAGAAGTAAATCAGCAAGGGAAATACTCTCTTTTACAGATAACAAATAATCAACATTACCCAATACAATAGCGTGTTGAACTCCTCCATTTCGATGATGGAAATTTGAGACTTGGAGTGTTATCTCCAATATTTCACTTGTATCATCTAATACGACAAATTGTGGAACCCATTTAGGAACGGAGCCTTCAATTGACTTAGTCACAATACCAACGCTTCTAACAAGTTTATCATTTACATATAAATTGTAGGAATTGTGGATATCTCCTAATTGAAGTGCTAAAATTGGCCTATCTCGGCTTAATTTAACTCGCGTTTTAAAAGTTGCATAGCCAGTAGCTGAATATTCATTAACTCCATAATTTTTCCAAAATTCTGGCAAGTATTCCAAAGAATAATTTAGAGAACCATCGTCTGGTTCCAAAAGGGTATCCCAATAAAACTCCCATTCTCCAGTTAAGGCAACAGATGTATCATTTGCGAAATCAATTTCGGAAAAATCAAATTCACTTCTTAAATTAGTTTCCTGTGAATAAATAAAGTGACTTCCAAAAAGAAAGAGTATCGAAAAACTGTATTGGAAAATTTGATTAAACTTCAACTGAAATCAAGTTTATTTTAATATCCGCCAATTCAGCGTATTCTTCACCTAATTCTTTCATATCAATATCTGGTTCATCATAAAACCAATCGATGGAAAAATTAATATCCTTTGATTCTAGGTTCTTAAGACAGCTTATTAATTTAAAGATAAATTTACTAGAAGATGAATTCAAATAGTCAAAAGCAAACTTAAATTTTAAATCCTCCTGAACTGAAGGGCTATCCAGTTTGCTTAACCAATCAATTAATACTTGATAAAAAGTATGTGTATCCTCAGGTCTTGAATCCCCTGAGATTTCAAACACCTTATTTTTTAAATCAAATACTACTTTAGGAGTATAGCTTGTTCCTTCTAACTCTAATACTTCCATACTATACTTATATCTTTATTTTAACCTGAAATGAAAAAAAATCCTGGTCGTCATTAACCGATTTTATTTGATAATCTATTTTGTTATTAGCCTTCAATGCAATATCTATCAATCCTAGCCCTACATCATTACTATCATTACCCAGTTGTTCAGA
>JAQWKT010000066.1 GCA_029247685.1 Crocinitomicaceae bacterium | reverse complement strand
AGGTATTTTACTTAAACCAACAATTTTCCCATTTGGAATATATGCTACATGAGCTTTTCCAAAAAAAGGCAACATGTGGTGTTCGCACATGGAGAAAACTTCAATGTCTTTAATAATAACCATTTCAGAATACTCTTCATGAAAGATCGCTTGTTTAATGATAGAATCTGGATCTAATTTATATCCATGAGTTAAAAAATCAAGTGACTTGGCGACTCTTTCGGGGGTCTTTATTAATCCTTCTCTAGTAGGATTGTCATCTATATGTTCTAGAACTCCTCTATAAATTGAGGTTAATTCTTTTATTTTGTGATTGTTGTCCATAATGCGATTAATAGGGTTCTTTGCCTCCGTAATACTCTACAAAATTATTATTGGTCTCTATTAATTTAATTTTAACCAATTCTCCACCTTTATCAACGATTGAATCTTCAATTTGTTTCCAAATTTCAATAATTAAATTTTCAATAGATGGCATGATTCCTTTCATGAAATCAACATCAATGTTTAGATTTTTATGATCAATTGGTTCAATTACTTTTTGATTCAAGATATCGCTAAGATCGCTAAGATGAATAATGAATCCAGTTTCGGGATTTGGAATTCCTTTCACAGTAACATAAATAGTAAAATTATGTCCATGCCAATTTTTATTGCTACATTTTCCAAAAACCTCTTCATTTTTTTCTTCTGACCAGTCTTCTCGACACAACTTGTGTGCAGCATTGAATGTTTCTCTTCTAGTAATATAACAACTTGACACTTTTTAAATTTAAGTTAATAGATTATTCGCACAACATTATGCCGTCGGATTGCAATTCTTTTAGAAAAACATTTTTTACAGAGTTAATGATATCGGGTTTATCTTTTATTTTCACTTTTACATAATTTTCTGTAAATCCTGTAATGTAGTTTTCTTCATGTTTACTCTCAAATAAAACCGATTTTTTAGATTGAATTTGTTGCTGATAAAAAAGTTGTTTTTTTCTTTCGGATAAAAATTGCAATTTTCGACTTCGATTTCTTCGAACATCCATAGGAACTTTATCTAAAGATTTTATCGCGTTTGTTTTGGCTCTTTCCGAATAAGTAAATACATGTAAATAGGAAATGTCTAAATCTTTTAAATACTCGTATGTTTTTTCAAACTCCTCCTCTGTTTCCCCAGGAAATCCAACAATAACATCAACTCCTATACAGCAATCTGCTTTGTGATCTTTTATTTTGTTGATTCGTTTGGTGTATAAAGCCGTGTCGTATTTTCGTTTCATTTTTTTAAGCAAAAAATCACTTCCAGATTGTAATGGAATATGAAAATGAGGGACAAATCGTTTGGAGTCGTTCAAAACAAAATCAATTATTTCATCGGAAAGTAAATTGGGTTCAATGGAAGAGATACGAAAGCGTTCGATAAATGAAATTTTGTCCAATTCTTGGATTAATTCAAAAAAGTTTTCTTCTCCTCCCTGACCAAAGTCTCCAATATTCACCCCAGTTAAAACTACTTCTTTAATGCCTGAATTTTCAAGTTTTTTTACTTCTTTTAAAGTACTTGCTATAGAAGCATTTCGACTTTTCCCTCTGGCCAGAGGAATGGTGCAAAACGAACAAAAATAGTCGCATCCATCCTGAATTTTTAAATAAGATCTTGTTCTTTCTCCACTAGAAAATGCTGGAAAAAAATGTTTTGTTTTTTTGATAGGTTCATTAAGAACCAATTTTTCTTGCGAGTTGGCTTCCATTTTTTCTAAGTGTTCGATAACATTGAACTTATCGTTTGCACCTAAAACCATATTAACCCCTTCAATTTCGATTATTTCTTTTGGTTTTAATTGTGCATAACAACCGAGCATTATAACAAAAGAATTTGGGTTTATTTTTTTAGCTTTTCGAACTAAATATCTACATTTTTTATCTGCATTTTCGGTTACCGAGCAAGTATTAATGATATAAATATCTGGTCTTTCATCAAAATCAACTTTGGCATATCCACCATTTTCAAAAAGCCTGCTTATCGCAGAAGTTTCAGAAAAATTTAGTTTACATCCAAGCGTATAATATGCTACCGTTCGATATTGATTCATTTAAACTTAATTATTGGCAATATTACTAAAGAATTTTTAAGATAAAAAAAGCCGCAATTTATTGCGGCTTTTTTTAGTAAAAATAAAATTATAACTTTTCTAATCTTTCTTTATATTCTTTCCATTTTTCAGTATTCCCAAGTTGGCCATAGGTGTTTTTTAAAATGCCTAAAACCGCTTTGTCATTTGGATTTCCTGTGATATACTTTTCAAGAACCAAAAGAGCTCTATTAAGAAGTTCATTTGCTTTGTTTTCTAGCTCTTCTGCTTTTGGGTCTCTATAATCAAGCTTTCCAGCTTCAGTTTTAGCATCTCCAGCCCAATTATACAAGTGTGCACCAAGTTGGTATTGTGCATCAGCATATTTAGGGTCTAGTTCTATGGCTTTCCTAAAAGATGCTTCTGCTTTTTCATTTTCTTTTTGACTCATGTAAGCGGTTCCTAGGTTATAATGTAGTGTTTTGTTTTCAGGATCAAGTTCTAGAGCTTCAGACATGAATTTTCCTGCTCCTTCCAAGTCGTTATTCCTAACATAAATATTAATCAATGTAATTAATACATCTATTTCTTTGGGCATTAATTCTTTAACCCCTTTGGTTAGATCAATTGCCATGTCAAAATTGGTGGTATCCCCTGTAGTTAATTTGTTTACCACTTGATTCAAACAAATAAGTGCATTTCTATCTGCATCTTTTGCATCTTGTCCAATTAAACTACTGATTTGAGAAACTTGAAGAAACATCCCTAAAGCCATTTCGAAGGCTTTTTCATTGTATGCATTAACTGCCATTTTAAATACTTGAGCAGATTTTGAGTTTATTAACTTTTCAACATCGTCCTTATACCTTGCTTTTGGCATGATTGAAATTTTAAAGCTTTCTTTTATCGTGTTTTGATAACCTTCAAGCATTACTTTATCCATTTCCCCACTTTGAGCTTGTTTCATTGCTTGCATTTCAAGTAATCCCATGTAAATCATTCCACGGTAGTAATGCATTTTTTCATCGTTTTGTGTCTCGACATTAGTTGCCGCTAAATCGATGAATTTTTTTGCTTCATTCAGATTGGTAAGGTTTTTATCCATTCCGTTTCTTGGGCTCACTTTTTTAAAGAAATTATACGCATTTTGAACATTCTTTTTTTGTGCATGAATTGTTTCAAATGCTGAAAAAATAAAGAGTCCAGCTAATACAGGTATAAATATTTTTTTATTCATTTTAATTTAGTTTTTAATTATTCTTCAGAATTGTTTTCAACTTCTGTGCCATTTTCATTTTCAGACGACGTGTTTTCTTCATTTTCTATTTCAGAATCGTCTTCATCACTATGAGGTACTTTAGCTACAGCAGCAATTTCTCCACCTTTTTTAAGGTTTATTAATTTAACTCCTTGAGCAGCTCTTCCCATTGTTCGGATTGTGTCAATGTGCATTCTTATAGCAACACCAGATTTTGTGATAATCATTAAATCGTTATCGTCCTCCACATTTTTAATGGACCTTAATGGGCCTGTTTTATCCGTTATGTTAAGTGTTTTGACTCCCTTTCCTCCACGATTAGTTATTCGATAAACTGGTTCATTATCTTCCGGATCATTGATATAAGTTCTTTTTCCATATCCGTTTTCAGATACCACTAAAACAGTAGTAAATACATCTTCTACACAAACCATCCCAATTACCTCGTCTTCATTGCTAGTCAATGTAACCCCTCGAACTCCAGAGGCATTTCGTCCCATTGCACGGACTTTAGATTCATTAAATCGAATTGCTCTACCATTACTTGTTCCCAAGATAATCTCATTATTTCCGTTAGTTAGTTTAGCCTCTAATAATTCATCATTTTCTCTTATAGTAATAGCATTAATCCCGTTAGATCTTGGTCTTGAATATGCTTCAAGAGAGGTTTTTTTGATGACTCCATTTTTAGTTGCCATTACAATAAAGTTGTTTTCTACGTATTCTTTATCTGTAAGGTCTTTCACTTTAACATATGCCTTAACTTTATCATCTTGAGGGATGTTAATTAGATTTTGAATAGCCCTACCTTTAGAAGTTTTATTTCCTTCAGGGATTTCAAACACACGCATCCAAAAACAACGTCCTTTTTCAGTAAAGATTAATAGGTAGTTATGGTTGGTTGCAACAAAAAGATCTTCAAGAAAATCCTTTTCTCTAGTTTTTGAACCTCGAGAACCCATCCCGCCTCTATTTTGCACTTTATATTCAGAAAGACTAGTTCTTTTAATGTATCCTGCATGAGAGATGGTTACAACAACTTCTTCATCTGCGATTAAATCCTCTATTCGCATTTCACTTGCCGAGTAGATGATTTCGGATCTTCTTTCGTCTCCGTATTTTTCTTTAATTTCTAGAAGTTCATCTTTAATGATTGCCATTCTTCTTTCCTCTTTGTCAAGAATATCCTTTAGATCTGCGATTAATTTTTTAAGTTCTTCATATTCCCCTCTAAGCTTGCTTTGTTCAAGACCAGTAAGATGACGAAGTCGCATATCAACAATTGCTCTTGTTTGAATTTCAGATAAGCCAAACCTTTCTGATAATCTATTTCGAGCTTCTTCAGGGCTTTTTGAAGATCTAATAATTTCAATAACTTCATCTATATTGTCTGAAGCAATAATTAATCCTTCTAAAATGTGTGCCCTTTCTTCGGCTTTTCGAAGGTCAAATTTTGTTCTTCGGACAACTACTTCATGTCTAAAGTCAACAAAATTAGAAATAAGTTCTTTTAGCCCAACCATTTCAGGTCTACCATCGATAAGACAAATGTTGTTTACCGAAAAAGAGGTTTGAAGAGAGGTGTATTTATATAGTTTATTAAGAACAACATTAGCGATTGCATCTCTTTTAATTTCATAGACAATTCGCATTCCCTTTCTATCTGATTCATCACGAATATCCGAAATGCCATCTAGCTTTTTATGGTTAATTAAATCGGCGGTTTTTTTAATCATGTCCGCTTTATTAACTTGATAAGGAATCTCTGTAACAATAATATATTCTCGATCGTTTATTTCTTCAATTTCGGCTTTAGCTCTCATTACAATACGACCTTTTCCGTTAAGAAGAGCATCTCGAACTCCTTCATAACCATATATGATTCCTCCTGTAGGAAAATCAGGTCCTTTTACATACTGAAGAAGTTCTTCGGGTTCAATATTTTTATTGTCAACATATGCAACTGTCCCATCGATTACTTCTGTTAGGTTATGTGGAGCCATATTTGTGGCCATACCAACTGCAATTCCGGCAGCGCCATTTATAAGAAGGTTTGGTATTTTAGAAGGTAAAACGGTTGGCTCTTGAAGGCTGTCATCAAAGTTTGGAGCAAAATTCACCGTTTCTTTTTCAAGGTCACCGAGCATTTCTTCAGCAATTTTTCGAAGCCTTGCTTCGGTATATCTCATTGCTGCTGGACTATCCCCATCTACAGACCCAAAGTTACCTTGTCCATCAACTAAAGGGTAACGAAGTGACCAATGTTGGGCCATACGAACCATTGTATCGTATACAGAGCTATCTCCATGTGGGTGGTATTTACCTAACACCTCTCCAACAATTCTCGCGGATTTTTTATGTGGACGATTGGAAAAAACACCTAAATCTTGCATGCCATAGAGCACCCTTCGATGAACAGGTTTAAACCCATCCCGTATATCAGGAAGCGCTCTTGAAACAATTACAGACATCGAATAATCGATGTATGCGGATTTCATTTCGTCTTCTATATTTATCTGAATTATTTTTTCGCCGTCAGCCATTGTAATCTAGTGTATATAATGAATTATTTTCCGTTAATAAAAAACGGAAATTTTAAACATCAAAAATAGCAATAAAGAATGGTATTTTTAAGGATTTTTTTAAGTAATTACTAACAAGTTTCGTTAATAAATGTGTAAAAATGTCGTTAAAGCAGAAGATTTTAGTGTTATTTTTGTATCAAGCGTTTATTTATCAATAGAAAGTCTACAGATTATGGAAGCAAAATTTTCACCTCGTGTTAAAGATGTGATTACTTATAGTAAAGAAGAAGCCGTTCGTTTGAACAATGATTTTATTGGCGTTGAACATTTGCTAATAGGAATTATTCGTCTAAAGGAAGGAATGGCAATTAAAATTCTTAATGAATACCAAATAGATCTTCAGCAAATAAAGGTTGAAATTGAAGATTCACTTAGTCAATCCTCGGTGGATAAACCTTCCACGTCAACTTCCATTCCTCTGCTAAAGCAAGCAGAGAAAATTATTAAAATGACTTATCTTGAGGCAAAACAATTTAAGAGTCCCGTTATAGGAACGGAACATCTTTTACTATGTATGTTAAGAGATGAAAACAATGTTGCTTGTTCTGTTTTAAATAAATATGGCGTTTTATATGAAAATGCAAAAGATGAATATGAATCTCTTTTAGATGAAAGAATAGAACCTGAAGCTAAATTTCCGGGTAGTGCTGAAGATGAACCAGAATCATTTTCTTCAACTCCAAAAAGAACATCTGATCCGAAATCAAAAACCCCGGTATTGGATAATTTTGGTCGAGACTTAACAAGAATGGCCGAAAATGATAGGCTAGATCCTATTGTTGGAAGAGAAAAAGAAATCGAACGTGTAAGTCAAATTTTGTCTAGAAGAAAAAAGAATAACCCTATTTTAATTGGTGAGCCTGGAGTCGGTAAAAGCGCTATAGCTGAAGGTTTGGCTCTAAGAATAGTTCAGCGTAAAGTTTCTAGAATTTTATACAATAAAAGAATTATTTCTCTGGATCTTGCTTCTTTGGTTGCAGGTACTAAATATAGAGGGCAATTTGAAGAACGAATGAAGGCAGTAATGCAAGAAATCGAAAAGAACACGGACATTATTTTATTTATTGATGAGATACACACTATAATTGGTGCTGGTGGCGCTAGTGGATCTTTAGATGCTTCAAACATGTTTAAACCTGCTTTAGCAAGAGGGGAGTTGCAAGCAATAGGAGCAACAACACTAGATGAATATAGACAATATGTAGAAAAAGATGGTGCTTTGGAAAGGCGTTTTCAAAAGGTAATTATAGAACCAACCTCTAGGGAAGAAACTATTCAGATTCTACAAAATATAAAAGAAAGATACGAAGATCATCATTTGGTTAGATATACTGATAAAGCCTTAGACGCTTGTGTAAAATTAACAGAACGTTACATAACCGATAGGCATCTTCCAGACAAAGCAATTGATGCTCTTGATGAAGTTGGATCTCGCGTTCATCTTAATAATGTCAATGTTCCTCAAGAAATATTGGACATTGAAAATGATATTGAAGAACTTAAGCATAAGAAAAGTGAGGTTATTAAATCTCAACAATATGAAAAAGCAGCTGAATTAAGAGATAGTGAAAGGACACTTCAGTCTCAATTAGAAACAGCAAAAAATAAATGGG
>JAQWKT010000076.1 GCA_029247685.1 Crocinitomicaceae bacterium | reverse complement strand
TGGCATACATCATATGTAAAAAGTTCTCACAATAATTATACTCGTTTTTTGGATAAATAAAAGGATGTCTTATCGAATTTTTATATGCCCATGCAGCAAGTGTTGGCATTTTTGCAATTAAACGGTGCATGGTTAAATCTTTTAAGTCAGAGCTTCTGTGAGGATCAAGAGATTCTGTGTAAAAAGTCGATAAAGAACAAATCATTGAGGAAAGAACTCCCATTGGGTGAGCCTGAGATGGATAAGCTTCAAAGAAGCGCTTCATGTCCTCATGAACCAAGGTGTGTCTATTGATGCTACTTTCAAAAACATTATATTGTTCTTTAGTTGGTAGGTCTCCATATAAAAGAAGATAAGCAACTTCAAGAAAAGTCGCATTTTCTGCCAGTTGTTCAATTGGGTACCCTCTATAACGAAGAATTCCTTCTTCACCGTTAAGAAATGTAATCCCACTTTTTGTGGCTCCAGTGTTTTTATATCCAGAATCTAAAGTTACATAACCAGTAGTTTGTCTAAATTTAGATATGTCAATTGCTTTTTCGTTTTCTACTCCAGTAATAACTGGCAATTCGTAGGATTTCCCCTCAATTTCAATTTTTGCTACTTCACTCATTTAATCAAAAAAATTATAGTATGCTCTAATATAATAAGATTCCTCTTTTTTTATTGTTTTATTTAAAAAAAAAACAAATGTTTAACTTATTTTAAATGTTTTATGAAGTAATTCAATCTATTTTATAATAGATAATTCTTCGATTATATTTTTCGCACCAGCATATTTATCTATCAAAAATAAAACATATCTAATGTCGACATTAATTGTTTTTTGAAGCTTTTTGTCAAAAATAACATCTCCTGCCATTGCTTCAATGTTTCCGTCAAAAGCTAGGCCAATTAATTCTCCATTTCCATTTAAAACAGGGGAACCTGAATTTCCACCTGTTATATCATTGTTGGTTAAAAAATTGACAGGCAGATAGCCATTTTTATCAGCATAATCGCCATAGTTTTTTTGTTTGTAAAGGTCTTGCAATTTAGCTGGTAAATCAAATTCAAGGTCGTTTGGTTTATACTTAGCAATAGTTCCTTTTAGAGTAGTGTAGTAATTTATGTTTGCATCATTTCGCTTGTCTGCAGGAAGTGGGCTAACTTTTCCATAACTTAATCTAAGGGTGCTATTGGCATCAGGGTATTTTATATTGCTTATTTTGGATTCTCTTAATCCTTCTACAAGTAATCGATAGGATTTTTTATACCCCTCCTTTAATTTTGAGGATTTTTCAGACTCAAATTTTAACATGTCAACAAGAAGAGTTGAAATTTTGTATAAAGGGTCATTGTAGAGTGTCTTTAAATCTCCATTTCCATCCTCGCTATCACTAATCGGATCTTTTAAATAAGCCATTAAGGATATTGTATCAAAAAAAATACTTTTATTATCAACAGGGGAGGGTGATTTTGTTTGTTCCTCGCTTGATTCATTATTAGAAATTATCAGCGTATTTGATTTTGAATCAGAACCATTGTTATTGTCAATATTTGATTCAACTTTGAGGGTTTCTGGGCCAATTAGGCCACTTTTTGATAAAAACTCATTGATGCTTATAGTTTCGTTCTCCTCATCACTTTTTTCCTTAAATACTTTTGAAATCGTTTTCGAATCTAAAAGAAGATGAAGTTGTTCATATAATAGTTCTGACTCTAAATTTGGGTTTAATTTTGTATAATGTTTTTTTAACAGCTCTTTAATCTGAGTTAAGAGCTTGTCTTTTTCAGGGGAGTCATCAAGTAACTTGAATTTTTTAATATATGGACTAAGTTTATAAGGTAAATAGGCAAAATTTGAAAACCTTAAAGTAATGCTTAAGTAGTTATTAAGAGCTGATTTATCATTGGTGCTAACATAGTAATCATTAATATTTTTAACAATGTTTTTATAGCGCTTCTTTTTTTTCTTTAAACTCCATTCTGTAAATTCAGATTCTGTTTTTTGTTTTTTATCAATAGTTTTGTGTTCTATTAATGCTTCAATCATGCCCTTTCTATTTTTCCAGTAATTTGCAATTCTCGCATAATTTGAGGCGTAGTTTATTCGAGTTTCGTTATCATTTTCTGAATATTTTTTGATTACATTCATTGCATTTTCGGATGCTTCTACCCAAGCAGGATATGCATATTTTACATTTTGATTGATTCCTCCAGCAGGTAACCATCGATTTGTTCGCCCAGGATACCCGAGAATCATCGCGAAATCGTTTTGTTTAACACCACTTATGTTAATTGATAAATGTTTTTTTGGATTAATTGGGATGTTATCCTCACTATATTTGGCAGGATTTCCATCTTTATCTCCATATACTCTAAACATTGAAAAGTCACCGGTATGTCTAGGCCATTCCCAGTTATCGGTGTCTCCGCCAAATTTCCCAATACTTTCTGGTGGTGTTCCAACTAATCTAACATCTGAATAGTCTTGATAAACAAAGTAATAAAACTCATTTCCTTTGAAAAAAGATTTTACACTAACCACATATTTTCCATTCTCACTGTTTTCTTCTTTAATAAGTTTGATCTCTTTAGTAATAACTTCTTCTCTTTCTTTTTCAGTCATGTTGTCATTAACTAAACTTAGGATCCGTTTGGATACATCATCCATTCTAACAAAAAATCTAACAAAAAGTGATTTTGGCTTTCTTTCCTGCGCTTTGTTTTTTGCCCAAAATCCATTTTTTAAGATGTTGTCTTCAGGGGTAGAAAGTTCTGCAATTGATCCATATCCACAATGATGGTTGGTTAAAAGTAATCCTTGATCGGAAATTAATTCAGCAGTACACCCTCCATTAAACTGAACAATTGCATCTTTTAAACTAGAATTGTTTATGCTATAAATTTCTTCAGCGCTAAGCTGTAGCCCCATTTTTTGCATGTCTCGATGGTTTAGTCTATCAATAAACATCAAGAACCACATTCCTTCATCCGCTTTTGCGAATAAACCAATAAACAAAAAGAGACTTAGTATTTTAATTTTAATGTTTTTCATGAATTTTAATTTTAAGAAGTTAAAAATAATAAAAGAAAACAGATTAAATGTTCTCTTTTAGGCGTGATTTTTTATTAGTTAAGTTAAAATGTTACTTTCTTTTCCAAATTGTTTATAGGAAATGAAAACCGAAATCAAAGCAAGGAAGCCCATCACTAAAAAGCTTATAAGTAAATAATTTAAATTTAGGGTGCCCGCAATAAGCTCTTTAGTAGATAATACTACATTAATTACAGGAATACACGCGGTACTTAAGTTTAGTTCTATTCCAGGAAAAAAACCAATCATTGCCGGCAATACCACCACAATATTTAGAGGGGTTATAATGCTTTGAGCTTCTTTAAATGTTTTTGCATATACGGCTATTGGGATCATCAAACCTGCAAAAAAAATAGTTAGTGGAATTAATAAAAGAAATAAAGTTAAAATGAATCTTATAGTCATAATAGAATGAACCACATTTAAAAGTTGTTCGTTTTTTATTACGTCCATCATTTCAATGGAAAGAAACAATCCTATTAACGCAAAGCTTGATGCAAGTAAACCAGATAAAACGACCACTCCCATTTTTCCAAATAAAATTTGAAGTCTAGATATCGGTGTTGTTAAAAGGGTCTCTATGGTCCCTCTTTCTTTTTCACCTGTAAATAAATCAATTGCAGGATACATACATCCAATAAATCCAAAAGCAATAAAAATATAGGGAAGTATACCTCCTGCAATTTTCCCAAGCATTTCTTTGTCCGATGCGATGTTAACATATAAAGGGACAATTGGCTTCACTTTGCTTGGTTCTAATTTTAATTCTTTAAATCGTTTATTAAGCGCTTTTTCTTCTATATAAGAGATGTATTTTTCTGCTCTTGATTTTATTCCAATATCTGTGCCATTAAAATAGCAAATGATTGGGGTTGGTTTTTTTTCAATAAGACTAGCTTCGAATGTTTTTGAACTGTATATTCCCATTTGAATACTATCTATTTGAAGGTCTTTAATTAGAGAAGCACTGTCGGCATAAAACTTGATTTTGCATTTTCCGAGTTGCTCTGGAGTTTTTGATAGTGTATTGCTTATAAAGCCATTTTTTTCACCTATAACCCCTATGGTGATGGTTTTATTAGCTGCATCTTTTTCAAAACTTGAAGAAATTCCAATAAATACATTTAGAATTAAAGGAAAAATTAAAATAGGAATAACCACCATCATCATGATGGTTCTTCTATCTCTTAATGTGTCTTTAAGTTCTTTTAAAAAGATGGTTAAAATCATGTTATAAATTAAGAGTTCTCAATAATTTGAATAAATTCAGCCGTTAAATTTTTAGAGGTCATTTGTTTTCTAAAAGAATCCATGGTATCATTAAATAAAAGCATGCCTTTGTGAATGATTGCAATATCGTCACATAGTAAATCCACTTCACTCATGATGTGGCTCGAAAAAATAACTGTTTTTCCTTGTGATTTGCAGTCTCTTATTAAAGCAATTATATTCTCAGCTGTAATGACATCAAGACCAGATGTTGGTTCATCAAAAATAACTACTTCTGGATCATGAATCATGGTTCTGCAAATGGAGACTTTTTGTTTCATTCCTGTACTTAACTTTCCAATCCTTTTATGTTTAAAATCATGCATATCCAAGAGAGAATATAAATTTTCAGCTCTTTTATTGAAAATATTGTTTGGAACTTTATACAGAGCAGCAAAATATTGAATTAATTCGTGAGGAGTTAAGCGAGAATACAAACCTGTTGATCCCGTTAAAAAACCTATTTTATTTCGTATTTCTGCCGCGTTTGTTTTTGCATTAAGATTACAAATGGTTATTTCTCCTTTGGTTGGAGCAAAAATTGTAGCAAGCATTCTTAAGATTGTCGTTTTTCCTGCCCCGTTAGGGCCTAACAATGAAAAAACTCTTCCTGGCTCACATTTAAAGGAAATATGGTTAACGGCGGTGGTTGTTTTTTCTTTGGTTTGAAGTTCTTGCCTCTGCTTTTTGTTTAATTTAAACTCTTTTCTTAATTCGGAAACTTGAATCATCTATTTTTATTATGGAGGAATAACAATGTTTTGTAAAAATACAAAGCTTTATTTAGATTGATATGTACTTGCTCCATTTTTATCATTAAATTTGCAGTGTTATCTTATTGATTATGGAAAATATATCTCAAGCTGGCTGGTTTGGACCAACCGAAATAATTATAATCTTAGTAATAATTTTATTGCTATTTGGCGGTCGTAAAATACCTGAGTTGATGAAGGGTTTAGGAAAGGGAATCAAAGAATTTAAAGATGCTTCTAAAGAAGAGCAGCAAAAAACGGAATCAGAGGATAAGTAATTTCAATGTACAACTCTATTGATGAAGTTAAAAAAGCACTCTGCTCGGGAACATCTTGTGTAGAGATTTTAAACTACTTTTTTGAAAAAATTAAATCTCAAACAGAATTAAATGTTTTTTTGGAGGTGTTTGAAGAATCGGCTATTGTTCAGGCAAAAAAAGTAGATGAAAAGATTAAAAGTAAATCAGAAGGAAAACTTGCTGGTGTTGTTATAGCAATAAAAGATAACCTTTGTTATAAGAACCATAAGGTAAGCGCTGCTTCAAAAATATTAGATGGTTTTGAGTCGATATATACTGCTACTTCTGTTCAGCGTCTTATTGAGGAAGATGCAATTATCATTGGTCGAGTAAATTGCGATGAGTTTGCAATGGGTGGGTCCAATGAAAACTCAAGTTATGGTCCAGTTTTAAATTCAGAAAACACGGAATATGTTCCTGGAGGTTCTTCTGGTGGTTCTGCAGTTGCAGTTAAAGCGGGTTTTTGTACAGTTTCATTAGGCAGTGACACGGGTGGCTCCATTAGACAGCCTGCGTCGTTTACTGGGACAGTTGGATTTAAGCCTACTTATGGAGCAATTAGCAGGTATGGACTTATTGCTTATGCTTCTTCTTTTGATCAAGTTGGTGTTTTTTCTAATTTTGTTTGTGATGCCTTAGCCATATACAACGTCATGCATGGTCCTGATAATTATGATTCTACAGCAATTCAATCCTATAATAAGATCCCTTCTGTCGAATTAAAAAAAGAAACCAAGTTTAAAGTAGGAGTGATTTCAGATTATCTTGATGCGAAAGGATTAGATAAAGAGGTAAAAGAAAGTATCCAAAAAGTACTTGAGAGACTAAAAAAAAATGGAAATACAATTATTGAGGAATCTTTTCCTTTTTTGGATGTTATGGTTCCAACATATTATGTGTTAACCACTGCTGAGGCATCTTCTAACTTGTCTCGTTTTGATGGGGTTCATTATGGGCATCGAAGCAATTCGGCCGAAGGTGTACAACAGACTTATATTAAGTCTAGATCAGAAGGTTTTGGAAAAGAAGTTAAGCGTCGAATTATGGCAGGAACATTTGTTTTGTCTCAAGGATATTATGACGCATATTTTACGCAAGCTCAAAAGGTCAGAAGGTTAATTTCTGATAAAACTCAAGAGATTTTTTCAAATTGTGATGTGATTATTTCACCAACCACGTCTAGTACAGCGTTTAAGTTAAATGCGGTTACTGATCCTGTGGAAATGTATCTACAAGATAAATTTACGGTGCATGCAAATCTTTCTGGAAATCCTGCAATTTCAATTCCTTTGGGGGTTCATTCTAACGGAATGCCCTTCGGAATACAAATAATGGCAAATGTTTCCGACGAACATGCGCTTTTTATGATGGCTTCAAATATTGAAAATTTGTTAAACAAATAAAACTTATTCCTTTATTTATATACCTTCGAATAAGGCATGGATTTTGTTTATTAATTGAAAATTACGTTTCGTTTTGCAAAGATTAAGTTTTCTTTTGTTTTTTTTGATCATCTTCTCCAATTTGGTCTCCCAAAACTTAAGGTTTCCGGGTTTAAAGGACACCATCGTTAATAAAGAGTTTATTGATAAAATTGACCAGGCTGTCCAATTATTTTATAATGAACTTGCTGTAGATTCAAATCAAATAGATTCATTAAATAGGTTTTTTGATTTATCAGAATCCCCAAAATTTTCTGATAGTGTTTATTGTGGTAGGCTTAATGTTTTAAATCAAAATTCTGATTTTCATTTAGATTGTAATAAATCTACCCTTTCAGTAATTAGGTTGTTTGCTCACAAAAAAAGAAATTTTATTAAAATTGTTCTTGGTCGGTCAAACTTGTATTTTGATCTTTATGAAGCAAAACTAGCGGAGTATGGCCTTCCTGATGAGTTAAAATATTTATCCGTGATTGAAAGTGGACTTCGACCAAAAGTAAAATCACGTGCTGGAGCATTAGGCCTATGGCAATTTATGTATAAAACTGGGAAATATTTTGGTTTAAAAGAAAATGCGTATATCGACGAGAGAATGGATCCATATAAAGCAACGGACGCAGCATGTAGGTATTTAAAAAAATTACACGATATATATGGAGATTGGAATTTAGCTCTTGCTTCGTACAATGCAGGTCCTGGAAATGTTAATAAGGCAATAAGACGATCTGGAAATAAAAAATCATATTGGGAAGTTAGGCCATATTTGCCTCGTGAAACACAAGGGTATGTTCCTAATTTTATAGCTGCAACTTATGTGATGAAGTATTATAAAGAACATAATTTAGCACCGGTTAATCCGAAACAAAAAAGGATTTTTTTAGATACTATCTGTTTAACTAAAAGTTTGCATATGGAAACAGTTTCTCAATTTTTAAACTTTGATTTACAGACCTTAAAAGAGTATAATACAGCTTACAAAAAAACATTTATCCCTCAATCTACTCCTCCCAATTGCATTCTTTTACCAATGAAAATGGCCAATGAAATCGCAGGAAATGAAGATTCATTATATAGGCTAGAAAAATTAATATATAACCCAGAATTACAAAACAAAAATGTGGATTCTGCTAATTTAAAACTTCCAAAACTAGAGGCGTATTTTATTCATTCGGTAAAAGCAAAGCAAACCCTAACTTCAATAGCATTAATGTATGAAGTTTCGATTAATGAAATAGTTTTATGGAATGAGTTAAAAACAGTGGAGCTTAAACTAGGGGAGGAATTAAAAATTAAAATCAAGAATCCAACTAAGCCAATAGTAAAAGATCCAGTTTCTCATGATAATTATCAGAAATATCATTATGTTAGATCGGGAGAAAACTTAACAATAATAGCCAAAAGAAATGGAGTTAGTTTAAATCGAATTAAAAGATTAAATCCAAAAATAAACCCAAATAGACTTCGGGTAGGTCAAAAGGTAAGAATTAGATAATGAGAAAAATTTGTTTATTTATTTTATGGTCTGTGGTGTTTTCTTTAATACCCTCTTGCGATTATATCTCAAGTAGATTGTTAAAAGACGATGGAATTCTTGTAACTGGAAAAGTTGGAGAAATACTTGTTGTTTGTGAACAGGATATTTGGAATTCTGAGATTAAGAAATTATTGGACTCTAACTTAACGCAGTTTATAATGCCCTACTACCCAGACGTGGCTACCTTTGAGTTGCTTCATAAAACCCCGGATCATTTTGAAAAAGGAAGTAAACGTTATAGAAACACCTTGTTTTTAAAGCTTAATCCAAGTCTTAAAAAATCAAAATTTGAAATAAAGGAAGATGTTTGGGCACATGGGCAGTTAGTTGTAGAACTAACTGCTAAAAACAAAGTAGAGTTATTAAATCTTTGCCATAATAACTTAAAGGAAGTTCATGGGTGTTTTGATGAGGTGGAGTGGGTTCGCTTACTTAAAAAGCATCAAAAAACAACGAATCAAGTAGTTCAAAATGAAATTAGCTCCAATTTTAATATTTCATTGGCATTGCCCGAAAGTTCTAAAATTGTTAGTAGAGCAGATGATTTTATTCGCATTGAATTGCCTTCCGCATCTAGACCTATTGTATTTGTTGGAAAGGGAACACAAGATCCAGGGTCAATTAATTCTGGGATTTTAATTTATCAGTATGATTACAATTCTTTAGAACAATTAGAACCAAAAAACTTGCTAGAGAGAAGAGACACGATTCTTAAATATAATGTACCACATGAGAGCGAAGGCTATTTTATGGGGACGCAATATCATAAATTGGTTTATCCTGAAACAAATTCGGTTTTTAATTTTGGAAAAAACATAGATGGAATTGAAATGAAAGGAATGTTTCAGTTTAAACATAATTATAAAAAAAATGGCACCGGAGGTGCTTTTTGGGCATTTCATTTTGTACATCCCAAAACTAAAAAATTGATTTGCGTTAGTGGATATGTTGATGCTCCATCAACTACTAGTTGGACACATGCATTAAGAGAGGTTCAAGCAGTATGGAAAAGCACAAAAATTCTTTAAAAATGCATCATTTAATATCTGCTGTTATCATCACTTTGAATGAAGAATCAAACATTGAAAGGTGTATTAAATCGGTTCAAGTTGTTGCAGATGAAGTACTTGTTTTGGATTCTTTTTCTACAGATAAAACAGTGGAAATATGTAAACGCTTAAATGTGCAAGTTTTTCAACAAAATTGGCAAGGATATGCTGCAAGCAAGAATTATCTGAATAAACAAACCACAAACTCGTATCTTTTATCGATTGATGCAGATGAAGAGTTAAGTCCAGAACTTCAGCAATCTATTTTGAAAATAAAATCAGAGGGTTTACATGGCGTTTATGATTTTAGTAGGCTAACTAATTATTGTGGAAAATGGATACGCTACTCGGGTTGGTATCCAGACATAAAAACTAGAATTTTTCCAAAAGAAACTTCAATTTGGATTGGAGATGTAGTTCATGAAACATTGTCATACCCAGAAGCTTTTTCTAAAAAGCTTCTTAATGGAGAGCTATATCATTATTCTTATGTTTCAGAAGCTCAACACAAACAAAGAGCAGATAAATACTCTTTGTTAACGGCAAAAAAATATCATCAAAAAGGGAAAAAAGCGTATTTTTTCTCTCCATTTTTAAGTGCTATAGGTCGATTTGTTTCCATGTATTTTATTAAAATCGGTTTTATGGATGGTATTTATGGCTTTAAAATTGCCTATATTAGTGCAGCTTCAAATTATGTTAAGTACACCGAATTAAGACGTCTTAATCGTGAAAAAAGAGACTCCTAAGAAAATTATTATATCTCGAACAGATAGTATTGGCGATGTTTTACTCACAGTCCCATTGTGTAAATGGATTAAAAAACAATTCCCTCAAACCAAATTAATTTTTTTGTGTAAAAATTACACGGCTCCTATTTTAGAACAATTTTCAGTAATAGACGAAGTTTTATCTGTTAGCGAGTTATTGGAAATGCCTTTTGAAAAACAAGTTCTGTTTTTTAAAAAAATAAATGCAGACTGGATACTTCATGTTTTTCCCAATAAAGAAATCGCCCAACTAGCTAAAAAAGCAAAGATCAAAAATAGAGTAGGAACTTCTCATCGTTTTTTTCATTTTTTCACCTGCAACAATAGAGTATCTTTTACTAGGAAAAAATCGATTTTACACGAATCTCAATTAAATTTTAATCTGGCGATTCCTCTAGGCTTAAAAGAAATACCTTCCTTCGAAAGTTTAAGAGATTTATCTCCTATAATTAAACCATCGTTTATGGATTTGCCAAAGAAATTGCAACTCTTTATTGATAACAAGAGATTTGTAGTCCTTCATCCAAAATCGCAAGGTAGCGCTTTAGAATGGCCTATTAATAAATACATACAACTTTGCAATGCGTTGATTTCAAATGGATTTTTCGTTGTTTTTACAGGAACTCAAAAGGAAGGCGATTTATTTAGATCTGATATTCCTAGAAGTCCTTCAGTTTTTGATTCTACTGGACATTTGAATTTAGGACAGTTAATGTCCCTTATTTCAAAATCAAATTCTCTTGTAGCCTGTTCCACTGGGCCGCTTCATCTTGGAGGAGTTCTTGGAGTTAAATCGATTGGATTGTTTTCTTCTAGAAAACCGATTCATCCAGGTAGATGGAAACCCTTAGGTGAAAAATCAACCACTATTGTTTTCGATAATGAATGTTTGTCTTGTAAAAAGGGTAAATCATGCGCTTGCATTGAAAATATTTCTGTGGATCGTGTTTTAGCAAAACTAATTAATTAACGAATCTCTCCCTCATTAAGGATGTTAACAAAATGAAAGCCTTTTGGCGAAAAGCTTTTATTGTAAAAGAATCGATGAGCTTTGAAATTAGTAGAATAGGAATCTAAAACCATGATGTTGCAGTTTTCTTGTTTGGCTTTTTCTTTTAGATAATCAAATAAAATAGACCCAGCCCCTGAAGATCTATTCTCTTTTTTTATGATTATATTGTCAAGTTCCATATATTTCCCACACCATAGTTTGTTTCCTATCCAAATTCCACTTAGTCCAATGCAATTATTTTCATCATCCAAAACGATTGCTTGCGTGTAATTATGAGGAATCATTTTTTCTATTTTTTCTTCGTATTCTTTGATGGACATTTTAGGATAAAGTTCTAAGATTATATGATGTAGTGAAATCATTTCCTCCATGCTTGTCAATTCTCTTATATGCATTTTTTTTATTTAAGTAAATACCTATTAAATAAGTTAAAAATCCTTCTATATTCATCCAGCCAGCTAGATGCTTCTTTAAAAGAATGTCCTTCAACAGGAAAAACGGCAAGTTCCCAGTTTGTTTTTTCCAATTCAATAAACCGTTGGCTTAACCTAACGACATCTTGAAACTGCACATTGGAATCTTCCATTCCATGAAGAATCAAAAGTGGATCTTCAAGATTTTGCGCAAAATTTATTGGAGAACTTCTATAATAGGCAATTGAATCGGTGCTAGGGTAATTCAGTATATTGCTGGTGTATTCGTAGTTGTAATGCATCCAATCTGTAACAGATCTTAAAGCTGCTCCACATGCAAATTCACCTGGGTGTTTTAGCAATGCCATTAGAGTGATGAATCCACCATAAGAACCACCATAAATACCTATTTTATTCTCATCGATGCCGTATTTTTCTATTAAGCACCTTTTTCCATCTATTTGGTCAGATAGGTCTTTTCCACCCATGTGTCTGTAAATGGCAGTACGGTGATTTCTTCCATAGCCTTTACTTGCTCTAAAGTCAATATCAAGAATGGTATATCCTTTTCTTAAAAGTAGGTTGTGAAACATGTATTCTCTGAAATAGGAACTCCAGTAGTTATGTGCATTTTGAAGGTAACCAGCACCATGTACAAAAATAACTGCTGCATTATTTTTGGTGTTTGTGTTAGGAGTATATAAACGTGCGTATACAGTGTCGTTATCGCTGGTTTTGATTTGAATAACTTCGGGTTCTTGCCATTTTATAGTTTTAAATGAATAATTGGTGTAATCACTTATTTGTTCTAATGTAGAGCCGGTTTTATTTTTACCAAGATAGAGTTCCCATGGTTTGTTTTTAAAAGAATACCGAACTAGAATGCTTTTTTCATCAGGCGAAACAGAAACATCATGATAGCCATCCTGAATTAATATTGGGCTTAGTTTTTTAGTTTTAATGTCTAAATGATAAAAATCTCTATTGCCACGATGCGATTTGTTACAAGTAATATAAAACCTTCTTTTATCTGTGGATAATTCAACTTTATAAACCTCCCAATTGCCTGAGGTTAATGCTTGCTTTGTGTTATTTTTAAAATCATACATGTATAAATGTGAATATCCACTTTCTTCGGATTGAAAATAACAAGATTCACCATCATCAATCCAACCAATAGTGCCATTAACCATATTCCATCCAGATATTCCTGGCCCTCCTATCCAAGCTTCATCATGTTGGTGCTCTATTTCTTCCCATTTAAATGTTGTGGTATTCAGAGAAACAATCCATCTATCTTTATTGTCTGCAGATCTAATGTCTATAAGGGCTTTATTATTAAAATTATTAAAATGAAGTTGATGAATAAAAATGGCTCGATCTTCTTTATAAAATTGTTGTTTGGATGTATGTTTTTCATTTTGGTATAAGTAAGAAGGTCTTTTACGAATGTCTTTAAGGCTGGAAAAGTTCACCCAATGCAAAGAGTCTTCAATAACATCATAAATTGCTAGTTTTTGGTTTGGTTCAAGATTACTAACCTTTGGACGAGCGCTTTTTGTTTGAGTATATCCATTTTTGGTAATATAAGACGGCACTTTTGTTGTTGATTTTTTTGGATTTTCTATTATGCGTAAAGCAATTACTCTTCTGTCAGGGGAAATTTGAATCTTGCTTATTTCTCTTTTTCCTAAGAATTGTTTTTTTAATCCATTGTTCTTTGTTGAAGCGGAGCGCTTATTGGAGAAATAGGCAAATAAGTCGTTTTGTTTTTTTTCTAAAAGAGTAGAGGGTTGTTTTGTTTTTTTCTCATTGTTAATAAAGTTAGTTATTTGAATAATGGATTTTTTCTCATCGTCATATTCATACAAATTAATTCCTGATTGAAATGTAATAATGGATTCATTTTTGGTTCTTTGCAGGTTGAATAGATAATCATTGGTTTTGAAAATGGTCTTTATTTCTGTTTCTCCCTTTTTAACCCGATATAAAACACCATCATGAATGAAATATTGAATATTAAATTCACGTTGCTTTTTTTCAGATGCAAAATGATCAATTAGATTCTCTTGGTTAACTTCAGTGATGGATTTACTTTTGATGAAGTATTTGTAATTTATTACTTCGCCATTTATTTTTCTTTGATAGATAATAGATTTCCCATCCAAGTGCCATTTTTGGTTATAAGCAAGTTTTCCAACAAATTCATCGCCTTTCATGATTTCTTTTAATTGGATTTTATCGAGTTGAAGAAAGGATTGAAAAGGAATAGATAGCAAAATCAGAAGTTTAAAGAGCTGTTTTTTTTGCATGATTATTTTTTTGAGGCTTAATTTTCTACTAAAATATTTAAAAAAACATTTCCTTCCTAAAGAGGCCATTTTAGCTTTATAAATTATTATTTTTGACTTATAAAGAGATAGCTGTTTTAATTTCAAGCTTTATCGCTTGTTTTAAAAGATAAAATGCATATCTTTGCCCCCCAAAATAAATATATATTAATTATGAGTTTATACGAAACTGTTTTCATTTTAACTCCCGTTTTGTCTGATGAACAGGCAAAGGAAGCAGTGAAAAAAATTGAGGGCGAAGTAAAGACCCTTAAAGGAAAAGTCCGGCATAGTGAAAGCTGGGGATTAAGAAAACTTGCTTATCCAATTCAAAAAAAATCTACAGGATTTTATTTTTTAATTGAGTTTCAGGTAGCAGGAGAGAATATTTCAACATTTGAATTAATGATGAAGCGTGACGAACGTGTTCTTCGTTTTTTAACCGTTAAAATGGACTCTCACCATGAAGCATATGCAGAAAAGCGTAGAGCTAAAAAGAGTGGAAAAGAAAAAGCTGTTGAAGCATAAACATTAAAAAAAAGAATTATGGCACAAAATGATATAAGATATTTAACTCCCATTAATATTGACATTAAAAGGGAAAAGTACTGCCGTTTTGAAAAAAATGGCTTTAAATTCATTGATTATAAAGACGCAGATTATTTATTACACATGGTAAACGAACAAGGAAAGATTCTTCCTAGAAGGCTTACTGGAACTTCTGCAAAATATCAAAAGAAAGTAAATCAAGCAATTAAGCGTGCTCGACATTTGGCTTTAATGCCTTATGTTGGAGATATGTTAAAATAATTAAGCAATAGTTATGGAAGTAATATTAAAAAAGAACGTAGACAAGCTTGGTTATGTTAACGAACTTGTTAAAGTTAAATCTGGTTATGGAAGGAATTTTTTAATTCCAAAAGGATATGCAGTATTAGCGACAGCATCTGCTAAAAAAGCGCACGAAGAAATGATGCGTCAGAAATCTCACAAAGAGAACAAAATGGTAGAAGATGCGCAGGCAATAGCGGATAAATTGGCAGGCTTAACGCCAACCATCTTAACCAAAGCAGGAGAAAAAGGAAAGATTTTTGGATCTGTTAATACTATTCAATTATCTGATGCTCTTAAGAAAATAGGATTCGATATAGATCGAAAATCTTTAAGTATTAAGAATGAACCAATTAAACAGTTAGGAAAATATGAAGCTGAAGCAAACCTATATAAGGGAGTTAAACAGATGTTTAACTTTGAGGTTACAGCCGAATAAACATTCCAATTAAATTTTATTATAAAGCCCGAATTCGGGCTTTTTTTTTGCTTTGATGTTTTCTTGGTAACCAACTGACATAATTTCGTTGATAAGTGCACTATTAATGAATAAAACATACACGTTATTCATAGTACTTTTATAAAATGAAGAAAAAGGTGCTTAAATATCTTAAATGGTCTGCGATCAGTTTTGTGACCTTATTTTCTTTATTAATTCTCATCATTTATTTAAATAAGGATAATATATGCCAGTCAGCTATTGATGAAATAAATCAAAAGCTAAAGTCTCCATTACAAGTTAAAGATGTAAATCTAACTTTTTGGTCTACCTTTCCAAATCTTTCAGTTGACTTGAAAGAAGTTTTTATTGCTGGCCTAAAAGATTCAAAACCTTATAAGGAGGACACTTTGTTATATTCTAACTTAATACGTCTCAAACTTAATCCATTTGACCTTTGGAAAGAAAATTATGAGTTTCAATCTATTGAAATAAATTCGGGTAAAATCCAGTTACGTGTGGATGAGAATGGAAAAGAAAATTATGACATTTTAAAAGCAGAAGAAGAAAAAGAAGACGAGAGTTTTCGATTGAAATTAAAAAATGTTGCTTTTAATAAGATGGATTTTTCGTACCAAAATAAATCGACTAAGCAACATTATAATACGAGATTAAATCGATTTATATTTTCAGGAGATTTTAATGAAAAAAAATACAACTTAAAGCTCCATGGAGACCTAAACCTTAATTATTTAAAAAGTGGACCATTATACCTTTTAAAAAACAAAAAAGTTAAAATGAACTTTTCGGTTTCTGTTAATCAACTTTCAAAAGAAATTATTATTCCATCCTCCGTAATTGATATATCCGGATTGCCTTTTTCTATTAATGGAAAAATTTCTAAAGCAGATTATTCTTTTCAGGTAAAAGCAAAAGATATTGGATTTAAGAAATTAGTTGAAAGTTTTAATGCAGGGGTTTCTAAAGATATTAAATCTTTAAAAGGAAATGGAGATATATATTTTAACTTACTTCTTAAGGGAAATTATAATAAAAATAACCCTCCTATAGTTAATTGTTCTTTTGGTGTTATTGATGGAGCTTTAATTGACCCGATACATAAATCTCATATAAAACAGTTGAATCTTAAAGGAAGTTATTCCAATGATTCCAATGAAGTTTTATTAATTGATACGATTAAATGTATTACAAAAGCCGGTCCATTTATTGCTAATTTGAAAATTTCAGAATTCAATAATCCACGAATTAAAGGACATTCAAAAGGGGAAATTGATCTAGGAATTATAAATAAAATGCTTCCATTACCCTACGTTGATGTTTTAAATGGTCGTTTAAGGTTAGATTCTGATTTTGATTTTACTTTTAAACCTCAAAATTCTTCCTCCTCCTCAATTTTTCTTAATAAGATGGATGGAGTATTTAAATTACAAAGGGCTAAAATTCGTTTGAAAGATGACCCTGTTTTATACGAAGATATTTTTGCCGATTTCACATTAAGCAAAAAACACATTGGATTAAAAGAAGTTAAATTTAATGTGTCAAAATCCGATTTTAGTTTAACTGGATCAATAAATGGCTTAGATGATTATTTTGAAAATGGAGTTTTAGCTATTGATTTAAACGTAGTTAGTGACTATCTTAATGCAAATGATTTTCTTTCTGAATCGGATTCTATCGATAATAAAATGCCTATCGATAAAGAAAACTTCTTTCCATCAAATATGGATGCAAATGTATCTATGGATATTAAAGAATTTCGTTATGATGGACATGCTTTTAATGATTTAAACGCAAACTTAGATCTTAATAAAAATAAACTAAAATTATCTAATTTAAACTTCCATCATGCAGATGCTTCTTTTAAAGGAAGTATAAATCTATTAGAGTTAAAACCAGAAACATTTAATACTTCAACAGTTATATCTTCTAATAATTTAAAACTTTCATCAATAATGAAAGAGTGGGATAATTTTGATCAAACAGTACTTGATTCTTTAAACACTTCAGGTTCTGTTAAAGTGAAAATCAACTTTGTAGCACCATTTAATTTAAATGATGGGTTTGCATATGAAAAGATTCAATCAGAAATAGATTTTTCAACAAAAAAGGTTCGATTAAAAAATGTGGAATCTCTTAATGAATTAGGAGAATATTTAAATCACCCACTAGCAAGATTAACTGTTGGATCTCAAAATGTAGATTATATAAAGCGTAATTTGAGTGATGTTAAAATAAACCCTGTTAAAAATAAAATTTTAATAAAAGATTCTAAAGTGATTATTCCACCAATGAATATTTCTTCTTCATTTATTAATCTAAATTTAAATGGAGAACATGCATTTACAAACCAGATTGATTATTATTTATCCTTTCATTTAAATGAAGCATTTCTTAAAAAACAAAGGGATGATTTTGGAGAAATAATAGATAAAGACAAGGGAATGGAGGTTTTTCTTAGTGTTAGTGGGACTGTGGATAACCCAATAGTTAAATGGGATAAAGAAAGCTCTAGAAAAAAAAGAAAAGAAAAAATCATCTCCGAAAAGAAGCAAGTAAAATCAATGTTAAAAAAAGATTTTGGTTTATATAAAAAAGATACAACCGTTAAAGCGTATGTCCCAGAAAAAGAAATTGAAGACAAAATAGAGATTGACTTTAATGAAGAAGAAACCCCTATAAAAGATTCAATTAAGAAACAAACCCCATCTAAAATTCAGAAAAAAATCAATTCACTTAAACAAAAGTTAAACAAGTTTGGAAAAGATTTGAAAGAAGAAGAGGAAGAAGAGTTTGATTTTGATTAGCGCATTAAGTCTAGAGCCTCTATTATTCCACTTGTTGCAGTCATTTCAATTTTCAAAAAATCATTAGGCACCTGCATTTCTGAAACTTTGGGATCAAGAATTAGTTTCTTTTTAGCCTTTATGGCATGATGTACAAGACCTGCAGCTGGATATACTTGAAGAGAAGTGCCGATCACTAAAAAGTAATCGGCTTGTTCAATGATATTTTGTGCCTCCATAAGCATTGGAACAGTTTCCCCAAACCAAACAACATGCGGTCTTAATCTATATCCATCTTCGCAAAGATCATTTTTAGTTAATCGCCAGCTTTTAATGGGGTAGTATTTTTTTTCGGGATTAGGTCCTGATGATTTGGCAAGTGTAATGTTACCATGAAGATGAACAACATTCGATGATCCTGCACGTTCATGAAGATTATCAATGTTTTGTGTAATAACAGTTACCTCAAAAAGATTCTCCATCTTCGCAATTTCGAGATGGGCTTGATTTACCTTTACATTTAAGATGTTTTTTCTTCTTTGGTTGTAAAAATCAGTTACAAGTTCAGGGTTTTTATTCCAAGCTTCTGGGGTTGCTATTTCGTAAATGTCATATTTTTCCCATAATCCATTTGAATCACGAAAGGTGTTTATGCCGCTTTCGGCGCTCATTCCTGCTCCAGAAAAAACAACTAATTTTTCTTTCATAAATCCAAAATAAAACTACTTTTTGTTACTTGTTACTTAATTTACGGATTGTTTTTTTATAGGATATATTTCTTTCTTTTAAATAGGTCATAAAATAATCAAAACAAGCTTTATGTTTTCCTACAAGTTCTGGAGGAAACACCCCTTTTTCTTTAAATAATCCTTCTAAAAACAAGTTTGCAGCTGCTGTTGCGGTATAACCAGTTGTTCTTGCCATGGAGGACGTGTTTGTTTTTTTGCAGAACTCATCATGAAGATGATAAGTGATTTCTTCTTTTTCTCCATTTTCATTTGTTCCAATTAATCGAACACGCATTACCGTTATTTCTTCCTCGTTTTCTTCTAGTTTCCATTCTTTAAATAGCATTTTGCAAGTGAAATCCATTTTGGATACTTCCGTGCCATTTACATTAATCGTGTCTTGGTCTAGAAATCCACTTTCTTTAAGCACACGAACATATTCTACATGTCCTGGATAACGAAGTGTTTTTTCTTTCATGTTTGGTATATGAGGCATCGTAAAGATAATTGATCGAAGTCCATCCGAATTAAAGGATTCAAGTGTCCCAACCCCATCAAAATCGACAAATTCACAATCGGTTAGAGGTTCTCTTACAATCATTTTACTGTTTTCGACATACCTTGCAGGTCTTGTGTATTCTTCAATAACATCAATTGGAGAAAATGGAGCTTTATAGCAAAAAGGCCATTTTTTAACTTTTGGTAATCCGCCTACTAAGCACTCAAAGTCACTTAGCTTATAGCATTCGTTATAATGTCCTAGAATGACGTTGTCCATTCCTGGAGCAACCCCACAATCCACAATAGCAGTAACATTTTTTTCTTTAGCAAGTAAATCAAGATCTAAAGAGTTTTCAGGGAAAAATGAAATGTCTATTACATTCATTTTTGCATCGATAATATTTTTTAAGGTATTGTATCCCATAAAACCAGGGACAGCTGAAATAACAAGGTCAAATTTTGTGATGGTTTTTTGAAGCATTTCTTTATCTGAAGCATCGAATGTTAATGTATCTAATGCCTTGCATTTTTCTTTAACTCGATCTAACACCTGTTCGTTAATGTCCGTCAATAAAACATGGTGATTCTTAGCCAAGTCAATGGCCATTGCGCTTCCTACCATTCCTCCCCCTAATACAATAATGTTGCTCATAATAATATGAATTAAATAAAAATTAAAAAGTAAAATTGATTAAATAGAACTACAACCCTGGTGTAAGTATCCAAGGCATAACATTTAAGTTCTTTATTCGATTTGATAACATCGCATCAAATGTAAATAAAATGTTTTAGCTTATTAATTTATAAATCGATTTTATTTTTTTATAACTATTCTTCTTTTCTGTTTACATTTGCAAAAAACATTACAAATGTCAAAGAATCAGGTTCGTGTTCGTTTTGCACCATCCCCAACAGGCCCATTACATATGGGAGGAGTTAGAACAGCTCTTTATAATTATTTATTTGCAAAAAAAAATAAAGGAAAATTCATTATTCGTATTGAAGATACAGATCAAACAAGATTTGTAGATGGAGCTCAAGAGTACATCTTAGATTCTTTAAAGTGGTGTGGGATTTTCCCGGATGAAGGTCCTGGTATCGGTGGAGAATTTGGCCCATATGTTCAGTCAAAACGAAAAGATAGATATAAAGAATATGCAGATTTATTAATCCAAAATGGAAATGCATATTATGCATTTGACTCTTCTCAAGATCTTGAACAAATGCGAAGTCAAGCCAAAAAAATGGGGATGCCTAATTGGCAATATAATGGAGTTAGCAGATCTACCATGAAGAATTCATTAACTCTTCCAAAAGATGAGGTGGATCGGCTTTTGTCATCTGGAGCTCCTTATGTTATTCGAATGAAAATGCCAAGAAATGAAGAACTTCGTTTCAACGATACGATTAGAGGATGGGTGGTAGTTAACACGAACAACCTTGATGACAAGGTTTTGTTTAAAGCAGATGGAATGCCAACTTATCATCTTGCGAACATAGTGGATGATCATCAAATGAAAATTACACACGTAATTAGAGGGGAAGAATGGCTTCCTTCCGCTCCTCTTCATGTTTTGCTATATAGGGCTTTTAATTGGGAGTGTCCGGAATTCGCACACTTGCCTTTATTGTTAAGACCTGATGGCAATGGAAAATTATCAAAAAGAGATGGAGACCGATTAGGTTTTCCCGTATTTCCAATGAATTGGACTACAGCGGATGGGGAATTATTTTCTGGCTATAAAGAAAAGGGCTACTTCCCACAATCTTTTATTAATATGTTGGCTTTTCTTGGATGGAACCCTGGAACTTCTCAGGAAATTTTTTCTCTTGATGAATTGGTAGAATCATTCACTTTGGATAGAGTTTCTAAATCTGGAGCAAAATTTGATCCAGACAAAACACGTTGGTTTCAACAGCAATATTTAAGAAACGAATCCAATGAGGTTTTGGCTTCTTTGTTAGAATCTGAAATCCCTAATTCAATTGAAAAAGAGAAATTAACGACAATCGTTTCCCTTATGAAGGAAAGAGCTACTTTTCTTGGTGATATTTTATCCGAAGGGGACTATTTATTAGCTGCACCATCAGATTTTGATTCAAAATTGATTATTAAAAAATGGAAAGAAAACACTGCTGAAATAATGCTTAATTGGCGTGAAGAAGTTTCCAAAATCACCAATTTTTCAGCAAATCAAATAGAACTGACCTTCAAGTCCTTTGTCGAAAAAAATCAATTAAAAATTGGCCAGGTTTTGCTTCCATTTAGAATTTTAGTTACTGGGGTTTCAATGGGCCCAGGAATGTTTGAGATCTCTTCTTTTCTTGGTCAAAAAGAAGTGCTTAATAGAATGGACAATGGATTAAATTCCATAAAAAAAATGCTTCATGCAGAACATCATTGAAATTAACGGAATTAAGTTATACGCTTATCATGGTTGCTTAAAGGAAGAAGCAATAATTGGAGGTAATTATATTGTAGATGTTTTTATCAAAACCAATTTTACCAAAGCATCTAAAACCGATAATTTAGATCAAACCATTGATTATGTTCTGGTGAATAATATTGTAAAAGAAGAAATGGCAATTAGATCCAAGCTGATTGAGCATGTTGGGCAACGGATTTATGATAGAATGCTTACAAAGTTTGATGCGATCATTTCTTTGCAAGTAAAAATTAGAAAACTTTCTCCTCCTATAAATGGAGATGTTGATGAAGTGTCTATTTCAATAGGATGAAACTCGATTAAAGCCATCTAAATAGATCGTTATATAGGTTTTTCCCCCACTTAGAATTGGCATATTCCTTTTCAATTTTGTTTTTAAATTCACTAAGCGAATACACTTTTTTCTTTTCAAAATCGAAATTAAATTCTTCTTTTTTGATTTTTGTAGCTTTAATCTCTTTTGCGAAATAAACAATTCCACCATCTTCGGTTGCTATTCCTAAAATGGTTCCAGGGAGCCCGCAAAATCCTTCTGGTCCAACTGAAGGAGAAATATCTGTAGAAAACCAGGCATAAATACGAGTGGAGTCATTTTTTTCATAGATGGCACGTCGACATTCATACCCTCCAATGGTTCTTTTCTTGTTGGTGATCTTCCATTTTCTAACGGGCAAAGAGTCTTTTATTGGGATTTCTTTTCCAATAAAGGCGAGCATAATCACTTGTTCTTTCTTTTTTAGGTCTTGGTAATAGGTGTTTTTTGAAGTTAACCATTCGGTCCAATCGCTTTTAACATCTTCTATAATGGGTTTAAAGCTTGATTTTTCTTCATTAAAACTTAAAACAAAGTTTTCTTTTTTGATTTTTTTGTCTTTCGGGATTCTTTTGGCCATTCTTGGGTCATCATATTTTTTGAGCAGATTGGTTCTTCGCTCAAAGGTGATTTTTCCGGAAGTGACAATTTGCCCCTGAATAACTAGTGGGAAAAGAATTCCAAAAATTAAAAAAAAGGAATTAACCCCAATGCTTATATTCTTCTTCTTTGGTGCCATTGTTATTAAATTTAAAAGTAAGTTTTAACAAGAAATACCGCGAGATAATATTGGTGTAATAGTCGGTGATTACATTTGCGGTTACCACTCTATCTAGAGTAAGGTTTTGATTTAAAATGTCATTTCCATGAACAGATAAGATGAGGTTTTGATTATTTAAAAATGCCTTGCTTAGTTCGGCATTTAAGATAAAGATGTTTTGATTAAACCCATCCGTTCTATTAGAGTTAATGGTATATCTAGTACTAAGCTTAACTTTAAGGCCATAAGGCATTCTCCATTCGAGATTAGAGGAGTAAAATTGCATGTAAAATGGCCTGCTTGCTGCTTTAGAAATAGAGCTTGATGGAGCAGTATATGTGTAATTCGCGCCAACATCAAAAGTTAGAGAATCAAAATCAAACTTAAAAGTTAATCCTCCATTAGCGAGGGCTGTAGTGGTAATATTTTCTTGGCTATTAATAAAGTTGGTGTATTTTAGGTAAGACATAACAAGATTTGGCACGATACTAAATTTGTTTGAAAAGAAAGAAAATGACCCACCAGCATATAAAGAAGATGTAATGTTTCCATCTACATTTTTTGTCATAGAAATGGTTCGTCCATAATTGTCAAAATTGGTCGAATCTGCAAAAGCATTATTGGTAAATCGAGCATTTATACCAGCCCACATAAACCTTCTTGAAAAGATGTCAAAGGAACGCATTTTTAAATCTAGAATATTAGAATAATTAGGCTCTAGATTTGGATTACCTATTTGAATTTGGTTCGGATTGGTATTGTCTGGAACAGGTTGCAAATCGGAAATGCTTGGTTGGTTAGAACTCGTACGGTAGTTTAGAGTTATTCTTTTTGTTTTGCTTGGCTTATAAGTGAATTTAAATCTAGGCAATAAGTTATTAATGTTTTGTTCAATGTTTATTCCTGTTATTTGATTTTGATTTTGAATTTGAATATTTCTTGCAGCCAAGCCCCCCATTATTTGAAACTTTCTGCTTTCATATCGAATTCCACCACTTATACGGTGTTGTTGTCTTTGAGAATTAAAAATATTTGACAAAGAATCATCAAAGTCGGTATACCCACCATTTTCAAAATTGTAAGTTTCTTTGTTTTGGTCAGATCCTCCAAAGTCTGACAAGTACTCCCATTCCATTTTCCATTTTTTTCCAAACGGTTCAAGATAGGTTAAAATCGTTCGATGGTTTGTAGAACCATTGTTATTGGTTTTTTCTTGATTAATGCTATCTATAAAAGAAAAGGGGAGGTAATAATTTGAGTAACTAAGAAGATCTTCATCGGTTTTATTGTCTGAAAGCGTGAAGATATATTTTCCCTTTAATTCTCTTAGAGGTTTTTTAAATTTTCTTTTTATACTAGTTTCCACTCTACTGGATAGACCGGTTGAATTGGTTTTGTATAAGATATCTGTATTTAAAGATTGAATCCCATTTTGGGTTAAAAAATTAGAAATAGAATGCGATCGATTTTCCGCAACATCATAACCAAAACTTGGTTTTATTTGCACAGAGGTTAAGGAGTCCAAGTTAAATCTTAAATCTACATTAATTTCATGCGACTCATTGGTTGATTTTTCGGAAATGGAATCGGATGAATAATAAGTCGTGTCTGCAAGAAAATATTGAGAATAACTATTGGAATAGGCATCTAAATCTATCCTAGAATAAGTATAATTAAATCCAATGGAGCCATTTTCACCAAATTTGTCTTTAAAATAAATTCCAGCTCTAAATGCTCTTGGGATACCAGAGGTATTGCTTTGATCTTCTTGACCCCAACCACCTCCACGATTGTTCTCATTGTTTAATCCAAATTTTTGCTTATCCGCCCATGAAAGATCTGATCTAGGGGTATTGGAACCAAGTGCATAAACGGAAAGTTTTTGTTTGTTGCTAAATCGATTGAACATGAATTCTCCTTCATAAAAAGGGTTGTCTTCAATCAGACTAAAATCGCTTGCGCCAACAATTTTCCCAAAATAACCTTTCTTATAGGCATCCTTTAATTTTAAATCCAATACTTTGAGTTCTTCATCATCATCTCCAATTGACGCGTCTTCATTTCTTTTTTCATAAATTTCTACTTTATCGATTCCCTTTGCGGCAAGGTTTTTTGTTGCAATGGTATTATCCGAGCCAAAAAACTCATCACCATCTACTAGAACCTGGTCTATATCTTCACCTTGTGATTTGATTCGCCCCTGATCATCTACTTCTATCCCTGGAAGCTTCTTTAGTAGGTCTTCTACTACAGCATTTTCTGCTACTTTAAAGGAATCAGCAACGAAGACCAAGGTGTCTCCACGATAGTAGATAGGGCTTTTATTGGCATAAATAACCACTTCTTCAATTTCTGTGGCTTTATCGGGCATAATTACAGATGGAATTGATATTTCATAATTTGCGGAATGTCCAAAAATATAGTAGATTTTCTCATCAAAATTTGGATGTTCAATAATTAAAGAAAAGGTGTCTATTTCAAAACCCCCTATCTCAAAACGCCCATTAATATCTGTTCTAGCATGATCCAGAAGAAGGGAGTCGCTAAAACGAACAGCCATTACCATGGCATTTTTAATGGTTTGTGTTCCACTCGAATCGTAAACCACTCCATTTACTCTCATTTCTTGAGTTATGGCGTAAAAGTTTAAAAATAGAAAAAGAAAAGTCAGTATTTTTTTCATAGTATTAAGTAGCCATTTTTTTTGATTATGTCTTCCGCTAAAGATATAATAAAAAGATAAGTATTATTTTTTTTCAAATTCAAATGAATTTAGTTTTTGAAACCAGTCGTCTTCGTTTTTGGTTTTATCGAATTGAAGGGTTAACTTTTTGCCAATGTTTTTTTTCTTATCCAGGTTCAGAAAATCAGCATTCGGATTAATAACATTAAGAACTGCATGGACGCCATTTTTTTTATTTTCTCCAACAATTAGGTAATAATCCTTTTCGTTTTTAAGGATGGATTTAAAACGGGTTTCATATTTACCTGTTTGCACCAAAATATCTTCAGCTTCTTTAAGAGAATGAGATTGCTTTTTACATGTTTTGAGGTTAGATCGATTAAAGTTGTCAATTATTCCGGATTTTTTTCTAGATAAAAACACGCCGGTTGAATCATAATAACTTATTGTTTCTGTTAAATATGTTGCAATGCTATCTGTGCTTGAAGTAAGTTTCTTACTACATATTTTTTTCTCATTTAAAAAGTAAAAAGTAAAAATTTCTTTATAAAGTGAGCTTGTGTTTTTTATGGTATATACCATCTTTACTTTTTTGTTACTTGATTGGTCCAAGAAAATAGTAACGTCTTTTTCAATATCTCTCTCTGCATAGGTTAAGCTATTTCCTTCAAGCAGACTTTCATTATTGTCGTATTCCAAAACTATTTCATCATAAACTCTATGGGGGACAGAATCGTTCTTTTTATTTTCTTTTTTATTATTTATTATAATGTGTTTATCATTAGTCTTTTTTTTATTTTCACATGAAATTAAAAGAGAGAAAAAAAATAGTGAAAGAAGAAGTTGTCTCATTTTAATACAGCTTTTTTATTTATGGCGTATACGCCAAGTAATACCACGAACATACCAACTATTTGAAAGGCTTCAATCTTTTCATCAAAAATTATGCCTAATAACAAAGCAACGATTGGAATAAAATAGGTTACAGAGCTTGCAAAAAGAGGGGAGGACATAGATAAAATTTGGTTAAAGATAACTAATGCTAAACTTGTTCCAATAATAGAAAGCACAGCAATATAAATTAAGCCCTCCATCGCGTGATTATTGGATTGAATAACCTCTTGTGCATTAAAAAATAAAGATGCCACTAATGCAAAAGGAAAAACAAATAAAAACCCTAAAGCAGCGATATCAAAGGGTTTTAAATCGTTTAATTTGAACTTTATATAACTTAGATTTAATGCATAAAAAAAGGTTGCCAGAATTATTGCTAAAACATGAATCAATGAATAATTTTCATTTCCTTTTATGCCGGATAAAGAAAGGGTGACTGCTCCAATTGATCCAATAATTAAACCCCATACTTGCCGTTTTGATACAGGAGTTTTAAAAATAAAAAAGCAGATTAAAAGGGTAAAAATCGGAGTAAAACTATTAAGCATCCCTGCAAACCCAGAGGAAACTTCCGTTTCTGCAAAAGGAAATAAAAATGCAGGAAAAATATTTCCACAGAAGCCAACGATAAGCAATGGAATAACATGTTTTTTTTTTGATAAGTTTTAATTTAGAAATAGCAAAAGGAAAAATAACAATGGAAGCGATTAACATTCTAAGTGCTCCAAGTTGATTTGCACTAAAAATTGTTTCTCCATTATCGGCGAACATTCCTTTTTTTATCAAAATAAATGAACTACCCCAAATGCAGGATAGTAGAATTAATAAAACCCAACTTTTTTTTGAGTTTGTCAATTTATTTTAATTGGGATTTCTTAATTGGCGCAACCCATAAACTTATTTTCCGCTGATCCATTCTTGGCCATATGGGTATTATAAATCCATTAACTGCAGATATGTTAAGGTAATCCCCAAAAAAGACTTTTTCATTCGGAATAAATGGTTTTTCAGAGACTCTTTCTTCTAAAAATGATTCTCCTCCATCTTTGGAATATGCCAAATAAACATCGGTTTGTATGTCTGAATAATTTCTTCTATCATAAAAAACAAAATAAAGTGTTCCATCGGATTGATCAATGGTCATCCAAGACAAAAATTGCTGCGATTTTCCTTTATCTTGATTTACTTTGATTGGCTTACTCCAGTTTTTTCCATCATCTTTTGATTTTGATAACCAAACATCGGTGTTTTCTTCTCCATTTCTTTGATCGGTCCAGTTTAGATACAATGTGCCTCTATTTGGTCCATTACTATGATCACAAACTAATATTGGCAAACCATTGCACCGATATATTCCAGGTATATCATAGGTCCAGCCACCAGGATGCGGATCAATAGAGAGTTCTTCTTTTAACCATGATTTCCCTCCGTTGTTTGATTTTTGAAAAACAATTCCTTTTGGTCCTGTCCAAGCCACATAGATTTCCCCATTAATTCCATATGCAGGAACAGCTCCTTCTACAGTGTTGTCTCCATCAAGACAGTCTCCGCCATAAGCGGATATGCGTTTAGGTTTTGACCAGCATCTGCCTTTATTTTTTGATTTAGAAAAAAGAATAACAGAAGAATCCTTTGGGTCACTAGAATTGTATTTGTCAAATTGTGTCCATGTCATGCAAATTTCTTTTTTGTAAGGATGAACCGCTACCCAATGTTTGTCTTGTGCTTTCGTGCCATTTGTTGCAGGAAAAGATCCTTTTGAGAAAGGTTTTTCTGTTTTTTTCTTTGTTTGACAAACAATACGATCAAACCTGCTAGTTTTGGAGTAGTTTGAAAGGTGGAAGTAATACAGACAGCCCGAAGAGTCATATATAAGAACAGGGTCTCCATTTACGCCGTATTTACTGCTTAATTGCTCTGCTGTCCATGATTTACCACCATCTTTTGAAGTGTAAAAGCCATCCATGACGCTCCCGGCAGCAATAATGTTTTGATTTTTAGGATGAATAACAATAGAAGGTTCACATTGCTCATAAGGATACAAGCTTTCTGTTTTTGGAATTTTTATATTTTCAAAAATAGACTGGCTATTAGCTATAAAAGAAATAAAAAAGATAAGAAATAATAAAAAGGCTTTATTCAAGCCATTTGTTTCTGAGCGAAGTGTTTTTTTCATCATCGGCGTATTGTATTTTAAATCGAGGTTGCTCATAAGAATTCATGGTTATTTCTACAGGAAAAACAATTTCGTCTCTAGCGATTAGCACATCTATTTTATCTCCAACATCAAGCCCATATAAAATTGATTCAAACATCCCTTTATTCATCCGGTAACCCATGCAAGAAATGATTTCATCATTAACACTTATCCCTGCATTTTCACAGCTAGAGTTTGTTCTAATTTTTGAGACAATAAGTTTTCCTCCACTTTGTCTTAAGGTCCCCCCCAAAGAAGTTTCAGCCATGCCGATATACGTTACTTTCATGCCGACTTTTTGAAAAATATCATTGTAAGGTGGTATTTCAGTTCCATCAATATACTTTCTAAAAAATGTATCTAGATTTTCTTTTGTAAATATGGATAATTCCTTTTTAAATTCCTCTTCACTAAACCCTCTTTTCTTTGTCTCATAATACTTCAAATATAGGTGTTGCATAAAGTCGTCTAAATTTTTTTCACCATTAGAATTTGCTATTATTTTGATGTCCATTATAGCAGCAATTATTTGTCCTCTTGAATAGTAAGACATCGAAGTGTTAGCGCTGTTTTCATTGGGTCTGTATGCTTTTATCCATGCATCGTAACTAGCATGAGCAAGTGGTTGAACTCTTGATCCCATTGAGCCTTCCACATAATTTATTTTGCTTTGAAGCTTGCCAAGATATTCTTGTATGGAATAATATCCAGCGCGTAAAAGAAGAAGTTCATCATAATAGGAGGTGAAACCTTCCATTACCCATAATAGCGAAGTGTAATTTTCTTGGTCATAATTAAAGGGGCCTAATTGAATTGGTCGTATTCTTTTAACGTTCCAAAGATGAAAATATTCGTGTGCGACGAGATTTAAAAAATCGACATATTTTGATGGAGAATAAGTCCATCGGTTGACACTTAATACGGTAGAGTTTTTGTGTTCTAAACCGCCTTGCCCATTAACCACATTATGTATGATAAATGTATAGTCATTATTCGGGTTTTTGCCAAAAACACTGGTAGCTTCTTCCACAATTTTTTTCATGTCTTTCTTTAGATATTCGATTGAATAATTGCCATCTCCGTAAATAGCTACTGTATGAGAGATTCCCGAAGCGTCGAATTTAAATATTTCTTGATTGCCAATTTCTATTGGACAGTCTACTAATTGATCGAAATCTTTATAAGAAAAAGTAGTTGAATTATCTTTGTTGGATTTAGAAATTAAAGGGAGCGCTGTAGTAATTTCATTAAATCCACTATAAGGAATAACCTTAATTTTTCCAGAACACGATTTGTGCTTTTCAACATACATAAATACACCAGCACCACTAACAAAGCCATGGGTTAAATCAAGGAAGCTTGTTCTGACCGATAGCTCAAATGCATAGACTTCATAGAAAACACGAATGGATTTGGCTCCATTCGTTTTTATTTCCCAACTATTTTTAGCTGTTTTTTTGATTTTTAATGGTTTGTCTAATTCATTTAAAACCCGAACTTGGTTAATGTTTTTAGAGAATTCCCGAACTAAATAAGATCCAGGCGCCCAAACAGGCAGTTTAACGGTTATTTCTTTCTCTTTAAATCCTTCTAAACACATTTCCACATGGAAATAGTGGTTTTGAGGTTTTGGCATGCTTAATTTATAGTTTATTTCTTTTCCGATAGAAATTTGAGAAACAAATAGAAATAGAATAAATAGTATTTTTTTCATATCCGTAAAAATACAAACACCATGCTAAAAAAGGATGTTTTGTAGAGAAATAATGAGTCACTCTTTTTATTTATGTAAATACGGCTTTATATTTTGGTGTTTTAAAACATGCTTTTTTGTATTTTTGCCACACAAAATTATCTACATGAATTACGATATAATTGTTTTAGGAAGTGGTCCAGGAGGCTATGTTACAGCTATAAGAGCATCTCAGCTAGGTTTTAAAACTGCTGTTGTGGAAAGAGAATCTTTGGGAGGAATATGCTTAAATTGGGGTTGTATTCCAACAAAAGCATTGTTAAAAAGCGCAAATGTTTTTGAATACTTAACCCATGCTAGTGATTATGGTGTTGATGTAAAAGGAGCAAAGGCAGATTTTACAGCAATGATTAATAGAAGTAGGGGAGTTGCCTCTGGAATGAGTTCGGGAATTCAATTCTTAATGAAAAAAAATAAAATTGATGTCCTAAGTGGCAATGGGGTATTAAAGGCAGAGAAAACAGTATCTGTTACTGATGATAAAGGAGTTACTTCGGATTATAAAGCAGACAAAGGAATTATAATTGCAACTGGAGCAAGATCTCGTCAGTTGCCTAACCTTTCTCAAGATGGAGAAAAAGTTATTGGATATAGAGAGGCAATGTCTTTAAAGAAACAGCCTAAGAAATTAGTTGTTGTTGGTTCTGGAGCTATAGGAGTGGAATTTGCATATTTCTATAATGCTATTGGTACGGAGGTGACCATTGTTGAATACATGCCTAAAATAGTACCAGTTGAAGACGATGAGGTATCAAAACAACTTGAGAAATCTTTTAAAAAGTCTGGAATTAAAATAATGACAAATTCTTCTGTAGAAAATGTAGATACTAGTGGAAAAGGTTGCGTTGTTTCTATAAAAACCTCAAACGGTGAAGAGAAAATTGAATGTGATGTTGTGTTATCGGCTGTTGGAATTCAATCAAACATTGAAAACATAGGGCTTGAAGATCTAGGTATAATCACAGATAAAGGCAAAATTTTAGTAAATGATTATTATCAAACTAATATGCCAGGTTATTTTGCAATAGGTGATGTTGTTCCAGGTCCTGCACTCGCACATGTTGCTTCTGCAGAAGGGATTATATGTGTAGAAAAATTAGCAGGGCATGAGCCTGAAGCATTGGATTATGGAAACATTCCAGGATGCACGTATTGTTCTCCTGAAGTTGCATCGGTTGGGTTAACTGAAGCTTCTGCTAAAGAAAAAGACTTAGCTATAAAAATTGGTAAATTTCCATTTTCAGCCTCTGGAAAAGCCAGTGCTGCAGGTGCTAAGGATGGATTTGTGAAATTGATTTTTGATGCAAAATATGGAGAGCTTCTTGGAGCACATATGATTGGTGCTAATGTTACAGAAATGATTGCTGAAATTGTTGCACTTCGTAAACTTGAAACTACTGGTGAATCATTGATTAAAACCGTTCATCCACATCCAACAATGTCTGAAGCAATTATGGAGGCTGCTGCTGCTGCATATGGAGAGGTTATTCACCTGTAGGTTTTTTTTTTAAAATCGTTAGTGAATTTTAAATTCAAACATTTTTGAATTATTAATTTTTCCAACAAGAACATCTCCTATTTGAACAGGGCCAACACCACTTGGAGTTCCTGTAAAGATTAAGTCTCCGATTTTAAGTGTCATAAATTTTGAAACATAACTGATTATCTCATCAATAGAGAAAATCATGTCCTTAATTTCCCCTTTTTGTTTCAATGTATTGTTTTGAAATAATTCAAAGGATAAGGTTTCCATAGAAAGGTCTTTAACGGAAATCCATTTATCTGAAATTGGAGCACTTTTATCAAAAGATTTTGCTATTTCCCATGGATGGCCCTTTTCTTTACATTTTTTTTGAATATCTCTTGCAGTTAAATCAAGTCCAAGAGAAACATGGCTGTAATATTTATGGGCAAATTTTGTGTCAATGTATTTCCCTAGTCGGTTAATTTTAACGACTAATTCACATTCGTAATGAAGGTCATTGGTGAATTCTGGATAAAAGAATTTTTGCGATTCTCGATGAATACAAATGTCTGATTTTAAAAAATAGATTGGCTTTTCTGTTACCGGTGCATTCATTTCTTTTGCATGGTCTACATAATTCCTCCCAATGCAAATAATTTTCATTTCTTATTGAATTTTTTTTGAAGAAGATTTAGTTTTTGATCTAAATCCATTTCTTTCTTCTTCTTCTTTTCTTCTTTAATCCGATTTACTTCTTTTTTAAGGCATTGTTTTGTGTACAAAGGAAAATCGGCATTTAACATCCAACCATGATATCCTGGTTCTTCTTTCATTATAGCAGAAATTGTTTTTCCTTTATGTTTACCAAAATTGTAAACGATTTGTCCTGAATTGTTTTGTGCTAATCTTCCAGCAAAATCATAAGTTTTTAATTCTCCCATTCTTGAAAATTCGGCTAAAGAAGCAATGTCCGAATCGAGATCTTCATATTTGGATAGTTGCGCTTTAAGAACTTCCAAGGTGATTTTAGAGTCATAAAGTGCGTCATGTGCATCGGTTACACTTTTACTACAATAAAATTGATAGGCCGCAACTAAAGTTCGTTGTTCCATTTTATGGAAAATATTTTGTACATCTACAAAATGTCTATTGGATAGATTAAAATCAATACCTGTCCTAATCAATTCTTCAGCAAGTAGTGGAATATCAAATTTGTTCGAGTTATAACCAGCTAGATCTGCATCTCCAATAAATTTAATTATGTCCGGAGCAAGATCCTTAAATAATGGTTTATTTTTCACTTCTTCATTACTTATCCCATGAATTAAAATTGATTCTTCAGAAATTTTTATTTCGGGATTAACTAATGAATTATAATTTTCTGTTTTCCCATCGGGAAGTATTTTTACAATTCCTATTTGGATTATTCGGTCTGTTACTATTTGCAATCCTGTTGTCTCAAGATCGAAGACGCAAAGTGGTTTTGATAATTTTAATTCCATAATAAAAAAAAAGCCCAATATTGGGCTTTTTTAGATTTAAATAATAATAGTTACTTTACAATTAAGAATTCACTTCTTCTATTTTTTTGATGTTCTTCTGAAGAACATTTTTTACAAGCGCAATTATTGTCTTTTGCAGGCACATCTTCTCCATAACCTTTGTATGTAACTCTTTCAGGATTGGAAATAGATTTTTGGATATATTTTGCAGTGGATTTGGCTCTTCTTTCAGAAAGCCTTCTGTTATAATTCTTAGAGCCTCTGCAGTCTGTATGCGAACCGCATTCGATTTTTATTTTAGGGTTATTGTTTAATACAGTAATAACCTTATCCAATTCAATTTTTGCATCTGGTCTTATGTTTGATTTGTCAAAATCAAAATAAATTGGATTTAATGCTAAAACATCAGCAATATTCACTAGGTCTTTGTCTTTTTCAAGCATATAAGAAACCGTTATTATGGAATCTTTTCCAAGTACATTGTCAATTTTAAAGGTTTGAGTGATATAACCTAATGCAGAGATCTTAGCAGTATAATCTAGTTTATCACCTAGAACAAGCCCATCTGTTAAATTAGATTCAAATCCTCCATTTTCATTTGTGGACCATACTTCTGCCGTATCTCCTTCAGCTCTTATAATTTCAACCTTTGCATTAGGGATTCTTTCGCTTGAACTTTTGTCTGAAACAATTCCAGCTAAATCATAAGTAAAAATTGGAATGATAACTTGGTCATCTTCTACTAGTAAAACAGTTTTGTTTACCTCTTCAAATGCTAAGTCACAATTGGTGTTAAACTTTTCTGTGTATGGTTCTGCGCTTTGATCATCATAGTGGTAAGTTATTTCGTATTCTTTGCATTTTTCTAATAGACTAACAAATACACCATCTCTAACCCTTGGAAGAACTTTTTTAGATTCTTTGTCATCACAATCGATACACTTAAGAGAAATAAAAGACCCTTCTGGTATATCTTTATCATTAGTATTAATGATTCTACCATTTAAAAAAGCTAAGCCTTCTGAATTAGAAACATTATAATCAATTTGATAAACATCTTTGTTTCCTTTTCCACCTTTTCTAACAGAAGTTAAGATTGCAGAACTTTTTGTGTAGTTTGTTGAATAAAAGAGATCATCACCAGGAGAATTAATAGGATATCCAAGATTAGTGGGTTCTAACCACATTCCATTTTCGTCTTTGGAAATACTAAAAATATCAAATTCACCCATACTTTTTTCTCCATTACTTGCAAAGTAGAGTGTATTTTTATCTAGTCCAATGTATGGAGAGTCTTCATCATACTTGGAGTTAACCATTGGGCCCATGTTTTTTGGCTCGCCCCATGTGCCATTTGTTTTTTCAATAAACCAAATGTCTCTTTTTCCAAATCCACCTTCTCTGTCAGAAACAAAGTAAATGGAATTTCCGTCTGGAGATTTAATAAGGTGGGTTTCCCAGCCTTCTTCTGTGTTAACACCTTCGTTACTTACTGGTGTTGGTGTTTTGTACTCTCGCCCAACATATTCACTTATGAAAATATCTCCAAAACCTGTGCTATCATCGTATAAAAAAACTTCTCTCTCATCGCTTGAAAATGAAACACTTGCTTCATTTAAGTTTGGTTTACACATGTCTAGCCTCTTTACTTCACCCCAATTTTTATTGTTATCCATTAAAGAAACATAAATGTCTTCTGGATATTGATTAAGCATAAAGTCTCTCATGTTTTCTGTTTCATCATTTTCCCAAGGTCTTCTTGAAGTTAAATACAATGCTTTTCCATCTAAAGATAGAAAAGAAGAGTATTCACCATTTTCAGTATTGATGTGTTTTAAAGAATTTATTTTAACATCAACAGGTTTAGCACTTAGTTCTTTAGCTATATCACATTGGGTAATACGAAGTTGTGCCTCTTCTATAAGTTCTGATTCTTTATTGGAAGCTTCGATAAACTTGTTGTAAAATTCTTTTGCTTGATCGTATTTTTCACTTAAATGATAACATCTACCCAAATGATAAAAAACATCTACTGGGCATCCTTCTTCTTTGGAGGAATACATGTCGAAGTTTTTTGAAGTTTTATCCTTTGCCTTCTCAAAATGAGTGAGCGCTGTTTCGAAATTTAAATCCATTCCAAGTAGAATAAACCCTTTTCGATAATTATAATTTGAACTTTCGGGTTTAAGTTTTAGTAGTTGATCGGTAACTAAACCAGCATAATAATAGTGATTCTCCTGCAGCATTCTTGAGGAGTTCACAACGAGCTGTTGTTCATTTGATTCTAAGATCATTGCTTTAACTTCTGTTTCTGAAAGTTGACCAAATAGGTTTGTGCAGCTTAAAATTAAGCAAGCGAACAGTAAATTTATTTTTATTTTATTCATATCGTTTTATCTAATAGACCTTCTAAATTACGCGATTTTTATCAAATTGTTCCAAATAATCTGCAACTTTTCTTACAAATTGCCCTCCTAATGCCCCATCAACCACTCTATGATCGTAAGAGTGAGATAAAAACATTTTATATCTTATCACTATAAAGTCGCCCTCTGCAGTTTCTATAACCGCTGGAACTTTTCTAATTGCACCAACAGCTAGAATAGCAACTTGTGGTTGGTTAATAATAGGGGTGCCCATCACATTTCCAAATGTTCCCACATTAGTAATAGTATACGTTCCCCCTTGAATATCTTCTGGACTTAATTTATTATTTCTAGCATTGTTAGCAAGTTTGTTAACCTGTTTTGTTAATCCAGTTAAGTTAAGCAAATCTGCATTTTTTATAACAGGAACAATTAAGTTTCCAGACGGAAGAGCAGTGGCCATTCCAACATTTATGTCTTTTCGTTTAATTATTTTGTCTCCGCTAACTGAAACATTTACCATTGGAAAATCTTTAATTGCTTTAGTCACTGCTTCAATAAAAATAGGTGTAAATGTCATTTTTTCACCTTCTTTTTGCTGAAATTCTGTCTTAATTTTATTTCTCCAGTTAAAAAGGTTTGTCACATCAGCTTCCACATATGAAGTTACATGAGGGGCTACATGTGTAGACATGACCATATGCTCAGCAATTAGTTTTCGCATTCGGTCCATTTCGATGATTTCATCTCCAGGATTAATGGTAACTGTAGGCTCTTTTATATTTCCAAAGAATCCAGATCCAATAACTTGTTCCGGTTTTTTTGTTGACGATATTAAAGATGAAGTTGGTTGTGTTTTTTGATCTGCTGGTTTTACTTTTAAGTAAGCTAGAATGTCTTTTTTTGTTACTCGGCCATTTTTTCCTGTTCCATCAATATCTTCTAGTTGATTTAGTGTTAGCCCTTCTTTTTGAGCAATACTTTTAACTAATGGGGAGTAGAATTTCCCGTTAGATGATGATGGCAGTGGGATAGAGTTTTCTTTTGTGTCGGTAGTGCTTTCTAATTCTAAAATTTCTTTAGGTGTATTTGTTTTTTCAGATTCAGCAGAAATAGAAGTTATTTCTTCAGGAATATTTGAGTTTTGAGTGCTAATACTAGCGTCGGAGTCACTATTTATTATCGCAATAACGTCACCAACTTGAGCAACTGTATCTTTTTCAAATAATTTTTTAACTAAAATGCCAGAGAATTCTGACGGCAATTCATTATCTACCTTATCCGTTGCAACTTCTACAAGTGGTTCATCTACTTCTATCTTTTCTCCTACTTCTTTGAGCCAACTCGTGATAGTCGCTTCAGTGACACTTTCTCCCATTTTTGGTAATCGAACTTCTATTTCAGCCATTTCAGTGAATGAATTTTAATCGACGAAGATAGTAATTAATATAAAGATTTTCAAAAAAATAGATGCTATTGATCTAGATTTTTCCAATATTTAAAAATTATAGATATGTCTTTACTTAGCTTATAGTCGCGAGCATATATAATATCGAGTTTGCTTGTAATTAAATCGTTGTTTTTTGTGGTTAAATTTTTGAGAGTTAAAATCCCATTTTTAAGATGTGGGAGTCGAGCAGTATTTTTTTTGTTTGATTTTATATATCCAACGAATGTTTTAGATCCAAATAAAACAGAAAATAAGTTAAAAATAAATTGTTTTTTTCTTTTAAAAAGAAAAATAAGAGCAGGTGAAAAGATTAAAAAGAGCAATGCGAAAGATAAATCTAACAATCTTTTTTTTCTTCTTTTATCCTCTTGAGATATGGCATTAATATTTAAAACATATACATCTCCACTTGAATTTATAGAATTGCTGCCAATTAAAAAAGACGAATCCGGTTGTGCAATTTTAAATTCAATGTCTTGATTGTTTATAGTTGACATCCAAGAAATGATTTCTTTAGCCGAATTGTTTTTTGCACAAAAAATGATTTCGTTTAACTTGTATATATGTGAAATTTGGTCTAGTTGGTCGATATTTCCTATTGCGTTATCTGATTTTGTTTTTTGAGAGCAGATGTGATAAATAGCACTGTTTTTATATCCAATCTCTGATAATAAATCGATAACTCTATTTAATTCATTTAAATCCCCAACGACTCCAAACGTTTTTTCTTTTTGTTTGAAAGTTATAGACCCGTTCATAAATAGTTGATAGTAATATCTGGAAAATAAAAAATAGAGCAAACACCAAAATCCACCAAGCAATATAAATAACCTTGAAAATTGCATTTCTTTTGGAAGTAGAGCATAAAAGACCAGTATTAAAATAGTTCCCCAAGCAATACCAATGATGTGATTTGATATTTTTTTTTCTTTATCATAAACGCCATTAATCCAACTGCAAAATAACCAAATGAATGCATATACTGGAATAGAGAACTTCAAAACTTCAATTGGGAAATGAATGTTTTCTGTTTCCCACCGGATGGTTAAACTATATAATCCAAAGATTATGAGTGTAAAATCGATTATTGGAGCAATGGATTTCCAAATAACTCTAGATAATAATGCAGTTGCTGCTTTAAAGTAAATCCCCAAATTAATTAGCGTTGTTAGACTTTTTGCTTGTTTCTTAGAAAAGTGTTTTTCTGCGAAAATAGCCATTGCTTTGTAGAATACTAAAACGTAGTTTACGGAGCTCTTTTTTGTGCTTTCTCCTTTGTAATGAATAATTGTCGACTCAGAAAAGTAATAATTTTTATAACCAGCTTGTTTAATTCTATAAGATAAATCGATGTCTTCTCCATACATGAAAAAAGTTTCATCGAGCATCCCGCACTTTTCAATTGCTTCAGCTTTTATAAACATAAAAGCACCACTAAGAATATCTACTTCATGATTTTTGAATTCATCAAGGTAACCCAAGTGATAACGGTTTATTTTTTTTGATTTTCTAAAAACTTTTGATAAACCAAAAAGATAATACAGAGAGGTTAAAGGAGTTGGCAACCCTCTTTTTGACTCTGGTAAAAACTTTCCTTTTCCGTCAACCATCCTTATTCCACAAGCACCTGCTTTTGGTTTGGATTCCATAAAATCAATTACTTTTTCGAAAGTGAATTCTTCAACAACAGTATCGGGATTTAGCAATAGAATAAATTTAGAATTCGACTGCGAAACCGCTTGATTATTTGCTTTAGAAAAGCCAGCATTGAAGTTGTTTTCAATTAATTTAACATGAGGGAATTTGCGTTTTATCATTTCAACGGATCCGTCAATAGAATTGTTATCTACAACAAAAACCTCTGTGTCAATTTTTTTAATTGCTTTGTTTACAGAATTCAAACATTGTTCTAAATAGAATTCCACATTGTAATTAACAATGATAATACTCAACGTATGTTTATCGTTTTTATTCAATCTAGTCGATTATAGCGATACACGAAATTTCTATATTAACATTCAAAGGTAACTTTGATACTTCAACGGTTTCTCTAGCAGGAGGCACCCCGGTAAAAAAGTTTTGGTAGACTTCATTTACTTGATTAAAATCGTTCATGTCTTTTAAAAAAACACTGCATTTCACCACATTTTTTAGCGTCATTTCAGCTGCGTTTAAAAGACTTGTTATGTTTTTTAAAACTTGATTTGTTGCTGTTTTAATATCTTCAGTTTTTAATTCCCCAGTTATTGGATCCATTGGAATTTGCCCACTAATATAGAGAGTTTTATTTGATAGTATAGCTTGACTATAAGGTCCAAGTGGAGAAGGAGCTCCTTTAATTTGTATTGCTTTTCTCATTTTCAGGTCTATGCGATAGATTTTCATTTTGATGTACATTTGTGAAAATAATACAATAAAGCTAATTGTGCGAGTATTAATCGTTGATTTTTATGACTCTTTTACTTATAATTTAAAACATTATATAGAGCCATTGTGTGAAAGTGTCAAAGTTGTTAGGGATGATCAGTTAGATTTAAGCTGCTTGATTCTTTTTGATAAAATTATTTTATCGCCTGGTCCAGGCCTTCCTTTTCAAACAAAAAACATGTTTAATGTTTTAAATACAATAAAAGGAGTAAAACCAGTTTTAGGAGTTTGTCTTGGAATGCAAGGAATTGTGGAGTTTGAAAAAGGGGTTTTGGTTCAAAAAAAAATTAAACATGGAAAACAAGAATTAATAAATGTGAATTCAAATTCCATTTTATTTGATGAGATGGAAAAAGAACAATTAATCGGTTTATACCATAGTTGGTCTGTTGAGCTCCCTCAAAAAAGCAAATTAATGGTTACAGCGAAATCTAAATCGAATGTTATTATGGCTGTTGAATCGAAAGAACTAGGTTTATTTGGAGTGCAGTTTCACCCCGAATCTATTCTAAGCCCAAATGGAATGAAGGTTATAAAAAACTTTTTAAAGTTTGAGATTAAAAATTAGGTTTATAGTTTATACGAGAATTTTATTCCAATGTTAAAATGCAGTTTTGTTTCTTTTTGAATATCTTCAATGAATTCGTATTCTAAGGTGTTTTCATTTATTTGTTGAAAGTATGTTTTATTAGAATCTCCCCAAAACCCAATTCCAGAATAAAAATCAAGAAACATTCTTGAATCAAGTGCTAGATTATATCCAACACCTAATCTATAAATAGATCTCCCATTATATTCATTAAAATTTAAATTTTCTCCATTATTACCTGTTGTGGTATATTTTGTCCTGTATCTTCTGTATTTATAGTCTGCTGATAAATAAAAAAGTTCTCCGGGTATATATGGATAATATCTTATTCCAAAATTAAAACTCATTCCAGGAACGACTTTCCTGCCAGCAGAAGAGGTGCTTTCATCGACAAACTCTCGAATGAAATTTTTAAAAACTATTCCAGTTCCAATTTCTGCAGAAATTTTTTTGTTTATAGACCTTTCATAAAAAAAAGAGAAATCCCCGCTAAAAAACTCCAATAAACTAACCTTCAAATACTGGTGTTTATACTTTGCTTTCTTGTCTTCATTTTTTTCTTGCGCAAATAAGCTATTGCAAAAAGTTAATATTAAAAACACAAAAAGAAGTGAATTTTTAGTTTTCATTACTTTTCATTACGCAAATGACCTTCAGATGTTCCATCTTTTTTATTATGCATATAACTTGATTTAAGTAGTTATACTTATATGCATTGTAAACTATACGTATTCCGTAATTAGTATCCTCTTGTATTTTGTGATTGTAGAGCATTGTTTTTATAAAAAAAGAGAGATAACCGCCTTTAATTTGTACCAACAAAAAAACGCAGTTATGAAAACTATTAATTTAAACAAAATCGCAACAGTTATATTTTTTGCATTTTCTATTGGATCAGCATGTGCACAAAATGTAAGCGGTAAAATTTGGGTAACTATTGAAAACGAACAAGTGTTGCCTGTCAAATCTGATGAAGGAGAATTAATCTCTAATAATCAGCAATTAGATAACTTAATTAAGTCTTTAGGGGTTGTTGAAATCAAAAGAGCTTTCCCTTCATCAAGAAACAGTAAGTTATTAAAAGTGTATGAGATTTCCTCTACTTCTTCGAAGGAAGATTTATATACAAATGCAGTAAATAATGTAAATGTATTAACCGGTGTGGAGTATGCACCTCAATACACGCCATTATATACGCCAAATGATTATAATTTATCAGGTTCGGATTATTCTTTGGATTTAATAAATGCCCAAGGTGCATGGGATATTACTCATGGTTTAGATTCTATTGTGATAGGTGTTTCCGATCAAAATTATGCGGTTTCTCATGAAGAGTTGTTGGGCAAAGTAAATTATTATGATGCAAATAATACGGCTTTAACCACTCATGGTACTTCAGTTGCCATAATTGCCGCTGGAAATACAAATAATAACTTAGGAACAAGTTCAATTGGCTTTGATAGTAAGTTGTCGTTATATAGAATGACTTATAATGATTTATTAGTTGCAACTTATTCTGGAATTAAAATACTTAATCTAAGTTGGACCTCTGGTTGTACTTATAGTCAGTATGCACAAGACATTATAAATGAAATTTATTATAATGGAACATTTATAGTTGCTTCTGCTGGAAACGGTAGTACTTGTGGTGGTGCGTCTAACCTTGTTTATCCAGCTTCTTTTGACAATGTGTTTTCAGTAACAAGTATTGGTTCTTCAGATAACCATGAAAAAAATATAGGCGATCCAAATTCAACTCACCAGCATAATGATATGGTAGATTTGTGTGCCCCTGGATATGATGTTAAAGTTCAACCGGATCATAATTGGGAACTTTATTCAAGTGGTACTTCTTTTGCTGCACCATTTGTTTCTGGAACTGTTGCTCTAATGTTATCGGTTAATCATTGCCTTGATAATGAGGACATTGAATTAATTTTAAAGCAGTCATCTTCGGATGTTTATTCTTCAAACCAATCCTATATTGGAAAACTTGGTGCAGGTAAATTAGATGCACATCAAGCAGTTCTTATGGCTTCACAATTTAATAAAATCCAAATAAATGGAGTTGTTGACATGGCATGTTCCTCAACAAGTGGTGCAATTACTATAAATGCTTCTATGGGAACTGCTCCTTACACTGCTACTTGGAGCAATGGAGCAACTGGAATGAGTGTTAGTAATATTTCTTCAGGATCTTACACGGTAGTAATTACTGATAGTTTAGGATGTTCTTCAGACAGTACATTTGTAGTGAACGGAGCAACTCCACTAACGACTATTTCTTCAGTAACGGATGTAACGTGTAATGGATTGAACGATGGATCAGTGGATGTAACAATCACTACTGGAAACCCAACTTATACTTACCAGTGGGATAACGGAGCAACGACAGAAGATATCATGGACCTTACTGCTGGAACTTACCGATTGACTGTAATTGACGGAGACGGATGCAAAACATACGCAAGCTATACCGTAATAGAGCCTGAAATATTAGATGCAACTTTAATTACCGTAGATCCAAATTCTTCAGCACTAGGATCTATTGACTTA
>JAQWKT010000051.1 GCA_029247685.1 Crocinitomicaceae bacterium | reverse complement strand
CAATAATATCACACTTGGGGACCAAAGTATTTCAAGAGAACAAGTGGTTAAAGCTGCAAAAGCAGTAGGTGCATATGAATTTATTAATGCACTGCCAGGAGGGTTTGATTTTAGTATTGGCGAACGAGGAACGGTTTTATCCGTTGGCCAAAGACAACTCCTTTCCTTTATAAGATCTTATTTGTACAATCCGCACATATTAATCCTTGATGAAGCAACTTCTAGTATTGACAGTGAATCCGAACAAATGATTCAACATGCAACATCTAAATTAACTAAAGGCAGAACGTCGATTGTTATTGCACATAGATTAAGTACCATAAAAAGTGCTGACAAAATAATCGTATTAGAAAAAGGAGAGATTCTTGAAATTGGTTCTCATAAAGAATTACTACAAAACGATAATAGCTACTACAAAAAACTATACAACAAACAATTTGTGTTATGACAAGACTTAAAATTGGGGGAGTTCCTGAACATTTCAATCTCCCTTGGAGATTGGCTATCCAAGAAGGGCTTTTTGAAAACATAAATGTCAAACTTCATTGGAGCGATATGCCAGGAGGAACTGGTCAAATGGTTAAAGGTCTAATGAATGAATCCATTGATATTGCTGTCCTTCTTACTGAAGGAATTACAAAAGCAATATTAGATGGTCTTCCAGCAAAAATTTTATCTTTTTATGTGGATACCCCATTAAGATGGGGGATTCATGTGCCAAGAGATTCTATCATTAAAAACCCATCCGATTTAGAGGAAAAAAAATTTGCTATTTCAAGACATGGATCCGGTTCACATTTGATGGCATTTATTGAAGCAAACAAACACAACTGGGATATAAACAAACTAACATTTAACGTTGTTGGAGATATTTATGGCGGATTATGGGCACTTGAAAATAACAAAGCAGACGCCTTTTTATGGGAAAAATTTACGACTCGTCCATTTGTAAAAAAAGAAAAGTGCAATTTTATTGGTGAAGTTGTTACTCCTTGGCCTTGTTTTGTTATTGCAGCTAGAAAAAACATCGTCGAAAACAAAGAAAAAGTACTTATTCAACTAATTGAAGTCGTTAGAAAAAGAGCACAAGAATTAAAAAATGACCCACTAGCTGTGGATAAAATTTCGTGGAGATACCATCTTGAAAAATCAGATGTTAAAACATGGCTGGATGAAACAAATTGGTTTAATACGAATGAAATAGACCACAGTCATTTTGAATCAGTTATTTCTTTTTTACAGAAAGCAAATTTGATAAATGAAAAAGATTCAAAAAACTATCTAAAAAAATTGTTTTAGCGCTACAAACTTGGCTTTTCTCTAGTAAAAGCTGGAATACCTGTTACCTCAGCACCAGTAATAAGCAAATGTATGTCATGTGTTCCTTCGTAAGTTACTACAGATTCAAGATTTGCCATATGTCTCATGATAGAATACTCACTAGTAATACCCATTCCTCCATGAATCTGACGAGCTTCTCTTGCGATATCTAAAGCTATTTCAACATTGTTTCTTTTAGCCATTGAAATCTGAGCTGTTGTTGCTTTTCCAGCATCTCTAAGCTGGCCCAATCTATGGGTTAAAAACTGTGCTTTTGTTATTTCCGTTATCATTTCAGCAAGCTTTTTTTGCACCAATTGAAACGCCCCTATTGGAACACCAAACTGAATTCTTTCTTTTGAATACCTTAAAGCCTGGTCATAACAATCCATTGCAGCTCCTAGAGCACCCCAAGCTATTCCATACCTTGCAGAATCCAAACAACTAAGGGGAGCACCCAATCCAGATCTACCAGGCAAAATATTAGATTTTGGAACACGAACATTGTCAAAAATTAATTCTCCTGTTGACGAAGCTCGTAACGAAAGCTTTCCATGCATTTCTGGGGTGGAAAACCCTTCCATTCCTCTCTCTACTATTAATCCATGAATTCTTCCCTCTTCATTTTTAGCCCAAACAACAGCAATTTCAGCAAATGGGGCATTAGAAATCCACATTTTTGCTCCATTTAAAATCAGAAAATCACCATCCTCCTTATAATTGGTTATCATTCCAGAAGGGTTTGATCCAAAGTCCGGTTCTGTTAACCCAAAACAACCAATCATTTCTCCAGTAGCTAACTTTGGTAAAAACTTTTGCTTTTGTTCTTCTGAACCATATTTCCAAATTGGATACATCACAAGAGAAGATTGAACAGATGCCGTAGATCGAAGACCAGAATCACATCGTTCAAGTTCCTGCATAATTAATCCATAGGAAATCTGATCTAAGCCTGCCCCTCCATACTCTTGAGGGATGTATGGTCCAAAAGCACCAATTTCGCCTAAACCGGGCAAAATATGATTTGGAAAAGTTGCATTTTCATAATGCTCATCTATGATAGGCGAAACCTCTTTTTTTACCCATGCACGAGCAGCATCTCTTATTAGTTTATGCTCTTCAGTAAGCAATTCGTCTAACAAATAATGGTCAGGATGTATATATTGATCTGTTTTCATAATTATGCAAATTTTAAGGGTACAAAAATAACTATATTTTTAATCAAAGATTGTTCATGTGCTTAAACAATCTAACTTTGTTTAAGTTTTATTCTTTTACAACAATGAATTATACGTTTTATTCATTTATTATTGGACAATTAACAGAAAGAGAAAATAAAGAGGACATGTTCTTATTTTATCTTTTAATCCTATGCTTTTGCTTAATTTCAAGTGCTAAATTAATTGATAAAAACACTTTTAAAACAACTCTTTCATCGATTTTTAGAATTAAAAAAATTAATAAAATTCATTTTATAGACTAGGTTATAATTCATCCATTAAGCTACTTTTTGATGATTCTAAACTTTGTTCTTTCTATATCCATTAGTACATATATGTTGACAAGAAATTATGTTATAAATGAAGACCTTTATTTCTATGCAATATTTGCATCACTATGCACCATTTTAATTCCTGTTATAGGCGTTTTATTTATTTCCTTTCTCCTCGGAGATAAAAACCTGCAAAAAAACGGACTTTTTATTACCATAAGAACATTTGAATTTAGTGGGGTGTTTTTTTTAATGCTAAACATGGTTAAACTTTCCTCTCTTATTAATGAAAATTTCTTTTTTTTAAGTGCTCTTTTATTTTTTATTTTGGCTTATACACATCGTTCTATAAAGCTTTCTCTTAAAATGGGGAAAAGTGGATTTCTTTGGTATCACATAATTTTATATCTTTGCACCCTTGAAATCGTGCCTTTTGCAATTATTGCAAAGTCATTTTCAAAAATTTTAATTGGCTAAAAACCTTTTTTAAACAGAACCAAAGTGAGTATCAGAACAATTCTTGTATCCCAACCAAAACCAGTAAGTGAGAATTCGCCCTATTTTGAATTAGCAAAAAAATACAACCTAACCATTGATTTTAGACCGTTTATTCAAGTTGAAGGAGCAAAGGCTAAAGAAGTTAGAAAACAACGAGTTAATTTTGAAGATTATAGCGCGGTTATTTTCACCTCAAAAGTAGCTGTAGATCACTTTTTCAGAATAGCCGAAGAAATTAGGTATGAAATACCGGATTCATTAAAATATTTTTGTATTTCAGAAGCCATCGCACTTTACCTTCAAAAATATGTTGTTTACCGAAAGCGAAAAATCTTTTTTGGAAAACAAAACATTGTACATCTAGCTGATGTTATGAAAAAACACAAGAATGAAAAATTTCTTCTGCCATGTACGGATATTCTTAGAAATCGAATCCCTGAAACGCTATCTAAATACAACTTTGATTTCGAAAAAGTAATCTTATATCGCACTGTAGCAGCAGACCTATCCGATTTATCAGATGTTAAATATGACATGCTAGTTTTCTATAGCCCTGGTGGAATAGAATCTTTGTTTAAAAACTTCCCTCACTTTAAACAAAACAACACTTTTATTGCAGCTTTTGGTGCAACAACGGCCAAAGCAGTTCAAGACAAAAATCTACGCGTTGACTTACATGCTCCTCAACCAAATGCACCCTCAATGGTTGGTGGAATAGAACTTTTTATAAAATCCCTCTCTGCAAAAAGCGCATAAAGATTCACATTTTACTAAAAAGTACTAGAGCAATTGAAATTGAAATTATTGCCTGAATTAAAACGCTTGCTGCAGAAATATCTTTTATTGTTTTTATTTCTTTCTTTTTTTCTTTAGAGATCAAATCACACATTTTTTCAATAGCTGTGTTAATTGCTTCTAAGGAAATAACAAAGCCACAAGTCAAAAGCAAAACAATCCATTCCAAATAATTTAACTCTAAATAGATAGCCCCTAATATTACCACAAATAATGCGAATAAATGAATGACAAAATTTTGTTCTTTTAGTAGTAGTTTAATCCCATTTATAGAAAAATTAAAGGATTTTAAAAGTTTCATTAATCGCATTTGACCTTTTTATAGTTGAATTAGTTAAAAAAATATTTTAATTTAGAGAAAAATAATAAATATGAGAAAAATAGTACTTACTTTATTGATTGGATTTTTATTTTCAAACCAATTATCCGCACAATCTTGCTCCCCAAACTCTTTATATCAGGATTCCACATTTGGAATTTGGCCTGATACAGCGCAAGATCTCCCACCAGCAGCTGCAAATGTTTTCTATTCAACGGACATAAATTTTATTTGCCCAGACAATGTTACGGCAGAACTTGATCCATCCGGTCAATTTGTTGGTAATCCAATCGATGAGTTTAAAGTAACTAGCATTGATGGTTTTCCAACTGGAATTGATTACGCATGCAATAATTCAAGTTGTGAGTACGATGGCGGAGAATTAGGATGTGCTAACATCTATGGAACTCCAACCGCAACAGGAACCTATCCATTAACAATCAATGTAGATGTTGTTGTTCTTGTTACTATTTTTGGTGTAACCACCCCTGTAACTCAAGCCGAATCTTTTGGAGGATATGAACTTGTTGTAGGAAACGCTGGAACAATTGAATCTATAATTAACCCAATAAGTGTTTATCCAAACCCAAGTAACGATAATATTTCTATCAAGGGATTAACCAAAAACATGAATGCTTCTAAAATTGAAATTGTGAATCTAAGTGGAAAAACGGAATTTACTAGCCCTATTTCAAGCGAAGAAAACGAAATAAGCATTCGTGATTTACAAAGTGGAGTTTATTTTGTTAAAATCCATCATGCCAAAGGCATTAAGACACTTCGTTTCATTAGGAAGTAATTTAATGGTGTGAAACATAAATAATTTGAAGGGGGATAATTCCCCCTTTTTTTATGCGCATTTGTTGGTCATATTTGTTAAATTCGCACTTATCAATTTTACATGATTGTTAATTTTAAAGCATTATGATTAATTACAAAAAATGGAACACCATTCTAGGCTGGTGTTTTTTCGCTATTGCAACCATTGTTTATCTAATTACGATAGAAGATACGGTTAGTCTTTGGGATTGTGGAGAATACATTACCGCAGCCTATAAGCTTGAAGTAGGACATCCTCCAGGAGCCCCACTATTTATGGCTATTGGGCGATTGTTTTCCTTTTTTGCCGAACCAGCACAAGTAGCCGTTTGGATAAATAGACTGTCTGCTCTTTCTAGCTCTTTGACTATTTTATTTATGTTTTGGTCGCTTACCCTTTTAATTAAAAAACTCATCCTTAACAAAAAAGAAGCCTTGAGCAATAACGACACTATAGCAATTTTTGTTAGTGCTGGAATTGGTTCGCTTGCCTATACGTTTACCGACTCTTTTTGGTTTTCAGCCGTAGAAGGAGAAGTATATGCGATGGCTTCTCTATTTACTGCTGCAATTTTTTGGGCAATTTTAAAATGGGATGAAGAAATGGAATGGATGCAAAAAGAACAGCTTAATGCTAGCTCATCCCCTCATCGATGGCTACTCCTTATTATGTTTCTTCTTGGATTAGCTATTGGAGTCCACCTTCTTGGCATACTAGTTATTCCTTCTATCGGATACTTCATTTATTTTAGATACACGAAAAATGTTAATCTTAAAGGAATCATTATCACGGGGATTCTCGCTATTTTTATTCTTGGATTTATTCAAGAAGGAGTTATTCCTGGATCTATCGCTATGGCATCTTCTTTTGAAGTTGCTTTTGTTAACTCTATTGGACTTCCATTTTATTCTGGAAGTATCTTTTTCTTCGCATTATTGATTTGTATTTGCTTGTTCATAACACGTTATGCAAAAAGGAAAAACAACACCATTTTACATAATTCAATGATGGGTCTTATTATGCTTTTAATCGGTTATGGCTCTTTTGCTATAATTGTAATTCGATCAAATGCAAATCCACCATTGGATGAAAACGATCCGGAAAATCTTGTAACCCTTAAGTCTTATCTAAAAAGAGAGCAATATGGTTCTGCTCCTATCTTTTTTGGACAATACTGGAACTCCGAACTTAACGATCGAGAGCAATGGAACGATCGAGATGAAGTAAACTTAAGACGTTTTGTTATTGTTAATGAGGAGGGGGTTGACATAAAAGCTTTTCAAAATGAAAAAGAAGCAGTAGCATACGCTAAAAAAAACAATGCAGAGGTTGTAGAAAAATATTATGTCTCCAATGCTTCTGTTAGGGAAAATTCCGATCCAACATACAGCCAAACTACTTTTTTTCCAAGAATGTATTATTCTGGAAGTTCGCCTCAGGACAAACAAAAAATGGACGGATATAAAAAATGGTCTGGATACAATGCTGGATACGATGCTAACGATGAAGTAGAAACAGAAATTGGAAACAATGGACTTCGCTTGCCAACTTTTGGAGAAAACCTCACCTATTTCTTTAATTACCAGCTTGATTGGATGTATTGGCGGTATTTAATGTGGAACTTTTCAGGAAGACAAAACGATATTCAAGGGCATGGAGATGCAATGAGAGGGAATTGGAAAATAGGAATAAGTTCCATTGATGACCTTCGACTTGGAAATCAAGAAAATGCGCCTTTTTACACTTCTAATAATAAATCGAACAACTCCTTTTTTATGTTGCCATTTATTTTTGGATTAATTGGATTGATTTTTCATTTTTATAAATCGCCAAAAGATGCATTTTCTTTGTTGCTTGCATTTTTATTCACTGGGGTGATGATTGTTATATACCTAAACCAAAAGCCTTTTGAACCTAGAGAAAGAGATTATGCCTATGCTGGATCTTTTTACTTTTTTGCTTTTTGGATTGGATTTGGTGTTTATGCACTAATTGATTTTTTCAGGCATTTTGATAAACAAATGGCTAAAAAAATTGGGGTGTTTTCTGGTGGGGTTTTACTTTTAACTCTATTATTGGATAGAAATGCTCCAGTTGGAATGCCAGCAACACTCACTTGGATATATATTGTAATTGTCTCTTCTGTTTTGATTGGTTTAATGCTTTTGTTAAAAAAGATAAAGGCAAAAGAAATTCATAGCATAGCAGTTGCAGGGGTATTTGGCCTTTGTATTCCTGTTTTAATGGCATTTCAGGGATGGGATGACCATGATAGAAGCAATAAATCCTCTGCTAGAGATTTGTCCTATAACTATTTAAATTCTTGTTCTAAAAATGCAATCTTGTTTACTAATGGGGATAACGACACTTTTCCACTCTGGTATATGCAAGAGGTTGAAGGAGAAAGAACCGATGTTCGTGTATGTAACCTATCGCTTATGCAAACAGATTGGTACACCAATCAAATGAAAATGAAAGCATACGATTCTGATCCATTACCAATTAAGTTTAGCGAAGATCAAATACTAATGTATGCGGGTCAAACTGATCAGGTGATGTTTATGAATTTAGCAAGGTTATTTGATGCACAAGTTAAACCAGAAGTGATTAAAAAAATCATCTCATTAAGACTTAAAAACAAAAACAATGTCGCTAAATCTTTTAGGGTACCAAGTTTCACTTTTTACAAAAAATTAGAAGATAAATCTGGAACTCATTCCCTTGTCCAACAGGGGCTTGAATATAGTCCTGAATTTTGTAAAAACAAAAATAGAGACTACTATTACAAACCTCAAGAAAATGGAGATTACAAAAAAGTAAATGCAGAAGAATTATTTAATTCATTCTCCAAAAATGAAGACTTATCTAAGTACAAGTCTATGTTTCTCTCTCCAATTAAAACAGACAGCGTTGCTAAAAGCATTTTTGAACACTACCAAGCGCTAGGCAACATTTTCACTTCGATTAAAAACAACCTTCAAAGCCAAGAAGATTTAATTGCATTAAAATTATTGAATGATTTTGTATCGGAATCTGAATTAGTTTGGAATAAAACGAATCTAGAAGATGTGATGGCATTTGTTAGAAACGATGATAATATCGTAACAATGGATGCTAATGTATTTCGGATTTTTCCTAGTGATAATTTTCAAATTAACATTAATAAAAAACACGTTATTTCATCCGGAATTGTATCTGCAAAAAAAGAAGATTTGATTGCTAATGAAATCTCATTTGACTTTATAAATCAAACAAAAAACATCAACTATGGCGGCCTAACTCGAGAAGAGGTGATGATGTTAGATGTTTTGGCTAACAATCAATGGAAAAGAGGAATCTATTTTTCAAGCCCAGGCGGTTCTGAAGTTTCCAAAAAGCTTCTTAGCAATGGACACCTTTCTGATGTTGGTTTAGCACATGTTATTTCTCCCTTAAAAATAGAAAACTCAAAAAAATACTTTATGGACGTGAAGTATAATAATCTGATGAAAAAATATAAATATGGAGAAATGTTTAATGAAAATGTTCTAACGGATTATTATGCAAGAAGACACACCAACCAATTCCGAAGATTCTTTTATTCTTTAGCGGATGAATATTTAAAAGAGGACAACAACAAAGAAAATCAAAACAAAGCGATAAATTTATTAAAAAAATCGTTGCAAGTTATGCCTCCAAATATTGTAATTGATGGAGGGGAGCCTGGTGTTTCCGGAGAAAGATACATGACTCAGTATGGACAAATAAGCTTTTACATCGACGGAAACTTAGCAAATCATGTTAGCCTTTTTTACAAAGCAAAAGCTATAAAAGAAGCTGAAAAACTTGGATTGACTGTTTTAGAACAAAAGAAAAAAACATTGAATTACTTCATTAAAAGTCATCCACATTTTTCATATACGGAAGAAAATATCCCAGACTTAATGGCATCAGTCTATGCCCTGTTTCAACTTTATGACGCTAGTAAAAATTCTAGTGAAGACACAAAAAACACGCTTCATAAAAAAGTCACAAAAACATTAAAAGATTTATACAGCAAGCAGCTTCCAAAGCTTTATAAAAAAATTGATGGTTTAAAAACAAATGAAGAAGAGGATGAAGATGGTTCTAATTCCTTTATGTTAAAAGTTCGGATGGACACTTTAAGCAAAAGATTTAAATTTGAGCAAACGGTTGCTAAAAAACCAACACTAGCAACTCCTATTCCTAATGTGCCTGCAACCAATAATGCAGGTAAAGGTAAATAAATGGCTTGGCACAGACCATTCTTTTTGCTTCGCTTTTTTTATAAAAAATGCATCTGGAATGTCTCAGATTCAGAAGAAGTTTTTTTAACCTTCGATGATGGCCCTGATCCACAAATAACCCCATGGGTTATTAATTTTTTAGAGCAAGAAAACATAAAAGCCACTTTCTTTTGTGTTGGCAACAACATAAAAAAAGAACCGGAAATATTTAAGCTTCTTAAAGAAAAAGGGCATTCCATAGGACATCACAGCATGAACCATGAAAATGGATTCAAAACAAAATTTAAACTTTATGTTGATTCTGTATCTGAATCAAAAAAAATAAGCAATTCTTCTTTATATAGACCACCATACGGAAAAATAAAGCCAAAACAATTAAAAGAAATCACAAAACATAATAAAGTAATTATGTGGTCTTGGTTATCCTATGATTTTTCAAAAAAAGTGCCTATTCGTTCTATTTTAAATAACGCCAACAAAACCATCAAAAAAGGAGACATCCTTGTTTTTCACGATAACATAAAAAGTGCAAAAAGATTGAAACAAATTTTGCCTCAAATCGTTAAGTTAATTAAGAAAAAAGAAATGAAATTTGGTGTTTTATAAATTACATTTTTTTATCTTCGAATATAATCTCTAACTTTTATTTAGCAAAATAAAAAATCGCACATGGATAGAAAGAATTTGGAAATCCCTGGTAATGACTGGAAAAGTTTAAAAAAATATTGGAAACAAGATGCAATTGCAGCAATTAGTGTTGCTCTTGTTGCACTTCCTCTTTCTTTAGCTATTGCTATTGCCGCTGGTGTCCCTCCAATTTCAGGACTAATCACCTCTGTAATCGCAGGGCTTATTGCCACTTTTTTTAGAAGTGCAACTTTAACCATAAATGGACCTGCTGCAGGATTGATTGGGGTGGTTATCGCTGCAATTATTTCTTTTGATGATGGATGTGGACCAATTCAGGCATTTCGATATGCTTGTGCTGCATTTATCTTTTCAGGGCTAATACAAGTCATTATTGGATTACTTAAATATGGGAGAATCGCAAATATTTTCCCAACCACAGTTATTCATGGAATACTTGGGTCGATTGGAATTATAATTGTTTCCAAACAATTACATGTTGCTATGGGAACCTCTTCAAATGCCGATAATACAATTGGGGTGTTGACTGATGTTTTTTCAGAAATCTCGAATATTAACCCCTACATCGCGTTTATTTCTGGACTTGGAATTATCCTTTTATTATTTCACTCTAAAATAAGTTACAAAGTATTTCACTTTATCCCTGCTCCTGTTTGGGTTTTGGCTATTGCAGTACCAATTGTTTTGGTATATCAGTATTTAGAAGTTAATCAGATATCTGTGTTTGGATCTGTTTTCGAAATGCCTAAAAACATGCTAATTGAAGTGCCTAACAACTGGCAGGATGGCATTGTTTTTCCGGATTTTGGCCTAATCGGAACACTGCGATTTTGGCTTGCTGTCATTTCAATTACCTTGTTGTCTTCTGTTATCACTCTTGCTGGAGCTAAGGCAGTTGACAAATTAGACCCTCATAAAAGAAAAACAAACCTAAATAGAGATTTGATGGCCATGGGTTTTAGTACCATGGCATCTGGAGCTGTTGGAGGACTTCCGATAATTACCGTAATTGTAAGAAGTACCGTAAATGTTCACAACCACGCTGTAACGAAATGGTCAAATTTATACCATGGATTACTAATCATGTTATTTATCTTGCTTTTAACCCCAATTATTCAACTTTTTCCTAAAGCTGCACTTGCCTCTGTTTTAATTATTACTGGTTTTAAACTGGCATCGCCAAAGCTATTTAAGGAAATATACTCCCAAGGGTTAGAACAACTTGTATTTTTATTATCAACCATTTTCATTACTCTTTACCAAGACCCTTTAACAGGTATTATTGGAGGTATGGGAATGACTCTTCTTGCCCATTTCTTTATTTCTAGGGTATCAATAACCGATTTTATAAAATTGATTTTCAATTCTGGAACGGCAACCAAAAAAATTGATGAAAACACTTACAAACTCAGCGTTAGAGGTGTCGCAAATTTTATTTCTATTCTTAAACTATCTGAACACTTAGAGAAAATCCCTGAAAGAAAAACACTTCGTGTAGACCTTTCCAAAACAAGGCTTGTGGACCTTACCTTTCAAGAAAAACTAATGGAGTTTCGAAAGGAATACCGAAGAACAGGTGGAAGGGTTCAGATTATTGGACTGGACCGTCACATTTCTATTTCAAGTCATCGAATCGCTTTAAAAAGTCTTATTGTTCCACCACCACAAAAAACCAACCTAAGAGATCAAGAAATAAAATCCCTTTGCGCATTTAAAAAATGGACCTATAATCGTGAAGAACAAATAGAATCGAGTGAACTATATGACTTTAACTTCTTTGACTCAAGGCCTTTAGACCTAAAGCTTAATATTATTGGACAGCAACATCCCCAATTTAAAAATATTTACTGGGAAGTTTTTGATGTTACTTTTGAAGAAGGAGCAATGCTCTCCAAAGAAGTCTATACCACCACGATGCAACATATTCACTTCCCCTTTAAAATCCCGGCTTTTATTATGGAAGGAGAAGGTTTTTTCGACAAGTTTTTTGATCGAGTTTTGGCCGTTTACGATAGAGACATAAATTTTGAAAACCACCCTGTCTTTTCTAATAAATATCACTTAACGGGTGAAAGTTCTTCAAAATTAAAATCTTTCTTCACTAGTGAATTAATCATCTTTTTTGAAAATCAAGAAACTTACCATATAGAAAGCAATGAAAATTCAATCATCATTTTTAAGTCCCTTAAAAAAGCAAAAATAAATGACATCAAGAAAATGGTTGAATTTAGTGAGCTTTTAACGAATCTTATTCACAAAAATCAGCAGAAAAAAATAAAATAAGTTATTCTTTTTGCTTTATTTTCATGGAAAAATAGCCATAAAAAAAAGCATAAAAAGTTATCCCTGTTTGAGTCTCAAGCGTATCTTCCATCAAAAAAGTGCTAATTACAATTGCACTAAAGACAAGGCCTATTAATTGTTTATTTTCAACTTGCTTTTTAACAAAATAAATTAATTTATAAACAAAAAATGCAAGACCAGGAAAGCCAAAGGTTATGGCCATTGTCAAAAACATATTATGGGCTCGTTTTCTATTTTGTTTTTTTAACTTAGAATTGCTCAACGCATATTCTTGATCAAAAGCATCCTGAACATCTCCAGAGCCAACACCAAACCACCTGTTTTTTTTAAATATAGATAAACCAACTTTCCAGTATTCTAAACGTTGAAGCAAAGAATGTCCATTTGGATCTCCCGAATTATGCAACTCAAAGCGAAGCGAATATAAACGGGAAAAAAAACCGCTATTTTCTTCTCTGTAATCGGCTACTCCTTTTTCAATGTTATGTATATCCGTTGCTTCCAATTGAGCAATACCCGATTTATTAAGTGGCAAAGATTTGGATTGCAAATACCTAATCAGAGTATACTTAATCTCTTGATTTTTAGCATCTTTTTTATCATATGAAAATTTAGATCTATTATTCCAAGATTCCTTCAATTCGGATTCATTAGCAATTGTGTCATTTTTTTTATCCGAATATGATAAAAAGCCAATCACTAAAAAAGAAAAACACAAAAACAAGGCATTTAATAAAATTAAGCGACTATAATACTTTTTAAGATATAATCGATATGAAAAATACACCAAAAAAGCCACAAAAAAAGAAATATAAGCAGACAAAACCTGTGCATAAAAAAGATAAAACAACAAGCCGAAAAGAGAAAATAAATGAAGGAGGAAATACTGCTCTTTATTTATAACACGATGGAAACACAAAATACATGCAAATGCAATTAAAACTGTATATCTAATGTGAGATCCAAAAAGAGACAATCCTCTAATATCATCGTATTTCACGTCTCCTATAAGGTGAAAATAACAAGCCATGTTTATCATCGAAGTAACGACCATGGCCATAATAAATAATGAAAAAATAAACTTCTTTTTTTTTAATTCATTTATTGGTTTTGAAACAATTATTAAAGGGATTATTAATAAAGAAATTTTTGTTTTCAAATCTCCAAATGCATAAGATAGGTCTGAAGACCATAAAAAGGAGATTAAATGTAAAAGAAGAAAAGCCATTAAAATGACTATTAATTTATTTGAAAACCAATTTTTAATATGATTAAGTAGCATTGGATCTACAAGAACAGCAAAACCACCTATTATCATGCCAATAGACATCATTGCTTTACTGCAAACAATTCCAATAATAATCAAGCATAATGAGAAATAATGAATTTGCTTAGAAAGCTCCGATATTTTTTTCTTATTTAAAAATGAAGTACTCATTTATTCCCCAAGAATTTCATTAAATTTTTGCATGTCTTTAAATAAAGAAATCGCTTCTTTAACGACATCATCATATTTAAAAGAATTTATTACTTTTCCTTTTCTAAAGTAATACCTTGAAACTATTTCATTTTCAAGAAATTCCACTATTTCATTTTTATTGGTAAGTAAATCTTTTTCTTTCTTTGGTTTTGACTTAAGAAGTGCATTATCAAGATCTACTTTTAAATAGGAATACAAACTATCTTTTTTTGCTTGATCGATTAATTTATTAAGCATTATTGTGGATTGATTGGAATAGTTAAAATCTCTATCTTTTATGAAAAGTTTAAACAACTCATAATCTGCATTGGAAAAGTGATAATCTTCGATTTTAGTAATACTGTCGTTTTCTAATCTATATTTTGTAGAAAAATCAAATATTAAATTCTTTTTTATCAACTCTTTTGTAATAGGACTTATTTTTTGATATGTAATTGTAATATCGGGCTCTATTCCTCTTCCATCTATAACCTCTCTATTGTTTTTGGTTTTAAACTTTTTGATTAAGGAATCTGGAATCTCTTTAGTTTGATTATTGTTTTGATTATCATAATACTCAAGTCTTTGCACGCATCTACCAGAAGGGGTATAGTATTTTGCAACGGTTAATTTGACCTTACAGCCATATTTTAAGTCATAGGTTCTTTGAACCAATCCTTTTCCATAGCTCGTGGAACCAAGGACAACTGCTCTATCAAGGTCCTGCAAACTTCCTGAAACAATCTCACTCGCTGAAGCAGAGCCCTTATCAATTAAAACAACTACAGGTATTTTAAGGTCACTTGGTTTCATCCAAGTTTTATATTCTTTATTTTCAGATTTTACCCTGCCCTTTGTCGTTACAACAAGTTGATTCTGATCCACAAAAAGATTTACAATTTTTATAGCCTCTAAAAGCAATCCACCACCATTTCCTCTTAAATCAAAAATCAATTTATCCATGCCTTTGGATTTTAAAGCATCAAAAGCATTTTTGACCCCTTGATGTGCTGTATTGGTAAAGCTGTTTAGTTTTATATACCCTATTTTATCAGAAATAATTCCATGATAAGGAATATCCGGGATTTTAATTTCATCTCGAGTTATTGCTAGATCTATTTCACCAACACTTGATCTAATAACTTTAATGGAGATGGTTGTTCCTTTTGGTCCTTTTAGCGCAGTTGAAACCTCATCGGTGGATTTATTAATCATCGACTTGTTTTCAATGGATACTATTTTATCCCCAGCCATTAACCCACCTTTTACTGCTGGACTTTCTTCATATGGTTGAACAATACAAACGTAATCCCCTATTTTTCGAATTAAAGAACCGATACCACCATATTGCCCGGTTGTCATAATTCGATAATCTTCAATGTTGGATTCATGATAAAAAACCGTATAAGGATCTAATTCTTTAAGCATTGCATCTATGGCATGTTTACCAATTTTTCCTGTTTGAGGATCGTCTACAAAATTTAACTCAAGTTGTTCAAATATTTGCCCCATTAATTCTAAGTTTTTTATAACCTTAAAATCATTTGATTGAGTAAAACCTTTGATCGGGGCAATAAGCAGATTAACAAAAAATAATACTGCGAATAAGTTCTTTTTGTTTTTTCTAAACATTTTTTATCAACTTTTCAAATAAACTCTTAATTTGAGGATTTAATTCCTCGTGTTTTGGACAAATTGGGCCTTTATAATTAACAATAAACAACACTTTTTTTCCATTACCTATTAAATACGATTCTAAAATTAATTTATTCTCTCGAATTGCTTCACGACATGCTCTTTTTATCAAATTTCGTTGGACTGCTTTTTTATATTTTTTTTTGGAAGCGGAAATCATCACCTGAAAAGATTCTTCAATATTAAATCCATCCTTCAAAAAAATAAGATTTAAATCGGTTGATTTAATTTGTTTTCCATTAGAAAACAACCTTGATATTTGAATTTTACTACAAAGCTTGTAACTTTTACCAAAACTATTTTCCATATGCAAATTTAAAATCAAAAAAGGTTTTTTGATGAATTTAAATAATATTGCATAATATTTGTAATATAATTAAATTAATATTCGACATTATGTTCTTAAAAACACTTTTCCTTTTATTTTGTATTTTCACCTTTAGCAGCTGTGAATTTAAAGTAAAAGAAAAAACGGGGATAAAAAAAAACGCGAAGAAGGTCATTCATGTCGATACAATTTATGAGAATTTTAAACGAACTTTTCCAAGTATATTAATTGGGGAGCAAGAATGGATGATTGAAGACCTAGAGATTAAAGAATTTTTAAATGGAGACCCAATTAAAAGAGTTTTTTCGGAAGATGATTGGAAACAATACGGATTGCAAAAAAAACCCTGTTACCGAGTAAAAAGAAATATTTATTATTACAATGGACATGCATTAATGGATAAAAGAGGGCTTGTGCCAAAAGAATACAAAGTACCATCAACAAAAGATTGGGATATTTTAAAACAACAAATAGGAGGACAAACTGAAGCCTCAAAAGCTTTAGCTAATTATTCATGGATTGAGAAAACAAGTGATACTACCATAATGCATACGGGCGAAAACAGTCATGGATTTAATGCAAATCCAAATGGTTTTATTTTATCAGATGGAGGGATTAATAATGGAACTTGTTCGTTTTGGTGGGCAAATAAATCCTATGACTCTGACATTCCAAAAAAACTTTCTGTTTTTAGTATCGGGTCTTGTTCTATTGATCGTTCTGAGATGAGCTTTGTTGACCCTTCTTTTGGAGCAAACTTAAGATGTATAAAAAAGTAAACTTTTGAAAAAAAAAATAGCTTTAATATTTACAATCACCTATTTTTATTTTGTTGCGTCACCTATTTTTGCGCAAAACAAAAACAACATAACGCTTCTAGACAACTGGCATGAAGACTCAATAGTTAGCAATTCAAGTCTTGTTAGATATAGTGGTTGCTGGGGTTTTGAATGGAACGATGACCAATATTCGGTAATTGGATCGACGCAAGGGACACACATTTTTCAAATTGAAAATAAGAAGTTAAGACCAATAAATTTTATTAAGGGAAAATTCAGTTCCTCTTTGGTTTCTCATCGAGAATTTAAAACGTATAAAAACTATCTATATAGCATCTGTGATGAAGGGTTTAGTAGTTTGCAAATAATAGATCTAAGTTATTTACCTGACTCTACAACTCTTGTAAATAGTCTTTATTTGCCGCCATTTGGAAGAGCGCATAATTTATTTATTGACACAAGCAATGCCTTATTATATTTGTGTAAAGTCACTTCTTATTTAGACAGCATGCTGTTAAACCCTGCTCCTATGCGGGTTTTTTCCCTTGACAATCCAGAAAACCCTTCCTTATTATGGGAAGGGCCAAATGACATCGCAGAAGTTCATGATATTCATGTTCGAGATAACGAGGCGATTTTAAATTGTGGATTTGATGGAGTTCGCGTTTATGATTTCACAAATCCTTCAAACCCAATCTTCACACAAAGTATCGAATTTTATAATGATCAAGGGTATAATCATCAAGGTTTTTTATCTCCAGATAAAAAAACATACGTGTTTGCCGATGAAAATATTGGAATGCGAATTAAAAAATACCATCGAGACAATAATGGTTCTTATTTTTTTGAATCTTTATTTGGAACAAAAAATTACCAGCAAAGAACCCCACACAATATTCAATGTGATAACTCCTTTGTGTATGTAGCCTATTACAATGAAGGACTTCGGATATTTGACATGCGAACAACGCCTCCTCAAGAAGTTGCTTTTTATAATACATACCAACCCATTATTTCTTCAAATTCTTCGTTTACTATGAATGGGGCTTGGGGAATTTACAAGTTTACAGATTCCCCACATATAATTGTTTCAGATAGACAAAATGGGCTTTTTCTTATAGAGTTTAACCAAGAATCATTTTCCATTCCAAGTGCACAACCTGAAATTTACCCTAATCCATCTAGAGCTGGAGAAAATATTTATTTTCGATTTCCTAACGACGCTTTTGGAACAAAAGAATTAATCATTTTTGATGCAACAGGAAAAAAAATTAATAAAATAACAAATAATGAAGACTCCATTTTAAAATCCAAATTAAAACACGGGTTTTATTATGTACAATTTAATTATAAAAACGCATTTGAAGAAAACCAGTTTTTTCACGTATCGCTGGTGGTTCTCTAAAAGAAAATCTCTCAAATTAGCTAAATTATTTATCTTTACTCTTTATTTTTTAAAAAAAAATGAGCTGTACAAATTGTTCAAATAATAGTGGTTGTAAAAGTAATGGATCCTGCTCCTCAGGTGGATGCCATTCTCTTTCTGTATTTAACTGGTTAGCAGATGTAGATACGATGCAAAATCAACAAAATGACATGGTTGAAATTCGCTTTAAAAATAGCAGAAAATGGTTTTACAGAAACACTAAAAACATAAGTCTACACGTTGGAGACCTTGTTGTTCTTGAAGCAACTCCTGGATACGACATCGGCATTGTTTCTATTATTGGTGAACTTGCTTCAATTCAATTAGCAAAAAAAGCTCCAAACTTAAAACCTTTTGATGCAAAAGCCATTAAAAAAATTGCAACGGCAAAGGAGATTGAAAGATGGAAGAAAGGAAGAGGATTGGAAAGTGAAATGCTTAATAAAACTAGAAAAATAGCTGTTTCTCTTAACCTTAAAATGAAAATTTCCGATGTAGAATATCAAGGAGATCTTTCTAAAGCAACTTTTTATTATACCGCTGAAGATCGAGTGGATTTTAGACAATTAATAAAACGCTTAGCTGAAGAATTTAAAATTCGAATTGAAATGAGACAAATAGGAGCTCGACAAGAAGCTGCAAAACTTGGAGGAATTGGATCCTGTGGAAGAGAACTTTGTTGTTCTTCTTGGCTAACCGATTTTAAATCGGTGTCTACTGGTTCTGCAAGATACCAACAACTTTCATTAAATACAGAAAAACTTTCAGGGCAATGTGGAAGGCTTAAATGTTGTTTAAATTATGAATTAGATGCTTATCTTGAAGTTATAAATGCAATGCCTAAATTTAAATCTAAGCTTAAAACAAAAAAAGGAACTGCTACTCATATAAAAACAGATGTTTTTAAAGAAATAATGTGGTTTTCCTATGAAGGGGAGAATGGATTGGTTTCTTTAAAGCCAGATAAAGCTTTGAAAATATACAACCTTAATAAAAAAGGCGTTTTTCCTGAAAGTCTTAATGAGTTTGAAGAGAAAAAAGAAGTGGAAGAACCCGTTTATTCAAATGTTGTTGGACAGGATAGTGTCTCTAGATTTGAAAATAAATTCAAGAAAAAAAAGAAGAAATCCTTCTTCAAGAAAAAAGTTCCTAATAAAAACAAGCACTAAAATGAACTTCTTTTATATAATAATAACGTTGTTTTCTTTAACACTTTTCTCTTGTTCCGACTCGCCATCTAACATTAAAGGACATGAGTTTTCTAATAAAATTTGGAAAGAAAAAGAAAAAATCAATTTTGATGTAAATATCCCTGACACAAATTCGCGGCATGACATCACTTTTTATTTAAGAACAACAACAGATTATAAATACAGGAACCTCTGGATAAATATGTATACAAAAGGCCCTTCTGGCAAGGAAAACAAATTCCCTTTTGAAATTATAACAACAAACAAAGATGGCTCTTGGATTGGAGAAAAAACTGGTTCTATTGTAGAACATAAAAAAGAGCTTTTAAAAAATGTGAAATTTTCTTTAAAGGGGAAATATGTTTTCTCATTTGAACAGGCAAGTGACAAGGGAGATTTAAAAAATGTAATTGATGCAACCCTAGTGGTTGAAAATTCTAAAAAATAATCTTATGAAAACTCTTGAGAATTACAATTTTCAAAATAAAAAAGCATTAATTCGTGTAGATTTTAATGTCCCATTAGACGCAGAAAAAAACATCACGGATGACACTCGAATTCGAGCTGCTTTACCAACAATACAACATGTTATTAATAATGGAGGCTCGGCCATTATTATGTCTCATTTAGGAAGACCAAAAAATGGCCCCGAAAATGACTTTTCATTAATTCATTTGGTTTCTCATCTTGAAAAATTAAGCAAAGTCAAAGTTCACTTTTCTGAGGATTGTATTGGAGAAAAAGCAAAACTTAAGTGTAACTTGATGAAACCAGGAGAAATCACACTTCTTGAAAATGTTCGTTTTCATAAAGAAGAAACTAAAGGAGATCTCTCTTTTGCAAAAAAACTTGCAAGTCTCGGCGATTGTTATATTAACGATGCCTTTGGAACTGCTCATAGAGCGCATGCTAGTACAACAGTTATTGCACGAAACTTTAGTGAAGACAAAATGTTTGGGTTTTTAATGGAGGGGGAAATTAAAAGTTTAGAAAAGGTTTTAAATAGCGATAAAAAACCATTGACAGCAATTATTGGAGGAGCTAAGGTTTCTTCAAAATTACCAATAATTGAAAACCTTATCAATAAAGTCGACAACCTCATTATAGGAGGAGGAATGGCTTATACTTTTATAAAGGCAAATGGAGGTAACATTGGGAAATCACTTGTTGAAAATGATTTTTTAAATACAGCAACATCTATTCAGGAATTGGCAAAAAATAAAAAAGTTAACCTTTATTTACCAATTGATACCGCTACAGCAGATGCCTTTGATAATAATGCTACAAAAAGTGTCGTTAATATTGAAAATATCCCGGCTGGGTTAATGGGGCTAGATATTGGAGAGAAAAGTGAAAAACTGTTTTCAGACGTTATTGAAAATTCTAAATTAATCTTATGGAATGGTCCAATGGGGGTTTTTGAATTTTCAAATTTTGAAAACGGAACAAAATCTGCTGCAAATGCAATTGTTAAAGCAACTCAGAAAGGAGCATTTTCATTAATTGGTGGTGGAGACTCTGTCGCAGCAATTAACAAATTCAATCTATCCAAAGAAGTTTCTTATGTATCCACAGGTGGTGGAGCTATGTTGGAATACTTAGAAGGCAAAACCCTTCCTGGAATACATGCAATTTTAAATTAATCTTAATTGGATAATGCTTGTTCAAGATCTTCTAACAAATCTTCAGCATCCTCAATCCCAACACTAAGTCGAATTAAAGAATCCACAACACCACTTTGCTCTCGAACGTCCTTTGGGATGGATGCATGGGTCATGGTAGCTGGATGCCCAATTAAAGACTCTACACCACCTAATGACTCCGCTAAAGAAAACAATTCTACTTTTTTGACAATTGCCAATGCATCTTCAAGCCTATTTCCTTGTAAGGTAAACGATATCATTCCACCAAAACCTCTCATTTGATTTTTAGCAATCTCATGATTGACATGGCTTTCAAAACCTGGCCAATAAACTTTGTCTACTCTAGAGTGATTCTTAAGAAATTTAGCAATCTTCTCTCCATTTTCACAATGTCTTTGAATTCTAATATGAAGTGTTTTAATCCCTCTTAAAACCAAAAAGCTATCCATTGGAGCAGTTACACCACCAGAAGAGTTTTGAATACGATACATTTCAGAAGCAATCTCTTCATCAGAAGTAACTAAAGCCCCCATAACTACATCAGAGTGACCCCCTAGATATTTTGTAACCGAATGCATGACTACATCGGCTCCTAAGTCAAGAGGATTTTGAAGATAAGGAGTAGCAAAAGTATTATCAACACAAACCATAATATCTTTTCCTTTTGCAATAGAAACCATTCCTTTAATATCAATGATATTCATCATTGGATTTGTTGGAGTTTCTATCCAAATCATTTTGGTTTTAGAATTAATCATTTCTTCAACATTTTGCACCTTTAACATGTCTACAAAATGAAAAACTATTCCATATTTCTCAAATATTGTTTTAAATATTCGATAGCTTCCCCCATAAAGATCATTCGTTGATATAACTTCATCCCCAGGATTCAATATTTTGATAAGGCAATCTATCGCGGAAAGACCGGATCCAAAACAAGCTCCATGCTTGGCATTTTCAAGAGCGGCAATGCTTTTTTCAAGAGCATGCCGTGTAGGATTTTGTGTTCTAGAATACTCATATCCTTTATGTTTCCCTACTCCATCCTGAACGTAGGTTGAAGTTTGATAAATTGGTGTCATTATTGCTCCAGTTGCTTCATCAGGATGAACACCTGCATGAATTGCTTTAGTTCCTATTTTCATTTTAAGTTTTTAGAGTCTCAAAAATATACATTTGATTTGTTTTAACAATTAGAATGTTAAAAATCCTTTTTAATATGCTAACTAGAGTTTATCATTATCTTTGCACATGATTAAAATTAAAAATTCGGAATTTGTTATTTCTTCTACAGATTATAAAAAATGTCCAAAAAATGACCTATTTGAATTTGCATTTATAGGGCGATCTAATGTTGGAAAATCCTCTTTGATTAATATGTTAACCGGAAGAAAAAGCCTTGCCAAAACCTCATCAACACCTGGAAAAACTCAACTTATTAATCATTTTTTAATCAATGAAAAATGGTTTCTGGTCGATTTACCAGGTTATGGATAT
>JAQWKT010000044.1 GCA_029247685.1 Crocinitomicaceae bacterium | reverse complement strand
ATTGATGGAAACACCTATACAACAAGTAATAATACTGCTACCTATACACTGACTAATTCTGCAGGATGTGATAGTGTGGTAACGCTTAATTTAACCATCAATTCTATTAATATAGATGCTGGTCAAGACCAGATACTTTGTTTAAATTGTAGTTCGACCGCAGTGGATTCTGTAGTTTTAGGTGCTAGTGGAGCACAAACGTATAGTTGGGATAATGGGATTACCAACGGAGTTTACTTTACGCCATCGGCTACCCTAAGCTATACCGTTAATGGAGTGGATAGCAATGGATGTACAGGAATTGACAGTGTTACGGTTTATGTTGGATCGCAGTGGATACAAAAGGGAATAGATATCGATGGCGAAGCAGCTGGAGATCGAAGTGGACATTCTTTAGCCATGAGCGAAGATGGCAATGTAGTTGTTATTGGTGCAAATAAAAATGGTGGAAATGGAGCGGAATCTGGACATGTTCGGGTTTATGAATTTAATGGGACAGGATGGATACAAAAAGGTGCAGATATTGATGGAGAGTTTCCTGGAGACAGAAGTGGGAACTCCGTTACGGTTAATGGCGATGGAAGTGTGATCGCTATTGGAGCAATTTGGAACGATGCAAATGGAGCCAATGCTGGACAAGTAAGAGTTTACGAATGGAATAACAATGCTTGGATTCAGAGAGGAATAGATCTTGATGGCGAAGCAGCTGGAGATTATTTTGGTTTTTCATTAACCATGAGTCAAGATGGAAATAAAATTGCCATTGGTGCTATAAGACATGATGTTTCATCTGTTGATGAGGGACAAGTCAAAGTTTACGAGTGGAATGGAGTCTCTTGGAATCAACTGGGATCAGATATATATGGCGTAGCAAATTCTGACATGAATGGATACTCGGTATCCATGAGTAATGATGGAAATACCCTAGCAATGGGAGCAATATATAACGATGCAGCAGGAATAAGCGCTGGACACGTTCGAATATTTGAATGGAACAATTCTTCATGGACTCAGAAAGGAGCAAGTATTAATGGAGAGAATCCTAGTGACTTAAGTGGGATTTGTGTTTCAATGAGTGGAAATGGAAACACCTTAGGGATTGGTGCTCATAACAATGATGGAAATGGATCCAATTCTGGACATGTCCGAATATATGAATGGAATAATACCTCTTGGGTGCAAAAAGGAAATGACATTGATGGAGAGGCAACGGATGACAATAGTGGATGGAATATTTCTATAAGCGAAGATGGAAATACAATTGCTATTGGGGCACAACTAAATGATGGTATAGGAACATCTGCAGGTCATGTGCGTGTATTTTCATGGGATGGAAATGCATGGATTCAAATGGGAACTGATATTGATGGAGAAGCTGCAGGTGACTTAAGCGGATGGACCGTTTCGATGAGTGCAGATGGAAACACACTGGCAATAGGGGCAAATGCAAACGATGGAAACGGATCACTTGCTGGCCATGTCCGTGTTTATAACTTCACTTGTAACACGGCTGTAGCCAACACAGGAACAGATACTGTTAGTGCATGCGACACCTATACATGGATTAATGGGATTACCTATACCTCCAATAACAATACTGCCACTTACACCCTTACCAATGCATCGGGTTGTGATAGCATAGTTACTCTTGATTTAACCATAAACTCGAGCCCGATTGTGGATTTAGGACCAGATACTACTTATTGTTCAGGAACAAGCTATACGCTTGATGCGGGAAGTGGTTATGCCAATTATTTATGGAACGATAGCACCACAAATGCTACCTTAAGCATTACCGGAACGGGAGTTTATTATGTCAATGTGCAGGACAGTAATAATTGTTATGGATTTGACACTGTAACCATTACACTTGGCAACTTAAATGTAGATGCAGGACCATCGGATACCGTTTGTTTAGGAGCTGCAGACATACCAAGTGATTCCATCGCACTTACTGGAAGTGGAGCACAAACGTATAGTTGGGATAATGGAGTAATTGATGGAGTATACTTCACTCCTCAATTAACTACCATGTATACCGTAATTGGAACCGATTCTAATGGATGTACAGGAACGGATAGCGTATTGATTTATGTTGGAAGCATTTCCTTTGGTAGTGTTAGCCAAACCGCCATGGATTCGATTGTAATTAATGGCCAAACCTTCACGCAAAGTGGAACCTATACCCAAACCTTAACCAATATAAAGGGGTGTGATAGCATTATCACTTTAGAACTAACCATTAATCATGTTGGCTTACTACAAAATAATCTTTCTGGCATCTATATATATCCAAATCCAAGCTGGGGAATAATTAAAATAGATGGATTACAAAAACTAGATGGGTTTGAATACATGAGGCTTACCGATAATAAAGGATCTTTAATAAAACTTATTGCTACCAAGCAAAAAGAAATAGATTTATCCAACTTATCCACAGGTATTTATTTCTTGGAAATTCGACATGCCAACGGATCTGGTAGGATTAAATTGATTAAGCAATAAGCGTAATTGTACATGTTATTGTAGAAATAGTATGCATAAATGCACTCGTAAAGCCTTTACATTTGTTAAAAATAAAACCATGAAAATACTATTGATCGCCTTATTCATTGGATTTAGTTCCATTTCAACTGCACAACAATCTACGGGGTTTTGTGATTCTATTATTGTAGACTCTTTGCGATTTGATCCAACTATGAGCAACCATATTTCCATTCAGGCAACAAACCTAAACACCAATGATTATTTGCCCTATCCTGGGTTTATTTTATTTAATAACAATGGAGATACCATTGCCAAAGAGAATGTAAACTATTTTGGAATAGGACCTTTTCCGCAAACGCATGGAATGGAAATCATTAACCATCCAGCAAGCCTTCCAATGAGTGGATATATAGAACTTTACTCATGGTTTTATGACTCCTTAAGATGTACCTTTCCGGTTACTTTAACTGATTCGATGGCTAGTTTAATGAATCATCAAAACACATTAAGTCTAAATGCTTTTCCAAATCCATCCAATGGAGTATTTACGATTAGTGGCATTAAACAAAACCCCAATAATTATTTACTGATAACAGACCAAAAAGGAAAAAGAGTAAATGCACGTATTAAAAATGGAAACGAAATTGATTTATCCAATCAAAAATCCGGAATCTATTTTTTAGCTCTTCAACAACAAGGAAGCGTTCAAAGACTCAAGCTGATTAAACTTTAAAATTTATCGAATATATTTGTACGGTACCATACTTTATATTCATGAAAAACTTTTTATTCGCATTTCTTGTCTTTTTTATTTCTAAAATTAATTACTCACAATGCAGCACTTTTTCTGTTAATGCTGGTTTTGACACCACTATATGTGAAGGAGAATCCATACAGATAGGAAATATTGCCAACTGGAATGGCAGCAGTACCCCTGTTTATTCTTGGACAGGGTCCAATCAAATATCTAACGATAGCATTGCTAGTCCTATTGTATTCCCTACATCTACCACAAGCTTTGTGATAACCGTAAGCGCAGATTCCTGTATAGCAATAGACACTATTTTAATTCAGGTTAATCCAAAACCAATTATAAGTGCTAGTCCATTAAATCAACTTATATGTTGTGAAAACGTAAGCGCCCCAATTACATTTTCCTCAAGCATTCCAGGAACACAATTTTTTTGGATAAACACCAATGTGATGCTTGGTTTTGCATCCTCTGGTGCTGGAAATATTGGACAATTTTTTTGCACCTGTCCACCATCAATACCCATGATCGGAAATCTTATCGTTACTGGAGAAGATCCAAATGGTTGCCTAAGCGATACCATTATGGGAACAATAAGCACAGAACCCATGCCGACAATTATTGGACAGCCAATAGGTGGCACCTATTGTTTAAATGATTCGGCAAATTCAATCGATCTTTTAACGACTGCTCTTGGAAGCGGCATGATTACCAATCACCAATGGTATAGTAGCAATTCGCCTATTGCCTCTATCCCACCCTCTGGAGGCACTTTAATAAGCGGTGCTATTAATCCATCATTTACACCTTCTACATCCATACCAGGAACCACTTATTATTATTGTGTATTAAATAAAAGCGGAACAATCTGTGAACTCACTTCAGACATCTGCAGTGTTAACGTTTATGACCTTCCGCCTATTTCTATTGAATGCGATTTGCCTCATGATACCGTTTGTGATTATGATAGAGCGCTTCAGTTTTATACGATCCCTCAAGGATTAACTATTAACGGAATAGGCATGGACAGCTTGAGTTTTTTCAATCCGAGCATAGCGGGTATGGGATCACACACCATAACAGCTAGTATTACCGATACTAATGGATGTATAGGAATAGATAGCCTTATCATTTATGTAGATGGTTGTCTAGGTATTCATGAAAACAATCTTTCTAATTTAAAGGTTTACCCAAATCCAACATCTGAACTAATTAAAATAAAAGGCTTGGAAAAATTAAACGCTATTTCACAAATTAACTTAATGGATAACAAAGGAGTTTTTGTTACTAATCTTGACCTCCATTCTACAGAGTTTGATTTATCAAAAGTTAACTCTGGTATCTATTTTATTAAAATAAAACATGCTTTAGGAATGGATATTTTAAAAATTAGCAAAGAATAATCCCAACCTTTTTTTTTAAAACACATCCTATTAAATAGTAGTAATAAAATTATGGCTTATGTTTAAAAAGAAATCCCTATTTATAATTCCTCTTATCCTTTTACTATTTATTTCTAGTTCATGTGATAAAAATGAATTTGAAGGAATGCATGAAGGAGTGATTAAAGATTTGACTGGCTTAGATAGTTGTTCCTATATTATCGAGCTAAACAATGGAACAAATCTAATGGTAACCAATCTTTATGATTTTGACGTTGCCATTGAAGATAATAAAGAGGTTTGGGTTAGATACGAATCGGTGGAAATACCAAATATGTGCATTTGTGGAGAGGTAGTTACCATCGATGACCTTCAAGAAAGGTAAAAGACTATAATGTGAAAGTATTTAAACCTTTTCCATTTGTAATCCTTATTCTTTTAGCACTTGTTTTCAGTTCATGTGACAAATCAAATTGCGAAGGCATGCAAAAAGCCACCATCATTGATTACAGTGGCTTTGATGGATGTAATTATGTGATTCAACTAAAAGATGGAACGCTTTTAATGCCATATAATTTAAATGATTTTGATATTACATTAGAAGACAATAAAAAAATATGGATCAAGCACCAGGTTAAAGACATGACAGGCATGGTCTGGCTTTGTCATTGTGGCGATGTAATTGAAATAGAAGAAATAAGAAGTCGATAAATTAAACACACACCAACATCAAATTAAAAATGGACAGCCTAGAAATTTCTAAACTGTCCATTTAAATTGATAATTGAATTAATTATAAATGTTTATTTCAATCGATATAATACACCAAGACCGGCATTAAAAATCATTTCTTTTCCAGAATTTGCACCATTAAAAGACAATCCTATTTCAGGTCTAAAAGTAAGAGCATCAAGACTTCCAATTTTAATTCCTGAGCCAATCCCAATTTGCAAATAACTATTGTAATCAGAGTTAAATGAAAGCGCATAGCCTAATGAAGGAGTAAGTTCAATCTTATCCGTAATATCAATGTTACCCAATAAAGTAGGCCTCATATGAAAGGTTTCAGCTATTTCAACGTCTTCTCCAAAATACATTCCAATGGGTAAATAAGCAGATAATATATTTTCTAAAATATTATACTTTCCAGCTACAGCAACGTGAGAAACATTAAAATCTTCTGCTAATACTAATTCATATCGAAGACTTGCATCTAATTTATCTGTAATACCATATGCACCTTGAACTCCAATTGAGTTATATCTAAACGCATCATCATCATCTTCACGCATGTACTCATCGCTATATGAATTATTTGTAAATGAAGCAGTACCCTCAATGCTACCTTTTCCAATTGTTTTTGCACTTTGATAGTTTGACATAACCGTACAAGAAGTAGATAATAACAAGCCTAGTGAACAATAAACAATTAATCGTAATTTATTTTTTTTCATAATAATTTTTTTTTACAAAATATTTAGAATTAACAGTATTATTCAAATAGAGACAAAAAAATATGAACAATAAAAAGTTAATTAGAGAATTAATAATTAAAAAAAAGTCTAGTAAAAAAATGAAATACGATAGTTTAGGAATTCATTTTTACTTTTTCTTTACTTTTTCTTTTGGTATTTAAAAACACGCCCAATTGAAACCGATTAAGTTTTTGACTGCCCAAACGATGTCTAAGGTATCCCGCTTGAATAGCAATGTTAGAATTAAATTTGTATCCCAATGCAGCATACAACCTGTTTTGATCAAAAGGGGTATCTGTGATATTCAAAAATATCTCATTGTAAAAACTCAAAAAGAAGGTTTTGTCTTTTAGAACTTTATGATTGATTGGAATGGTTAAAAGCAATCGATACCTGACCCGATTTAAATAATCGGTAAAATTATCTCTTGAAACCCATCTTTGTTCCAATCGATATCGATGTTCAAAATTAAATCGTTGGATTTTATTTTTAAGAATAAATTGTTGCCATATTCTATTTTCTATAGAAATATTATCTAGGTTTCCATCTAAAACACCCTGTGTTGGAATCCAAGCATAACCAGCAGTTACCATAGAGTTTTTGTCGATATGATAATTAAGCCCCAAACGAGGAAGCATTTGATTGAAATTTCCAAATGGCTCGTATAATCGCATTTGAAGCTCCGAGTGAATGCTCCATTTTTGATTAATGGAATGAGTTCCAAAATACATTAACCAATTGCCAGTATTGTTTTCAGGATTAGTTTGAGAAAAAGAAGGATTAATTATAAAAGAAAAAAGTATGATTGTAAAACAAACACGCATATTTAATTGATATTTATTAAGTAACTTAAACAAAAATATAGATCATTTTGAATAAAATCAAGTTCCTTTTATTATTATTTATTAGCCCTTATTTAAGTGCTCAAATATCCATTCAAATCCCAACAAATTATTCAACTATTCAAATTCCAAAAAGTATAAAAGGAATAAACAAAACAGCAAATGGACTTAACAGTTGGAGCAATAACAATTCCTTTCAAAATGAATATCAAAAGTTAAACATAGGCATCAATCGTTTTCCAGGTGGAACATTTGCAAATAGCTACGATTGGAAAAAAGAATTGAGCAATACTTCCAAATTTAATTTTAAACGGGCCATTGAATTTTCAAAAACGTACAACCAAGAAATTAACTACATGCTAAATTTTGGTACCACTACTTCTCATGAAGCAGCGGAACTTGTTCGTATTTGTAATTACCATACTACATATTATCAAAACTTAAGACTGCAATTGTTTGGGGATTCTTCGGCGGTAAACATAAAAAAATGGGAGCTTGGAAATGAGCTTGCAGCCAAATGGGTATGGCATGTTTCATGGCTTGGTGGTGGTTATAACACCTATATCAAATATCAAACAGGAATAGATAGTTTATTTATTCCAAGAAGTTTATCCGATTCTCTACATTATTTTGGCGGATCTCTTTGGAGAAAAGGATGGGTTACCAACATAGGAAATGATGGAATGAGCAATCTAAATACCATTTTAGGATCCACACATATTGTAAATGCAAACGATGGGGATTCCATTGCGGTAGAAATAGAATTTGGCCCTATTTATCAAGATTCGGTTATTGTATGGGCATGTACTACGCAGCTTACCCCTCAAATGATTGACACACTGACTCAACAAGAAATTTATGATTTAAGCACGCAGGCATCTTACTTGTTAGACACAAACCAGTACCACCTTCTTGGAGATTCTTCTGTAATGGTTTATCCAAATACCCCATTAGATACAAACATGTTTATTCTAGTGGAATACAAAACAAAACATCCAGGTGCATTTGAAATAAGAGACTCCATGATGCAAGTAGATCCTTCTATTGAAATTGGGTATTGTGTAGATTTTAGAACCAATTTACTTGGGAGTTCAAATTTTGATAGCTCTTTTATCAATAGTCCTCCGAGGTTTTTGATTAGCCACCCTTATAATGATAAAACAGATATTGCATTAAATGCAGGATATTATAGTGAAATCATTTATTTAGCCGAAAAAAACAAAGATGATTTCAAGAAAAGCCAAAATAATCTTGATAGTATTACAAATACGCTTGGTATTTTAACCCCTATTGGAATTGGCCTTACAGAATGGAACATCCGACTCTGTGGAGACGGCGGTTGCAACCCTAGTTATAATGGCATATTAGGTGGCTTATATACGGCCAATTTTTATACGCAATTTTATGATGCATATGTTAAGGATGAAATTGATTTAAGGTTAAACAATCATTTTGCATTAATTGCTACTGGAAACAATTTAATTCATATGTTTCATTATAACGATGCAACAAATTCTGTTATTATTACCCCACAATCCGAAGCAACTAGAATTATAAATGATGCAATAAAAGACCATTTGATTATTGAAGATAGTACAACTATAAATGGAATGCCGCAGATTCCTATATTAGTTAAAAACAATACAGGATCATACGACACTGTTCTCACCAATCCGGTTCATGTACATAAAAGCATTGATACTGTTAATCAAACGATTAACTACTTATTATTAAACCAAGACGATGCAAACAATTACAACATTGATTTTAGCATTGCACCTGAATGGCAAGCAGACTATGTTTATACTGAATCATTGAGTGGTGTTATAGATACTTCCATATATTTTGTGAGTCAAGACACTTTATTTGTTTCTAACAACTCCATTTCAATCTCTATTGACTCCTTTAGTTTAAAAAGCATCAAAATTCATTATAACAACTTACCAGCATCTCTAGAACAACTTTCCATAAATAATCAAGCTCCATTTAAAATTTATCCAAATCCAGCCAGTGAAAGCATTCATATTTTAAACCTAAATAATCAAGAATACAAGATGGAAATTTATTCCACTACAGGAGAATTAGTCGATCATAAAAAAACATGTAACGATAGAAATAAAGAATATTCGTTTCGAAATTTTAAAGCTGGTATCTATCATCTAAAACTCATCACAGATAATGATTCTTACACTAAGAAACTCATCCTAAATTAACTCAGTAATTCAATATCATTTTCTTTTCTACAATACCGTTTTCGTAGATAAAATAAAGCGGTGTATTTTCTTTTATTTTGCTTGGTCTTCCGAGCATATCCACTACTCTATTTAATTTTGAAGAATTGCCATTTATCTCAAATACTGATATATTGTTACAGGGCAAAAGAGGAAATAAAAAATCGGCAATAAAATCAAGAGCCTGCACAAATTTGGCATTGGAACTTCCTCCAGGAAACCAAGTATGCGCCTCTCCTGGATAGACAAGCACATCGTTTGTAAGGTTTACTTGATCTGCTTGCGGATGCATCTCTCCTGCTCCACAAAGGGTAACCACCGTTGGAAAACCAAGGCCTGGCGCACAGTTAAAGCTAACCACGTCGTCTGCATCTCCATGCACACTTACCAATGGCTCGTCCGATGCATTTATCCAATTAACATCATTAATACCCCCTGCGATGCTTATAACGCCATTTATGGTAGAAGAATAGCCATTGTTTCCGGCATCGCCTTCAAGTCCTCCCAAATCGTTTACAACGTCCTGGATATTAAATGGAGAGGTAGGCAAATCAGAAACATCGTCAATAAAGCCAAGATGCAGGGCAACCACCGCACCAGCTGATGCACCTCCAACAAAAATGGCGTTTTCATCAATTCCAAAGGTATTGCCATTGGCATAATCCTTTCTAAAATACCGAATTGAGGCCTTTACATCGGCAACTGCTTTCATCACTTGTCGGTATTGTTCTTGTTGGTTTGCAATAAAAATTCCTTGGCTAATAAAATCGTTGGCTACTTGCCTAAAATTAACCGATGCCGTTACATATCCTCTTTTGGCAAAGGACTCGCAAAAATCTACACAATCCGAATCTTCTTTATCGCCATTCATAAAGGATCCTCCATGGCAAAAAACAATTAATGGCCGGTTGGTATAGGTGTCACCATCGGGAACATACACATCCATTTCGTGTTCTCCATCTATATACACATCAGAGTATGTAAGAGTTGTTTTGGAAGTAGTTGTGAAAATTTCATTTTCGTAGCGGCCATCGCATTGCGAAAAAACAAAAATGCTTGAGTGAATAAAAAAACAAGCAAACAAACAAAGACGTATTTTCAAAAGGTATTTTTTTTTAAATTTAAGCAAAAGTATTTTTAAATTAAAAAGTTATGCATTCAATCTTTAGCAAATCCTTCTGTCTTCTTTTTCTAATTTTTACTTTGTTCGCTTGCAATGAAGAAGCAGAAAAAAAGACCAAAAAAAATAGTGCTCCCTCTTCTTTTGATGAAAAAATTGTTCAAATAGAAGAAGGCACGCAAAGAGCGGCAATAGATCAACTCGCAAAAGGAGATAGAGATAAATCAATTCTTAGAGGAGAATTGGCGGCAAATCGATATCAAAACCCACAAAAAGCGGACAAAATAAAAAGATTGTTAACTGATATCGATAAAATAGATCAAGAAACAGGTAAATTTATTCAACTTGTAGACGAAGCTAAATTTCATGTGATGAAATTATGTGGAGAACATGTAGCTATTGTAAAGGACAAAAGCAAAGAGCATGTGGTTTGGAACTTTAATAAAAAAGGACCTAACAATAAATTTGGTTGTACCCCAGCTAAACTTAACCTATATGCCATTAAAGCAAAAGATAAAAAAGACATTCCTACACATGAATTAGTTGGAGAAGAAATTTTCATTCCTCGTCCAGGTGGACGAGGAATGAAAATATGGAATGCCTTGATTGACTATCGAAGCAAAATTTGCGACATAATAGGCTCCTTTGAAATCCCTGGAGAAGTCGATTCATATGGAAATACTTATGGAGGAAGAAAGTACGTTTGCAAAACCACCAAAATAAATAAGTTTAAAGATTTAAAAGACTTGGATAAGCAAGTCTGGGCAATGGTTAAAAAACAAAATATAAAACATGGAGAAGATGCAGACATTATCAAAGATTTATATATATCACTAAGCAAAGAAGAATTTTCAGATAACAAAGCGCATTGGATTGGTCAAACCTTTAATGAAAGCTCGCTTGCTACTTCTTTGGCACAGCTTTCTGCATTGCAATTAGAAGTTTTAACTGCAAGAGCCAAGGCAATTGGACATCTTAAAAAAAGAGTTACTACAGGAGACTTCTCTTTTAATAAAATAGTGGCTTTTACCAGTGGACCTGGAGTTGCAGAGGCAAATAGTCCATACTCTGTACAAGTAGTGCTTGGGGCATACGACTCAGACAACCAACCAACAGCGACGCTAGATTCGGTAAATGGAGTTGCACTTTCTTATCCTTCAGCATTGAGAATTAGTAACGGTAATGCTGTTCTTGAAAGAACTGCCGGAAGTGAAACAGAAACATTATCCGGTACAATTTCTATTCATTCAAAATCTGGAGCGGTAACTTCAAAAAATTGGTCTTGTAAAGTCGGTGTAGCAACATCGGATAAATAAGCCTATATGGAAATGCCAGAAATACGAGTATTAAACAAGGAAAAGAGGGAATATTTACTCATGTTAACCTCCAGAATCGGCAGGTAAGTCTGGAAAAAACAAGATTCGATTTTCTCTTAAAGCAACTACCCATCTGGAGAAAGTGTAAGTCTGAGGCAATCCGAATCTTACACCATTAAAGCTGCACCAAAACCAAGCATATTTATCGCTGGTAGTACAAAAAAAGCAAAGCTTGGTTATTCGGGTAAGTTAGAAGTAAATATCAAAATGACGTTCCTTTCTCTCCTAGTAAGGGGAAATTTTTTGTAAAAGGCTATACCTTGTTTGTTCCTGGGATTAAGCAACCATTGAAAGCGGTAGGAAAAATATAAAAGGAAATCATTTAAAGATCATTAAAAGTTCTCGAGCGAAAGAATTTGCTATAGCAGTTAGAGATGGTGAAACTTCATCTGGAACCACTTGTAGTAACTTTAGCTTATAAGCTTAGAAAAAATTAAACTCGGTGACACCAAGCAAAAGTGTCTTCGGTTTTTCCAAGTTTAAGATCGTTTAGATAGGCCTTTAATTTATTGGATAATTCTCTGGTTTTGATTTCAGGAAGAGTAAACAATTGGTCTCTATAGCCAATTTCACCAATGTGAGTTAGTGTAGCTGCGGTACCCACCCCAAAAGCATCTTGTAAAGACCCATTATTGGAAGCAGCAATGATTTCGGAAATTAAAACCGGCCTCTCCTCTACTTCAACTCCCCAACTTTTGGCGATTTCTAAAACAGAACGCTTGGTAATTCCTCTCAAAATGGTATCGGATTCTTCAGAGGGAGAAACTAGTTTTCCATCTATTTGAAACACCACGTTCATGGTCCCAGACTCTTCAATGTATTTATGTTCCACCGCATCGGTCCATAGCAATTGATGAAATCCTTCTTCTTGGGCAAGTTTAGATGGATACAAGGCTGCGGCGTAGTTTCCAGCAGCTTTTGCTCTACCAACTCCTCCAACAGCAGCACGCGTAAAACTTTCTTCAATTTTAACTCTAACCGGATGAGAATAATAAGCCCCAACAGGGCTTGTGATAATCATAAAAGAGTAAGTAGAAGAAGGCTTAATGCCAACTAGTGGATCGGTTGCAAACATAAAAGGCCTTATGTATAAGGAAGAAACCTCATTGTTTGGCACCCAGTTTCTATCCACATCCAACAATGCTTTAATGGAATCCACAAAAATATTTTCGGGCAAAGCGGGCATGCACATTCTTTTGGCAGATAATGCAAAACGTTTTGCATTCATTTCTGGCCTAAAAAGATTAACCTCCCCATCAATGGTTTTATTTGCTTTCATTCCCTCAAAAATCGACTGTCCATAATGGATTACTGACGTGGCTGGATGCATGGTTATGCTACCAAAAGGAACAATTCTTCCTTGTTGCCATTCATCATTTTTATAATCCATGATTAACATGTGGTCCGAAAATGTTTTGCCAAAAACTAGATTGTCGAAGTCGACGCTGTTAATTCGAGAAGATTCAACTGGATTTATGTCAAATTTATTGGTGGTTAAAGGCATTTTTGAATTTTGTGGTGCGAATATACACAGAATCATTGGTTTTTTTGATATAAAAAACGGATAATTATGTACAATCTTTCTTATTGTTATAGTATAGTACTTAATATAACATTCAAGTGGAGAAAAACAAATTAAACCGTAAATTCTTGTCGACTTGCCAAGGATCTACCTAGCGTATGGCCATCAATATACTGTAATTCGGTACCTACAGCAACTCCCCTAGATAAGGTAGTCAAAAGAACATTTGAATTTTTGAGTTTTTTATACAAGTAATAATTCGTAGTATCTCCTTCCATGGTAGGGCTTAATGCAAAAATTACTTCAGAAGTGGTTTCAGAAAGGGATCTTTGAATAAGAGAATCAATATTTAAATCAGATGGAGAAACCCCATCCATTGGAGAGATAACTCCACCAAGGACATGATAAAGTCCGGTATAACTTTGTGTGGCTTCAATTGCCATTACATCTCTTACATCTTCAACCACACAGATCATGCTTTTATCTCTAGTTGAATTCGAACAGATAAAACATACCTCTGTATCCGATATATTGCCACAAGAGATACACTTGTTGGTATTTGTTTTTAATTCAAGAATAGAAGATGAGAAGTCTACTACTTCATCTGTCTCTTTATCAAGTAGATATAGAGCTAAACGTAAAGCAGTTCTTTTGCCAATACCCGGAAGAGAAGACAATTGATCTACGGCACGTTCTAAATATTTAGAAGGGATATTCATTTTAGCGACCTATGTCTGAAGCTAATAAATAAATGGCGGCCATACGAATGGCTACCCCATTTTCCACTTGCTGAAGAATGATACTCTGATTAGAATCTGCAACGTCGCTTGTTATTTCGACTCCTCTATTGATTGGACCAGGGTGCATAACAATAATTTCTTTGGAAAGGGAGTCTAACAATTGCTTGTTTAAGCCAAAACTCATTGCATATTCTCGTATAGAAGGAAAATAGCCCAATTCATTTTGCCTTTCTAACTGAATGCGCAGCATGTTCGCAACATCACACCACTCCAGTGCTTCTTTAAGGTTATGAGAAACCAAAACCCCAAGTTCATTTATGTGTTTTGGAATTAGGGTTGCAGGGCCACAAACCATTACTTCAGCTCCAAGTTTTTGAAGACAATATATATTCGAAAGAGCAACTCTTGAGTGTAGTATATCGCCAACAATAACCACTTTTTTACCTTTTACAGAACCTAATTTTTCTCTAATGGAATACGCATCTAAAAGAGCTTGGGTAGGATGCTCGTGTGTCCCATCTCCAGCATTAATGATTTTTGCATCAATTTTTTTAGACAAATACATCGCAGCTCCAGGATTCGGATGACGCATTACCACCATGTCTACTTTCATCGATAAAATATTATTTACCGTATCTAAAAGTGTTTCGCCTTTTTTAACCGAACTACTCGAAGCACTAAAATTAATAACGTCAGCAGACAATCTTTTTTGAGCTAGTTCAAAAGACAATCTAGTTCGAGTGGAGTTTTCAAAGAACAAATTCGCAATAGTTATATCTCTAAGAGATGGGACTTTTTTGATAGGTCTATTAATCACTTGTTTAAAGCTATCTGCAGTAGTAAAAATGGTATTAATATCTTCTTTGGTAAGATCTCTTATTCCGACAAGATGTTTTACACTTAAACTATTCATTTTCGTTATTTTTTGTGTAAAGAATTACTTGGTCCTTTCCTTCATATTCGGTCCATTCTACAGAAACTCTTTCAGAGATTAAGGTGTCTACTCGTTTGCCAACATAATCCGATTGGATTGGAAGATCCCTTCTAAATCGGCGATCAATTAAAGTTAGAAGCTCTACTTTATTAGGTCTACCAAAAGCAAGCAATGCGTCAAGACCAGATCTAATCGTTCTACCAGTAAATAAAACATCGTCTATTAAAACAACGTTTTTGTTTTCGATAATAAAATCAATGTTCGTTATGCTGGGAATTAAAGGGATTTCTCTTCTACGAAAGTCATCTCTATGAAAAGTGATATCGAGATTTCCACAAACAATTTTTTTGTTTAATATTTTCTCTAATTGACCGATCAAACGTTCTAAAACGTAAATACCTCTTGGCTGTAAACCAATAAGAACTGTATTTTCGAAAGCATCGTGTTTTTCAATTAATTGATAACAAAGCCGATTGAGTGTTAATTGCAATTCAACTTCGTTTAGAATGACTTGTTTTTCCATTCGTTTAATTAATCATGCAAATATACATTATGTTTTATCATTCAAGAAAAGTAATTCAATAATTTAAACATTAATAACAAATTAATTTGCCTCCACAAAGGTATTATGGATTGTCTTTGATTTTTCTGGACAATTTTTGTTTACCTCTTCCATTAGCTGCTCTTGAGATAATTCTTCATATTTTGGATTACTCTCTTGCAAAGTCATTATGCAATAAACATAGCTAGAGTCATTTTGTAGGCATTCACAAAGTTCGGAAGCCATTTTTTTAGAGGTTTCTTTCTGTTCTTTTTTATTATCAGAGCAAGAAATTAAAAATAATACAAAGAAAAAAGCACAACATATTTTCATTTTATGAAATTATAAAAAAAGTTAATTTTTTTACTAATAAAACAAATTTTTATGTAATAAATTAGAGAGAATTGAATTAAAAGTTTAGTTTTATTGAAACATTTAAATTTTAAATTATGAAAAAATTATTTTTAAGCTTTGCGATTTTATTCGCTGCTAGTACTGTTTTAGTCTCTTGTGGAGATGACGATAAAAAAGATGGAACATCTGATTCTACTCCAGCTGCAAAACAAGATGGTGGTTCTACAGGTGGTGGTTCTACAGATGGTGGCACAACTAATGGTGGCACAACAGATGGTGGGTCAACAGATGGTGGGTCAACAGATGGTGGATCTTCTGCAAGCAAATCAACTTGTGACTGCATGAAATTAGCTGTTGCAAACCCAAGTGCAGATAAAGCACCTGCAGGTTGTGAGTGGATGAATGATGTTAGTGAAGAAGAGGGGAATAAACTAATGGAACAAGCAATGAAAGATTGTCCTGAGACAATGAAAGCGATGGGAATGGGAGGAAATGATGATGGAGGAAATGATGATGGAGGAATGGATGATGAAGGAATGGGTATGGATATGGAAGGTGACATGATGGCCGATCCAAATCTAAAATAATTTTAAGTTACAAATATAAAAGCTCGCATTTGCGGGCTTTTTTTATGCCTGAATATTTGGGTAACACAAAAAATATTTTTCCACTGGTTTTGCCAAAGCGGAAATATTTAAATTATCAGAAGCACTGGGCAAGTCAATGATTTCTCCATTTTTCTTAAGAAGCATGATGTTTTGTTTGGTAGAGCTATACGCATTATTGGACAAAACCTTGTCATATACTAAATAATTAACTTCTTTAGTCGATAATCCATAAGCATCCTCTACTCTATTTCTAATCTTTTTAACCGTTTCTTTTGAAAAAGGAGAAGAAGAGATTTCTATCTTAAACAATTTTCGTTGAATAAGTGCTTTGGAAAGAGTGGATAGAACAAAATCGTCTGATTTTTGCCAAACCTTAATTCCTAACCAAATATCGTTATCGTCAATATTTGCAAAATTTAAAAGTGCTTTATCATCCGTTTCAAAAACTTCTTTTGATATATTGTTGCTTAAAAAATAACTCAAAGAAGGACTAGCGAAAAGTTTTTCTCCTTGTTGAACCAAGTATTTGGCTCTTCTTAAAACATGTATAAGCATGTATTCGGCTGCCACAACCGTTTTGTGCATATAAACTTGCCAATACATTAATCTTCTTGCGATGATGAATTTTTCAACCGAATAAATTCCTTTTTCCTCTAAGACAAGTTGGCCATTGGATACATTAAGCATGTCAATCAGTCTTTCGGATCCAATAATTCCTTCGCTAACTCCAGTATAAAAACTATCTCTATTCAGGTAATCTAGTCTATCCATGTCCAATTGACTAGAAACAAGTTCATATAAAAATTTCTTTGGGTGTTTATTTTGAAAAATAAGCAAAGCCTCGTCAAGATCCGATCCAAATTCATTTGCTAATTTTTTAATAAAAAGAGAGGATATTTCTTCGTGAGTTACTCCAGAAACAATATCGTATTCGAGAGCATGACTAAATGGACCATGTCCTATGTCGTGAAGTAAAATGGCAAGTAGAACTGCTCGTTCTTCATTTTTAGAGACCGAATGCCCTTTTCTTCGAATGGTTGAAATAGCAGTACGCATAAGATGCATAGCTCCTAACACATGATTAAATCGGGTATGCATTGCTCCTGGATAAACCAAGTGCGTTAATCCAAGCTGAAGGATTCTTCGAAGACGCTGAACAAAAGGGTGTTCGATTACATCAAAAATTATTTCATCCGGAATAGTAATAAAACCATAAACTGGATCGTTAATTAATTTGTTTTTGTTTGTACTTTTTTCTTTTGGCATTAAAAATGAATACTTTTAAACACAACCTCAAATCTAATAAAGATATTATGGAAAAAACAATTTTATGGGCAGATGATGAAATTGACCTATTAAAACCACACATTCTACTTCTTCAAGAAAGAGGATATTTAGTTGAGGGCGTTAAAAGCGGTGCAGATGCTATCGAAAAATGCCAAGAAAAAAATTATGATGTTGTTTTTTTAGATGAAAACATGCCCGGAATTTCGGGATTGGATGCACTCCCAAAAATAAAGGAAATTAATCCAAATACTCCTGTCGTAATGATCACTAAAAGTGAGGAGGAATATATTATGGAAGAAGCAATTGGATGTAAAATTGCCGATTACTTAATCAAGCCAGTAAATACAAATCAAATCATTCATAGCCTCAAAAAAATTCTCGAAAAATCAAAACTGGTATCTCAAAAGACAAATTCTACATACCAACAAGAATTTAGACAACTAGGAATGCAGTTAAGTGGGAATCTTGATTTTGAGGAATGGAAAGAGTTATATTCTAAGCTAGTTTATTGGGATATGGAGCTAGAAAGTATCGAAGATGGTGGAATGCGCGAAATTCTTGAAATGCAAAAAAAAGAAGCCAATCAATTATTTTGCAAATACATCGAAAAAAATTATTTAAACTGGCTTAATGGAATTGAAGAATCTCCACAAATGGTTCATACCCTTATAAAAGACCGAATTATCAAAAGCTCAGAAAAGCAAAAAACCGTAGTTCTGGTAATTGACAATCTTCGATACGACCAATGGAAAAAATTAGAGCCTGTTTTTTTAAATTTGTTTAAGAAGGAATCTGAAGACATTATCATGTCAATTCTTCCTACCGCAACTCAATATGCAAGAAACTCCTTTTTTTCAGGATTACTCCCATCAGCAATGGAAAAAAAACATCCAAACTGGTGGAAAAATGAAGAAGATGAGGGCGGTAAAAACATGTACGAAAAGAATTTTTTAGAAGCTAACTTAAAACGTCTTGGAAAAAATATTAAATGGAGCTATAACAAGATAACCAATCTAGAGGCTGGCAAAAAACTAAATGATCAATTTAATAATATTAAAGATTGCGATTTGAATTTTATTGTTTACAATTTTGTAGATATGCTATCGCATGCCCGAACCGAAATGGAAATAATTAGGGAATTAGCCTCTGATGAAGCTGCTTATCGATCGATTACTTTATCTTGGTTAAAGCATTCTCCTCTTCTAGACATTATCAAAAAGATTGCACAAAACAACATGAAACTTATTATAACAACCGATCATGGTACCGTTCGTGTTAAATCTCCAGTTAAAGTTACCGCAAGTAAAAGCACCAATACCAATTTAAGATACAAGGTTGGGCGAGGAATGTCTTACAACGAAAAAGATGTTTTTATTGTTAAAAATCCTGAAGATGCTTTTTTGCCAAGAGGTCGCATGTCTTCTGAATACATTTTTGCAGGAAATGAAGATTATTTTGTTTACCCAAACAATTATTCTCATTATGTAAACTATTTTCTGAACACGTTTCAACATGGTGGTGTCTCTTTAGAAGAAGTACTAATACCGTATATTGAATTGACTCCTAAAAACAAAAGATAAGGTCTACCTTAAGCATGTAGTTTATGTAAGTAAATTTGTTCTTGTTGCCCAGGAGTTGGAATTAAATCTGCCTTTATTTGAAGATACGTTAAATCCATTATAGTCGAATATCCGGTAAAAGAACATATTTGTTTGCTATTTAAAATTATTTCATCCGTTTTTTTCCAATCCGAAGAAACATGAATCTCTATCCTTTTTAATGCTGGATATTTTTGATAAATATTTACTGGAAATTGAGAGGGAGTAACAATACAGATTTTTTGGGTATCATCTACTTTAGATAAAAAATATTCTAATAAATATGAACGAAAGGCTTTGGGGCCACTTAAAATAAGTGTAGAATCAATCGATTTAATTGGATTTAATTCGACAAAATCAAATCTTGATAATGGACCTATATAAAATGAATTTGGATATTTATTATTAATGCTTAAATTTCCTGCTAATCTAGAATCTTCAAAATCGCATATCCAGATATAATTAAACTTTTTTAAATGATATCGATGTATTGTTTTGAAAATAAAAGAAAATCTAAAATCTGGCAGATTAAGTTGATGCGTTAAAAAAATAGAAATGCATTTACTCGATCTAAAAGAATAGCGTTGGTCCGTTATAATTAAATCAAAATTAAATGAACTTTGCCATTCATTAACTATCCTTTTTTCTTTTATAAGCCTCGAATACAAAGACAAAGCACTATATATCATTGCTTTGGCAAACGATCTTTTTTCTGAAAATTTAAATGGATAATCTGTAAGAGGTAAATATTGTAACTCAGGAAAATAAGTCTTAAAAACATTTTGTTGATTGGAGGACGCTGCTATCCAAATTTGATTGTTATTGTTTTTTAATTTATAAATCAAGGAAATGCATCGAGCAACATGTCCCATCCCCCAGTTTAAAGAAGAAATCAATATTCGTTTATCAGAAATTTTTTGTGGTATCAAAAAAAAATTTATTAACAAAGATAATTGCATGATTATAATATTGAAATAAATCGCATATATATGGTTATATTGCATTAAATTTATAGCCTAAAAAAAAAATCCAATGATTGACCACAAAGAATTTAGAAAATACGCTACAAAACACATGGGAATTAGTAGCATGCATGTTGATTCGTACATTGAATCTTCTTTAACCCCATATATTATTGAAGAACGATCTTTAAACATGACCCAAATGGATGTGTTTTCAAGATTAATGATGGATAGAATTATCTTTTTAGGAACTGGGATTAATGATCAAGTAGCAAACGTTATAAACGCGCAACTACTATTTTTAGAGTCGGTTGATGCCAAAAAGGATGTTCAAATATTTTTAAATTCTCCGGGAGGATCCGTTTATGCAGGTTTAGGCATATATGATACCATGCAATACATCCGTCCTGATGTTGCAACCATATGTACAGGAATGGCAGCATCGATGGGGGCTGTTCTTTTATGTGCTGGGGCTGAAGGGAAAAGATCGGCCTTAAAACATTCTAGAGTAATGATTCATCAACCACTTGGTGGAGCTCAAGGGCAAGCCTCTGACATTGAAATAACGGCAAGAGAAATTCAAAAACTTAAAAAAGAACTTTATAACATTATTGCTTCTCATAGCAAACAAACTTATGATAAAGTTTGGGAAGATTCAGATAGAGATTATTGGATGACCTCTGAAGAAGCAAAAGCATATGGAATGGTGGATGAAGTTTTATTACAAAACCCAAAGAAATAAATAATTTAATTAATTCATGAGCAAGCAAAAAGCAGAATGTTCGTTTTGTGGAAAAAATAGAGAAGATGTTTCTATTCTAATCGCAGGAATATCAGGTCATATATGTGAGTCTTGTATTACACAAGCCGAGCGCATCTTAAAAGATGAAATAAATTATAGCGATTCCCACAGCAGCGATTCCGAAATAACGGTTTTAAAGCCAAAAGAAATCAAATCTTTTCTTGATGAACATGTCATTGGACAAGATATTGCAAAAAAAATACTTGCGGTTGCTGTATATAATCATTACAAAAGAATCGATCAAGAGGACATTGATAATAGCGTCGAAATAGAAAAATCAAATATTATTCTTGTTGGGGAAACAGGAACTGGAAAAACATTACTTGCAAAAACTATTGCAAGACAACTAAATGTTCCTTTTTGTATTGCCGATGCAACCGTATTAACTGAAGCAGGATATGTTGGAGAAGACGTTGAAAATGTTTTAACAAGACTATTACAAGCATCCGATTATGATGTAAAGAAAGCCGAAAGAGGAATTGTTTTTATTGATGAAATAGATAAAATTGCTAGAAAATCAGACAATGCCTCCATTACTAGAGATGTTTCAGGGGAAGGTGTTCAGCAAGCTTTATTAAAGTTACTAGAAGGAACTGTTGCTAATATTCCGCCCCAAGGGGGAAGGAAACATCCAGAGCAAAAACTAATACAAATTGACACCAAAAATATTCTGTTTATTTGTGGAGGTGCATTCGACGGAATTGATCGAATTATAGCAAAACGAGTAAATCGAAAAACAATAGGATTCACCAATAAAAACCACACCAATGACAACAAAGACAATTTACTTCAATATATCGATCCAACCGATTTAAAGGCATATGGTTTAATTCCTGAGCTTATTGGAAGACTTCCTGTGTTAAGTTATTTAAACCCACTTGATAAGGAAACATTAAGAAAAATACTTACCGAACCCAAAAATGCCCTTATAAAGCAGTACGAAAAATTATTTGAGATTGATGGGATAAAACTATCCATAAATGCGGACGTTTTAAATTTTATTGTCGAAAAAGCAGTTGAATTTAAACTTGGTGCTAGAGGATTAAGATCCATTTGTGAAGCAATTTTAAATGAAGCAATGTTTGATTTGCCATCTAAAAAAAGGAAATCCTTTAGTGTCACCTTAGATTATGCAAAAAAACAATTTTCAAAATCTAAATTATCTATTTTAAAAGCTGCCTCTTAAACATGAAAAAACCAGTCGTTAAAGTAATAAACAAATCCAATAGAGACCTACCCAAATACGAATCGCTTAATGCAGCAGGATTAGATATTCGAGCCAATATCCAAGAGGAAATGGTTATTAATCCAGGGGAAATAAAACTAATTCCTACAGGAATATTTATGGAGATCCCAAGCGGATACGAATGCCAAGTTAGACCACGAAGCGGACTTGCTCTAAAAAAAGGAATTACCGTTCTCAATACCCCCGGAACTATTGATGCTGATTATCGAGGAGAAGTTGGAGTTATATTAATAAATCATTCCAAAAATTCAACCACTGTTTCAAACGGAGATCGAATTGCACAACTTGTTTTTAATAAATTTGAACAAATTGAATGGGGGAATGAATCTGAATTATCTACTACAAAACGTGGGGATGGTGGTTTTGGAAGCACCGGAATAAACTAATTATAAAAACACACTAGTAAATGAAAGTTATTGTACCTATGGCAGGAAGAGGAAGCAGGTTAAGACCACATACACTGACCGTTCCTAAGCCTCTTATCCCTGTTGGTGGAAAACCTATAGTTCATCGACTTGTAGAAGACATCGCAGAAGTTTGCACAGAAAAAATAGAAGAAATTGCATTTGTAATTGGGGATTTTGGAAGCGAAGTAGAAAAGGAATTAATTACCGTTGCTGAAAAACTCGGGGCGAAAGGAAGTATCTATTATCAAGACAAACCACTCGGAACTGCTCATGCTGTCTTATGTGCTAAAGAGCTTATTGATGGTCCTGTCGTAATTGCATTTGCCGATACTCTTTTTAAAGCCGATTTTAAGTTGAATTCTGAAGTCGATGGAATTTTATGGGTAAAACAAATAGAAGATCCAAGTTCATTTGGCGTAGTAAAACTTGACCATGATGGAAGTATCATTGATTTCATTGAAAAACCAAACGAATTTGTTTCCGATCTTGCCATGATAGGCATTTATTATGTTAAAGATGGAAATGCACTAAAAAATGAATTAGAATATTTAATTGAAAACGATATTCAAAAAGGAGGAGAATACCAATTGCCAGACGCCTTTAGAAGGTTAACCGAATCTGGCTCAAAACTTGTACCAGGGAAAGTTATAGACTGGTTAGATTGTGGCAATAAAGACGTGA
>JAQWKT010000022.1 GCA_029247685.1 Crocinitomicaceae bacterium | reverse complement strand
GAATAAAAATCAATCGATTTTTTTTGAATACTTATTTGTCAATATCAATTATTAATTTGATTTTTGAGCCCCAAAAATTTTCTTGGTGATCAGAAAGATTGAAAGAAATACTATTCCACTAACAAGCCCCACGATAAATTCTGCAAGCAAGATTGGCCATTCATTAATTAGCTCATGAATAAAGACTAGATTATGAACAAAAATACCTCCTCCCACAAGAGACATCGCCAATGTTCCAAACACCTTAAGCATGCGAATGATTACAGGAAGCGTTTTTACTAAAAAAACACCTGAGCTTTTAAGAAAGTTGTTTTTGGCAATGGCTATTAATCGGTAACCCACATCGTCCATTCTTACTAAAAGTGCTACTATTCCATAAACCCCAATTGTTGCCAAGATTGCAATAAATGAAACCACTGGGATTTGAATTTTAAGTGGTTCATCGATCACTGTTCCAAGGGTAAGGATAACAATTTCGATAGAGAGAATAAAATCAATTAGAATCGCCGATTTAATGCGTTTTTCTTCGTGTTTATAAAGCTGTTCTCCGTTCATTTTAATGAGATTTAACTCCTCTTTTTTTTCCTTAAAAAAGAAATACTCATAAATTTTTAATGCCCCTTCGAAGGTTAAATAAACGCCCCCACAAAGTAATATCGGAACAATAAGCACGGGCAAAAAAGCGCTCAAAAGAAATGCCCCCGGAAGAATGAGCAACTTATTAAAAAAAGAACCTTTGGTTAATTTCCAAAGAACCGGAAGCTCTCGGCTTGAAGAAAAGCCAGAAGCCTTGTCGGCATTAACCGCAAGGTCATCTGCTAATAGAGCAGCCGTTTTTTTTGTGGCAACCTTGCTCATCGTGGCAACATCGTCCATGATAACTGCTATATCATCTAATATTCCTAAAATTCCTGAGGCCATTGAATGAACATCTTTTACACATTAGCTTTAATAAAGGCAAAGATAAGGGATTCCTTAAAAAAGGGTTGAAATAAGCCGATGAATAAACCCAACCTTTTCAAAGGTTAATACTCCTATAATAATACAACACTCCTATTATGAATAAAAAAAACGCCTTTATTTCTATCTCTTTCTTTTTGATTGTTCTTCTTTTTTCATGCACAAAGAATAGCGCAACTACTTTTAAGTATGATGCAACTGGATGTGCTAATTTTTGGGACAAGCATTACACCGCAGACACTTTTAGCTTAGAAGCTTTAAATAATACAATACATGATTTTTTAGCCACTGAAAACATTGAGGTGAATTCCATTGAATTTGAATTTGATTCTACAAAAGTTGAACATTGTTATGCTTGTCATTGCAAGACAGGAACAGTGGTTATTATAAACACCTCATGCAAAAATAAACGAAAAATGAAGAAATTAGGTTTCTACAAATAGCCTACTTTTTTTTAGCTTTTAATTTATTCCCAAATGGCATTGTGCCCGCCGTCTTTGTTCCACTGTAACTAAGAATGATTTACTGCATTTTTAATCACCTTAATTGCTCTCTTATTATTATCTTAGTTTTATGTTAAAAGGTATTCTTCCTTTTTGTTTTTTTGCAATTCTCTTTGATTTACACTCTCAAGCTGTTTTACATATTAATCTGTTTTCAGGAATTTATAATGACACCATAGTATTAACTATCTCTGGAAAATATGACGCGATTTATTATACAACTGATGGGACTTCACCTAATAAAAGTTCAAATAAATGGAAAGACTCGTTAATAGTTAATGAAAATTTAAATTTAAGATTTAAGCCAGTAATTGATGGCCATGAAAAGGACACTGTTTTTAACTATTTCTATTTGTTTAATTTTAATAAGAAGCTCCCTATAGTTCATGTGTCAATAGACCCAGAAGATCTTTGGAGTGGACAAAAGGGTATCTATGTTAGTGGAGATAATGCCTATAAAGATTCTTTAGGAAATTTACATAACAGAAATTATTACAAAAACTGGGAGAAAAACATTCATTTCATGTACTTTGATGACAATTCTTTCATTGAGCAAGATTGTGGCATTAAATTATTTGGCGAATCCACAAGAAAATATCCAGATAAGTCCTTTAAAATTATAGCAAGAAGCAAATATGGGTCTAAGTCTTTTAGATATAATTTTTTTCCATTAAAAAACATAAACAAACACAAGCAATTAGTAATAAGAACTTCTGGCAATGATTTTAAAGGCACAAGATTTAAAGATGTGCTAAGTGCTTATTTAGCAAGAAATATTGGGGTGGATTACATGGCATATCAACCGGTGCATTTTTTTATTAATGCTGAATATTGGGGGGTTTATAATTTAAGAGAAAAAGTAAATGAGCATTATTTAAAAAACAACAAAGGAATAGATAAAGATAGCTTGTCAATTATAAAAGGGAAATGGGTTTTACAGCATGGAAAAAAAGATGATTATATGAAAATGTATAAATGGTTTCTTCATCTTAATAAAATGGATAGCTTATCTTATATCGAAGCGAATAAGTTTCTAGATATTCGCAATTACATCAATTTCAGGATATTTCAGTTATATATAAACAATCCTGATTCTAGAGGAAACATTCGATACTGGAATTCTAATCAAACAGATGGGAAGTTTAGGATGATTTTATATGATACAGACCATGGATATGGTTCGCCCAAAAGAAATTTTCTTAAACATTCGCTGAATAAAGCTGGTAAACTTTGGTCTAATCCTCCTTGGAGCACAAGATATTTAGTAAAGCTGATGGAGAATAAAGAGTTTAAAAACGAATTTCTAGTTCAATATGCACATTTACTCAATACTTCGCTGCATAAGGATACTGTTATAGCGGCTATCAATCATTTTGAAGATCTTTACATCAATGAATTACCAAGGCCCAGGGATAAAATTGCCTCACATTTAAAACGGGTTGTTCAAAGTGAAGAAAAATGGTTAAAAAAGGTGGAAAAGCTTCGTTTATTTGCTGTGCTTAGAAATAAACACGTAAAATCTAACTTGGCAAGTTTACTGGGTAAAGATGGGTGGTTTAATTTAGAAGTATCTGGCAATTCAGGAAAGATTAGTGTTAATGATAATTATCCTATTTGTTTGCCGTTCAAAGGGGAATATTTAATTGGCTTTGATTTTAATTTGACCGCTTGTGACGATGGACTCTATCATTTTGTTAGATGGTCTGATGGAGATACCAATAGAACAAAGAAAGTATTTGCCGACAGCAATCAATTTTTATCCCCTATATTCATTCAGAAGATTCCAGAATTTACAGTAAAACACCATAAAAGTGATGTTAAAAACAAGTCAAAAAAAACAGGATTACCCTATTTCTATTGGTTTTTATATTCAGGAGGTTTTTTATTGCTAATTGGATTAGTGCATCTTACTTATCTTTTTCTTAAGAAGAAGAAAAAACGGAATAACGGACGTTAACAATCACTCCCAAATGGCATTGTGCCCTCCGTCTTTGTTCCACTGTAACCAAGAATGATTTACTGCATTTTTAATAACCTTAATTACTCCACCTACAGCGATATAAAGAAATCCCTTTCTTGCGATGGGCTGTCCTTCAATATTTCCTGAGATGGCTTTAATTAACTTTTTGGATCCTGTTTGAATATCAAAAGAATATATTTCGCCTGTTTTGGACATGATAATGACTTTTTTATTAGCCACAATGGGCAATTGATCTTCATTTACCTCTATTTTCTGTTTCCATAAAAGTTGTTCAGATATAACATCAAAGGCCATCAGGTTATATTTATCGGTTAGTATTGCTACTTTATTTTTATAAATAATTGGATGAGAACCATTAAAATTCATTTGGTCGGTTTGGTCTACATTTCGCAAACCAGATATTCGAAGGGACGTTAAAGAAGTGGGATAGGTTTGTTTGGTCTCGAGTGTCTTCCTGTCCAAAGCCACCAGGTTCTCAGAGGAACCATTAGACACCGTGATGTAAATAGACTCGTCGCTTATTGTTGGGGTAGAAACCGCATTTAAATCCTCTCTTTTCTTTTTTAAACCTCCACTTTTTTTATCATATACATAATAGATTCCATTTTGAGAAGCCACATGTATTTCAGAATCAACCACAACTGGACAAGCAATAATTTCTTCATCCACAAGGCGCATCCAATTTAATTTGCCCGAACGAAGATCAAAACTAACCACCACGGGATACCCTCCATGATTATAGGCTACATACACATTCTCATTATCCGCCGAAGGTGTGGTATAAACATATCCAGCCAGCCACTTGCTCCAAAGTAATTTTCCTGTTTTTGCATCAATTGCATAAAGAGAACAAGAGGCAGTATTAATTAAAATAACGCCGTTTTTATATACTGCAGGAGAAATACCTGTTTCCCCTAAACGTAAACCCCAATTATATTCCCCATTAGTCGCATTTATGCAATAATAATTGGAAGAATAAGCACCTTCTTGGAGGTACAAATTATCCCCAACGATTGTTGGGGTTCCTGCTTTGCCAGAATTTCCAAAGTTTACGCTAAATCCTTCAGGAGTATTAATTAAATACTTCTCTGGAGCCGAAATAACTTTTACTGGAGTTTCATTATAGGTAACCTTTAGTGCCGCTCTTCCGGATGCAAAATCTTCTTCGGCTGCCTTAAGCTTTGCTTTAAGGCGTTCCATCTCCGCTTTTTGTTCGGCCAATTGTTTTTCGATCAATAAGGAGCCTCTATAGGAATGGGTCATTTTTCTGGATTTGAATCCTGTTGTTTTTTCCATCGATAGTAACTTTACCCCTCTTTCATAGGTTAAATGCATCACATAATCGGTTCCATTTTTAATCATAAATCGGGCAATTCCTTGCTCATTGGTATATGCGACATAAATCGTTGAAGAATTCTCATCGTTTAAACAAATTTTTTCATTAGATAATCCATTTCTATTATAATCAACCAGCGTGACTTGTGTAAAAGAATGAGTGGTGGCTCTTTGTTGCGCACTAACCTTGTACTGATAGATAGAGTCGCCTTTGATTTTCTCCACAATTTTTGGCTGTTCATAGGGAAGAACTTTTTTAAATACCCCATATTTTACCATGGGTATTTTTATTTCTCGTAGCCCTTCTTCTCCATTAATATCAAGCTCATAGTTTCTTCCGGAATACAGATAAAAATTTGCCTTTCCTTTGGATCCAGTATTTGATTTATAAATCGTTTTTTTCTGAATATCTGCCAAAGCTACTGGAACGTTATTCACAGGAAACCCTTTCGAATTTTTAAGAATGAGTTCATATCCACATCTTCCTGTTGCTGGTTTAAACTTAACCTTTGTTTGATCAACTTCTTTAAAAGTCAAGTTGCTTCTATCTGCCTTTTTAAAAACGGCAAAAACCCCGTTTGGATCGTAGCTTAATGACTTGCTCATTTTTCCCTTTCTCCCCTTTCGCATTTCTATTTCAAAGCCCTTAATATCTTCGGCATAATAAAACGTATATATACCGGGCTCAATTACCTCATAAAAAACCTTTCCATTTGCATCGGTTTCTTTTTGTTGCGCCTTATCACCTCCAATTGAAAGGTAGGTTTTTGCTTGCTTTAAGGGTTTTCCTTTTATGGTTCTTATGGTGACATTGACCTCTATTTGTCCAAAGGAAAAAAAAGAAATAAAAAAGAAATAAATAAAAATAAAACGCATGAGTAGATTAAGTTAGTTTTGTTAAAAGATAAGTCCAAATATATAAATATGTTACATCTTATATAAACAAAAAACAGGCCAATAAAAAGCAGATTAGTTTATTCCGCACAATTTTTTAGCGAAATTTCGAGCTTCTTTATCGGCATCGATATAATCGGTAAGAGAAGGCGATGTTTGATTGTTTATTTGCTTCAATACTTTTTCATTTACTTCTAAAATATCCAAAAAACTAATTTTTTCATTTAAAAAAGCCTCCACAGCTATTTCATTTGCCGCATTAAGAGAGCATGCAGCTGTTCCCTCCATTAGCATGGCCTCCCTAGCAAGGGATAGACTTGTAAACACTTCTACATCTGGTTTTTCAAAATTCAATTGCGGATAATCTAAAAAATTAAACCTCGGAAAGGTGCTTGGCAATCGATCCGGATAGGTTAATGCAAATTGAATAGGGAGTTTCATATCTGGAAGACCCATTTGTGCTTTCATGCTTCCATCTTCAAACTGAACAATGGAATGAATGATGGATTGCGGATGAACAATAACATCAATCTGGTCTTCTTTTAAATCAAAAAGCCATTTCGCTTCAATTATTTCCAAGCCTTTATTCATCATTGATGCAGAATCAATGGTTATTTTTGCCCCCATTGACCAATTTGGATGTTTAAGTGCCTGTTTAAGCGTTACTGTTTTTAATTGTTCTAACGAATACCCCCTAAAAGGCCCCCCTGAAGCAGTTAAATATATTTTTTCGATTGGATTTTTGTATTCTCCCATCAAACATTGAAAAATAGCAGAGTGTTCCGAATCAACAGGGTAAATGTTGGATTGATATTTTCGCGCTAATTTTTTAATCAGCTCTCCTGCAACAACTAAGGTTTCTTTATTTGCTAATGCAATTGTTTTTCTTGATTCTATTGCTTTTATCGTTGGGATTAAACCGGCGTATCCAACTAAAGCGGTTAATACCACATGTACCTCTTTGGATTCGACCACCTGAGACAGTGCATCACTTCCTGCATAAACATGAATATCAAAATCCTCAAGCGCATTTCTTAGCTCCAAATATTTTTCTTCGTTAGCAATGACAACCGTATTTGGTTTATACTTCTTGGCTTGTTCAATTAATAAAGATACATTGCTACCTGCGGTTAAAACCTGTAAATCAAAATAATTTGGATTGGATTCAATAACCTCAAGCGCTTGTGTCCCAATAGAGCCGGTTGAACCCAATATCGCTATTCCCTTTTTTTGTACATGCATGGTGCAAATGTAATTCTTTGAAACAAATTTAAGGGCATTATTTTAACAAGGAAACAAAGCCTCTTTTAAAAATTCTTTTTCCGTTTCCATCTTCAAAACTCACCGTATATAAATACACATCGTTTGTTGCCATTTGACCCGAATTAGTAATTATGCCATCCCAACCTACGGATAAATCCGAAGATTCAAAAATTCGCTGTCCCCACCTTGAAAAAACTTCAAATTGATAGCCCTTGGGACTTGCATTACTAATTACTGGAATAAAAATCGGGTTAATTCCTCCTGGAGTAAATGCATTAGGAACATATATATATGGCTTATAGTATAAGCACAAATCGTTGGAAGAACTTTGTTCTGAAAAGTTATAAAAATTAAAGGATTCTACCGCTTCTACTCGATAACATATATTTCCATTCGTTTGGAGACCATAAGCATTATCCACATAGGTATATTGTCCGTCTGGAACCGTTGCAATTGGAATCGGATCAAAATCCCCCTCTAAAGCCCTATAAATTCGATACTCTACAATCGCCCCATCAAACCCTAAATAAGGAGTCCATGAAATGGTATTTATCATATCTATTTCATCGGCGGTTCCTGTTAAATGAATGGTGGTTACTTCTTGTGTAAATGCCCCTTGATTACCACAACTGTCTATATATTTCGCCCTGTAAGTCCAAGGCATAAAATCTGGTGACACATCGTTGTCTTTATAAAAAACCTGATCTCCATTAACGGGGACTTGAGCCACATCCGAATAAATAAAATCATTGTCCATTCGTTGAAACAGCACCTCTGTAATCCCAACAGAATGATCTATATAATCGTGTAATTCAATGTCATTTCCTTTTACCGTTGCCAACTTGAAATAATGAAAAGAAGGTTGCTGAGGAACAGGCACAATAAAATTAACAGGGGCAGATAATGCAGTTGACCCATTGGTTAATATGGCCTCAATAACAATCTTATAATTTTCTCCGGATAAGGAAGAAATTATGGCAAACGTATCTGGAGTTGTCGTTAAGGCAACCCAAGAAGAATTATTTAGAGCCCAAATTTGATATTCCACAATGCCACTTCCTTCATAAGGAGTCCAACTTAAGGTGGTTTGTTCATCACACATATTAACCTCTTCGGTTAAAAAAATGGTCCCATGGATTGGTGCTTTGGCAGAGGTTTGATAGGTGACAGGTGTTGCGGTGGTGAAGCAAGAGTCAAAGGCGGCAACGGAATAAAACAAGGGGCCTGTAATAGGGCTAATTGTATACGAATACGAAGTGTTTGATAACCCCCATACCGTATCAATTTCAACCAAAAAACCGGTGATGTCATAAGAATAAATCACGTACCCATAGGTATCCTCTTGGCTGTTTTGGTTCCAAGTCATGACAAAATCATTGCTAGTAGTATCAAAACCAACCGAATAAATGACTGGGATTACCGGAGTTATCATGTCTTCAAAAATATCGCCTCTTTGTGTTGAGGAAAAATCACATGTGGTTGTTGGCAGGATAACCTTATATTTTAAAAAAGAATAACAAACATCTATTGTGTCTTTATAAAAAGGAGTGTTGTAGTTGGTGCTATCAATTAAAATCCAATTACCGGATGCCGTAGGGTATTCTCTATAAATTCGATAATAATTGCCATAATTAGACGACGGAATTTGTTGGGGTTTATTCCACTGCAATATTGCTGTACCATTTGCTGGATTAGTTACGTTTAACCATATATTAGAAACCGTATCGCTATTTTTCAAAACAAGACCATCACAACCTGATCTAACCGATATATATACCTCATCTTGAGCACCAGGAGTATACGAAAATTGATTGGTATTAATATTTGCAAAAGAAGCTAACAACCCTCCTGACAAACTATAAATTTCATAAGAAACGAAGGTTCCAAATGGATCGGTTACTGGACTCCAATTTATCGTAACTTGATCTGTCGCATCGGTTTCTATACAGTTTATTTGAGTTGAGGGAATAACTCCTGGGTTAAGTACATTAATCGTAACGGTTGCATAACTGATTTTAGGTACTTGGCAATAATCGTCCTTCACCTTAAAAACAAAATTATAGGGAACAACGTCTGCAACCACGCCATATTGATTAACCAAATGATCACACGTGGTCTGCCAAGAAAAGTCGACAGATACCTGTTGAACACCAAAAATAGGAATGCCTCCATTTAAGGTTGCACAAGGACTTATGTCACAGCCTGATGTGGAAGTAAATCCGGCACCAAACATTGGTCCAGATGCACTTAAAGAAAGGGTTTGAGGAGTTCCGTCATGCAACAATCCAAAATCATTTGCCATCAAAGAAAAATCAACAAGGTTTCCTGCCTCCACTGTGGTATCAAAGGAATTATTTATAAAAGGAGGGACAAAAACAGGTGCTTGATTTGCTCCTGTGCAAGGCAAAATTATTAATTGCATTTCTCTTTCAACCTCTGCAATTAAATGATTATTTCTAAATGCTTTTACGACGACTTTGACACTGAAATTTCCAATGGTATTGCTTGTAAAGGTTAACTCTCCATTGCTTGAATTAATTTGAGCAGGGATATTGGAAGCGTTAAAGCTAACATCTGGAGTCGGTGATAAGTATGAATATCCAGGCTCAAAAGCAACAGGAGATGGCGAATTTGGAGGGTCGTAAGTCGCTTGGCCTGGAAAGTGATCATATGGAATTCCAAATTCAATAAATAAAGAATCAAAATCTGGGTCAATTGCATTCATGTTATACACATAAGGTTCCCCCGCACAACTAACAAAGTGAGGCTCTTGTAAAAACTTTGGAGAGGAATCCACACAAGAACCTGAACTTGCTCCTGGAACCTCAAAAATCTTAGCGGAAAGTGTTATTCCAAACGTTGACGGATTGCTTATATTGGTTAAAGCTAAACTTCTTGAAAAGTTCTCATAAGTAAAAACCCATCCCTGAGCAGGAGGGGTCCCAGTGATGATGGTTGGCGCACTTCTATATATTATTTTTTCAATTGCACCAATGCCATTTCCACCTTGGCTTCCCGTTCCACATTCTAGCATTGCAGGGGACCCAACTACTGGCGAACAAGATGGAGAAATATCTTCTCTAGAGACAAAAGGCAAGTGTAAAGTCGTTAAAGTTGGATGGTTCCAAACCCTTAAGTTTTCGGAAATAGAGTTTACTTGTGCGCCATTACAGTCTCTATAAAAAACCAACTCAAATACATATTTCCCTGTTCCATCACAAGACCAAGTTAAATCTCCACCCATAACATGAGTCGCTCTAGATGAAAAAGCTAAAAATAAAACAAGAAAGCCTGTTAAAAACCTGGTCATAATGTATATAAACGAAAGATAATACTACGTATTATAACGGTTGCAGAAAAATAAAGTTGCTATCCTGCACAAACAACGGTCATTTTTGACCAATCTAAAGTTTCAATAGCACTCTTTCTAATCTCATTAGGAGTGATCGAAAAAATTCGATCCACATATTGTTCATAAAAACGGAAATCCATTGCATGTTTTTGCAAACCAATGTACAAATTCATCATTGCATATGCTCCATCCGCACTTTTAAGAAGCTGGCCCAATAAATAATTTTTAACTAGCTCCAATTCTTCTAATGGAACTAATTCCGTTCTTAATTTTTCAATCTCTTTTTTAATTTCTTTAATCGCATGTTTTGCATGTTCTTTTCCAACCTCAGTTGAAATAACAAAAACTCCCGATTTATTTAATTCCGAAACATAGGAACCGATCCCATAAGTATAACCGTTTTCTTCTCTTAAATTGGTCATTAACCTGCTTCCAAAATACCCTCCTAGAATAGTATTAAGAATGTTAAAATCAACAAACCTTTTGTCTCTTTTAGTGTAAAGAGGGAGCCCTATTTTTATTGCAGACTGCAAAGCCCCTTCTTTTTTTATTAAAAAACTCCCAATATTATTGACACATCCACTGGTTTTGAAAATTGGTTTTTTGGTGACCCAATGCATTAATTTTTTACTAATTGCATCTATTTCTGAATTTGGAATATCCCCAACCACCGTTGCTTTAAACAAACTTTTTAAAAAGTAATCTTGATAAAAATCATTAATCTCTTCTCTAGTTGTCTTTTCAAAATCTTGAAGATTCAAAACCCGTCCATAAGAAGAGTTTGGATACATCTGCTCGATGAACTTTCTTCTAGCAAGAACACCAACTTTTTGCATGCTTATTTCAAAATGTTGTTTCTTTTGAGACAAATGCTCTTCAACTTCTTTTAAAGGAAAATCCACCTCATTTAAGGTTTTAAAAATCAAGTCAAAGGCAAGTAATAAATTAGAGTTTAACGAATAAATACTAATAATGCACTCTTCTTGTGACAAGCTAACGTCTTTAAAAACCCCAAGGTCATCAAAAGACTCTTGAATTTTCAAAGAATTTTGAGTCTTGCTTCCAGAAAACAATAAGGAACTCATTGTAGAAGCTAAGCCATTTTTACCCGTAATTGTTCCAAAATTAAAATACAATTCTATTCTAGAGGTATCGTTAGGAACATCCTGAAAATAATACAAGTTAGAATTTTCATTTAAGTTCTTTATCGAGGGTTTTACAAAATTTATGGCATTGAAATTTTTGATTCCAGGGGCTTGACTTCTATTTTGCATTCATTATCGATTTTATTTTCAACAAAGAGCAGTTTTCTCTTTTAATAACTAAATTGGCGACACGTGTCATCTCCCCTGGGGAAACATTTTCATAGGCTGTTTTTTCTTTATTTATTCCATCTGCATCTCCCAATAATTCAAAAAAACACAAATTCATCGCTCTATTTAAAAGACCCTGTTCTTGAAACGATCTTGCCGTTTGGTTTTTTATTTTTAAACGATTAAGCGTTTTTTCTTTAATGCTAATAGATTTAAATAAATTAATCTCTTTCCAAAATGCTACATCAAATTGTTGAAAAGAAACACCCGATTCAAGTTTCCCAGAAACAATTAAAAGGCCTTCATCTAAAGAACCTGTTATATAAGCTGCAATTTCTGTTACTAATCTCTTTTTTTTCTGAAGACTTGCCACCAAAACCGAAGATTTTGATGCCCCTAATGCATCAGAAATAAGATCGGCAACATAATAATCAAAGTTCTTTCTAGAGGACATTTTAAACGCATAATAAAACGCATCTGCCGGAACTTCTCTTTCTAGGGTGCTTTCTCTGAAGTCTTCTTGGGTATTTTCTTTTTCGACTTCTCTAATGTACCGTTTTCCAGAAGGGATTCCTCCATACCATTTATAAACTTGATCATATACATAATCTGAAGTGAAATTTCCCGCCACGCATAAAATCGCATTTTGAGGACCATAATGCTTTTTAAAAAAATGCTTTACGTCTTGCATGTTGGCCTCTTCAATGTGCTTTATTTCTTTTCCAATTGTTGCCCATTTATATGGGTGGCTTTTGTAGGCAAGAGGTCTTAAATGAAGCCAAACGTCCCCATAAGGCTGATTTAAATACCGTTGTTTAAACTCTTCTATTACAACTTGACGCTGAACTTCAAGACTTTTTTCAGTAAAGGCAAGAGAAAGCATTCTGTCGCTTTCTAACCAAAGTGCTGTTTCTAGATTATAAGAAGGGATTGTATCGTAATAATTAGTAATATCATTGCTTGTATATGCATTACTTTCTCCTCCTGCTTTTTGCAAAGGTTTATCAAAATCGGCTATGTTAACCGATCCGCCAAACATTAAATGCTCAAACAAGTGAGCAAAACCTGTTTTAGTTGAACTTTCATCTCTTGCACCAACATCATAAAGTGTATTGACCACAGCAATGGGAGTCGTTGGATCATGATGAAACAAAACTCTTAAGCCATTTTCTAAAGTAAACCTCTCAAATGAAATCATCAAAAATTAAATTTAATGGAATTACTTTCTTTTATGGCTTGTCTATATTCTTTAATAATTTCTTCTAGAATTTTAGAAGCTGGTTTTATTGAGTTTATTAGACCTGAAATCTGTCCAATTTCTAATTCTCCTTCTTTTAAATCCCCTTCAAACATTCCCTTTTTTGCTCTTCCGCGACCTAAAATGTTTTTTAGTTCTTCTTTTCCGTCTCCTCGTTGATATGCCTTTTGAATTAAATTAAAAAAATCATTTCTAAGGAGCCGAACTGGCGTTAATTCTTTTAGAGTTAACAAAGTATCTCCTTCGCCAGATAAAACCACTTCTTCTTTAAAATTTTGATGTGCACTAGATTCTTCCGATGCCACAAACCTACTTCCTATCTGTACCCCATCTGCTCCAAGGTTCATTGCCGCTAACATCCCTCTTCCAGTTCCTATTCCGCCTGCAGCAATTAGAGGAATTTTAATTTCTCTTGCAACCTGAGGTATTAAGCAAAAAGTGGTGGTTTCATCTCTCCCATTGTGTCCACCAGCTTCAAATCCTTCCGCAACAATTACATCTACTCCAGCATCTTGAGATTTTAATGCAAATTTTAGACTAGAAACAACATGGACAACAATAATATTGTGGGATTGAAGATGAGACGTCCAAGTCTTTGGATTTCCTGCTGAAGTAAAAACAATAGGCACTTTGTGTTTAATGATTGTTTTTATGTGTTTATCTATATCGGGGTATAGCATTGGAAGGTTAACAGCAAATGGTTTATTTGTCGCATTTTTACACTTAACAATATGCTCATCAAGAACTTCAGGGTACATGGATCCAGACCCAATGATTCCAAGCCCCCCCGCATTTGAAACTGCTGAGGCTAATCGCCAACCAGAACACCAAATCATTCCTGCTTGAATCAAAGGGTAATCAATATTAAAAAGTTCTACTATTCTATTTTTATCATTCATTGTGGAACGAAAATAACCAATTATAAAGCGAAAGCCATTAATATCGTTTCTAAATTTTAAGATAATTTATTTAAATTGATACAACTTATTTTAAGTATTTAGAGTCTAAATACATACATTTATATAACTTTTTTTTATTGAAAACACTCTATTTCATATTAATCCTGATTTTTATACGGTCTTTTGGTTTTTCTCAAACCAATCATCCTCCCATTAATTTTCAAAACAATAAAGCTTTTTTAGAAAATAAGGGGCAATGGCCAAAAGATGTTTTGTTTAAAACAAAAATGAATGGTGGTAATTTATGGATCCAAAAAAATAAGCTGCTTTATCACTTACAAGATTTTTCCTCTTTAAAAGAGAATCATTACTTTAAATCAGATCAGAAACTAAGTTCGATTAAAGAAGAAGTGGTTCATCTTAACTTCATTGGAAACAATACAGAATATGAAGTTGAAAAGCAAGAGAAAAGCGAGGCTTACTACAACTATTTTATTGGAAACGATGAGTCAAAATGGGCAAAAGGGGTGTATGGATACTCCAACATTGCTTTTAAAAACTTTTATAATGGAATTGATTTGGTTTTCAAAACTAAAGATGAAGAAGTTAAATATGAATTTGTGGTGGATGCAAAGAAAGACCCTTCTATTATCTCTTTTAACTATTCTGGGCAACAAAATATTAAAGTAGACAAAACTGGAAACCTAATAATTAAAACAACAATTGGAGAAATAATAGAAGAAAAACCTTATGCTTACCAAGTTGTTAATGGAGAGCAAAAAGAAATTCGTTGTGATTTTAAATTAAAAAAGAACCTCGTGACTTTTAAACTTGGCTCATACAATAAAAACATCCCTTTGATTATTGATCCATCATTAATTTTTGCTACCTACTGTGGTGCTCTTTCAGATAATTTTGGAATGACAGCAACATATGGGCATGATGGTTCGGCATATTCGGCAGGAACCGTATATGGAAATAATTATCCAACTCCGGACCCTAATGCCTTTGATATTAATTCAAATTTCACCGCTTTAAGTGGGAATTATGGGATTACCGATGTTTTTGTTTCTAAATATAGTTCAGATGGAGCAAACATGCTTTGGGGAACTTTTTTAGGAGGAGGAGATAACTTTCAAGGCACCGAAACTGCGCATAGCTTAATTTGTGACACTAGCGATAATATTTATGTCTTTGGTGCTACTTCCAGCATCGATTTTCCAACTACCAATGGAGCATTTCAAACATCACATGGTGGTGGAGTTGGTGGAATGGACTTTTTGTTTAACGGAGTTTATTTCTCAAATCAAGGGACCGACATTTTTCTTTCCAAAATTTCTAGCAATGGGCAAAACCTAATTGGATCCACTTATGTTGGGGGATCAGACAATGACGGTATTAATACCCGATACGGCGTTTTATTTAATGCGGTAACCGCCTATGATTCTTTAGTAACCAACTATGGCGACCAATTTAGAGGAGAAATAATGCTTGATTCTGCCAATAACATTTTAGTTGGATCCTGTTCAAGATCCATTGATTTTCCTGTGCAAAATGCTTTTCAAGCGGTAAAAGATCATGGGCAAGACGGAGTGGTTTTCAAGTTAAAAAATGACTTTACTTCGATGATTTTTTCCTCTTTTTATGGCGGCAATAACGAAGACGCTTGTTATTCTGTAAAAATTGATTCTTCTGACAATATCGTATTTGCTGGCGGAACCACTTCGAACAACCTAACTGGGTTAAATAATGGTCTTTTCCCTTCTTTTCAAGGAGGAAAATCAGATGGATTTGTCGTGAAGTTATTGCCCGATGGATCTGCTATTACCAATGGAAGCTACATGGGACAAAACGACTATGACCAAGTCTTTTTTGTGGAAATTGATAGAAATGACAATGTTTTTCTTTTAGGACAGTCTAGAGGCGGAACCTTTCCGACTACTACTGGAGTCTATTCGAATGGAAACAGCAGTAACTTTATTATTAAATTAAACCCACAGCTTAATGCAAATATTGCCTCTACAAGATTTGGAAATGGAAGCACAGAAATACACATTTCTCCATCTGCATTTCTAGTAGATATTTGTGGAAATGTTTATGTTTCTGGATGGGGAGCGAATATTTTAGGAGGAGCTCCTTTGTCTGGGATGCCGGTTACTTCAAACGCCTTTCAAGCAACTTCCCCCAATGGGTTTGATTTTTATTTAATCGTATTTGAAAGAGAATTGCAAAGTTTACTTTATGGAAGTTACCTAGGAGGGAGCCAAGCCGATGAACATGTCGACGGCGGAACAAGTCGGTTTGACAAAAATGGAATTGTTTACCAATCGGTTTGTGGTGGCTGTGGTGGTGTTTCTGATTTTCCTACAACAGCAGGAGCATGGTCTTCACAAAACCTAAGTTCCAACTGCAATAACGTTGTGTTTAAATTTGATCTAGACGTTATTCCTCTTGCTGATTTCTCAGCAGACCAAACCCAAGGATGTCGAGATTTTACCGTTACACTCAGTAACGGATCCGATTCACTTAGCACCTATTTATGGGACTTTGGAAATGGAGATACAAGCTCCGTTATCTTTAGTCCAGTAATAACGTATTCCGACACCGGAACTTTTGAAATTTATTTATATGTAACTGACAGCGTTTGTCAATTAACCGATACAGCATTAATAACGATATCTGTTTTAGATTCTATATCCATTGACTTGGTAGACACCATGTCTTTTTGTGCGGCAGACTCCTTGGTCTTTAATCCAATAGTAACAGGATCCCCAAGCATGTTTGTTTGGTCGTCTGTTTCTAATTTTTCGGATACGCTAAACAGCAATTTATCTATTCCCGATTTTACTGACTTTGCTCCCTTTCCTAACATCTACTATCTCCAAGGAAGCAACAATTTTTGTAGTGCCATGGATAGTGTTATCATTGAAATAACCGCCGCATCTTTAAGTTTATCTGCTACCGATTCCGTTTGCGCCGGAGAACTCGTTGAGGTGACCGCAATAAATTCAAACCCACAACTTAGTTTTACCTATCAATGGTCCCCAGATTCTATTATTCCCAACCAGTCTATTTCAAATGTAATTATCACTCAACCTCTAAGCTCGCAATATATTTATGTAACTGCAACTTCTTCCAATGGATGTGTAGTTAATGACTCTATCTTTCTTATTGTCTCCGATATTGTTCCTTCTTCTGTCATTGCTTCGGCATCTCAAAATCTAGTTGCCCCTGGAACATCAGTCGTATTATCTGGACAACCCTCTGGACTTTTAAATTATACTTGGACTCCAGAAGATGATCTTAGCGACCCATCCATGCAACAAACCAATGCATACATGGAACAAACGACTATTTTCACCCTTTCTGTTTCGGATGGAATTTGTACAAGGTCCGATACTGTTGAAGTAAAAGTATATGAGATAATTTGTGATGATCCTTATGTTTTTATCCCAAATGCCTTTTCTCCAAATGGAGACAATTATAACGATATCCTTTTTGTTCGAGGAATTTGGATTGAAAAAATGATTTTTAGAGTTTTTGATCGTTGGGGAGAACTCGTTTTTGAATCTACAGATCCATCTATAGGATGGGATGGGACATTTAGAGGTAAAAAGCTTGATCCGGATGTTTATGATTTTTATCTAGATGTCACTTGCATCGGTGGACTTAATTCAATTATTAAAGGGAATGTAACATTAATGAAATAAATTTATGAGTAAAATAATCAATTCAAATTCCGAAAAGTTTCTAACTAAATATTTAAACAACTCTAGCCCAACAGGATTTGAATCTGAAGGTCAAAAATTATGGCTAGAATACATTAAGCCTTATATTGATGAATACATAACGGATAGTTACGGATCAGTAGCAGGAATAATTAATCCGGGGAAAGACTATAAGGTGGTCATTGAAGCTCATGCTGATGAAATTTCTTGGTTTGTTCACTATATAAACAAAGATGGATTTATCTACTTGCAAAGAAATGGAGGATCCGACCACATGATCGCACCTTCTAAGAGAGTTAACATCTATACGGATAAAGGAATTGTAAAAGCCGTATTTGGTTGGCCAGCAATTCACACGAGACATAAAAAAGAAGAAACTCCAAGTTTAAAAAATATTTTTTTAGACTGCGGCTGTTCTTCAAAGGAAGAGGTGGAAAAACTTGGGGTCCATATTGGTTGCGTTGTAACTTTTGAAGATGAGTTTATAACCCTAAATAAAAACAAATATGTTGGGAGAGCCCTAGACAATAGAATCGGCGGGTTTATGATTGCGGAAGTAGCAAGACTCCTTAAAAAAAATAAGATCTCACTTCCATTTAGTTTATATGTCGTTAATTCTGTTCAAGAAGAAATAGGTCTTCGTGGCGCACAAATGATTGCGCATAAAATTAAACCAAATGTTGCATTAGTTACCGATGTTTGTCATGACACGAATACGCCTCTTATTGATAAAATTGAAAATGGAGATTTGAAATCGGGGCTTGGACCAGTTTTAACGTATGGGCCTGCTGTTCAAAATAATTTTTTAAAACAAATTATAGACACCGCAACTAAAGAAAAAATCCCCTTTCAAAGAGCCGTTGTCTCCAGGTCAACAGGAACCGATACCGATGCCTTTGCTTATTCGAATGAAGGGGTAACAAGCGCGCTTATTTCTTTGCCTTTAAGGTATATGCATACTACAGTGGAAATGGCGCATAAAGACGATGTTGAAAACTGCATTAAATTAATTTATTCAGTTATTCAAAAAATTAAAAATGGACAGGATTACAGATACATTAAATAACACTAATGATTCTATATAATGTAACCATTAGTATTGATGTAAATGTAGAGCAAAAATGGCTTCAATGGATGAAAAACACCCATATTCCAGATGTGATGAAGACCAATTGTTTTATAGAATGTAAACTTTCTAAAATTAATGGCGAAGAAGAAGGTGGAAAAACATATGCAATAATGTACACTTGTGAGTCTGAAGAAAAAATGGAACTGTACCAAACGAAATTTTCCTCTGCTTTACAAGAAGATCATTCTCGTTTGTTTTCTGGAAAATTTGCTGCGTTTAGAACTTTTCTTGATGTAATAGAAACTTTTAATGGAAAGAGTTAGACCAAAAAAACACCTTGGACAACATTTTCTTAAAGATGATTCCATCTGTGAAAGAATAAGCACTATTTATTCTCAAAAAAACTCTTCTAATGCATTGTTGGAAATTGGTCCTGGAATGGGTGCACTCACAAAACACTTAACAAAACTGGAAAATAAAACTCTTTTATGTATCGAATATGACAAAGAGTCTGTTGATTATCTTCAAGAGCATTCAGAACTAGATGAGAAACATATCATTTATGGCGATTTCTTGAAAATAGATTTAAAAAGCATCTTTAAAGATGCTCCATTTGATGTTATAGGAAACTTTCCGTACAACATCTCGTCTCAAATTTTATTTAAATGTCTGGAATATAAAAATCAAGTTAATCAAATTACAGGCATGTTTCAAAAAGAAGTGGCGGAAAGAATTTGTTCAACTCCAGGATCAAAGAGCTATGGAATATTAAGTGTATTAATGCAGGCATATTATAATGTGGATTATTGTTTTACTATAAATGAAGATGCTTTTATCCCTCCACCAAAAGTAAAGTCTGCTGTAATAAACTGCATTCGAAACAAGAATAAGGCTCTCCCTTGTGATGAAAAAGCTTTTAAAATAATTGTAAAAACTGCATTCAATCAAAGAAGAAAAACTTTAAGAAATTCTTTAAAAAGCATCTACAACAACCCTGAAGTTCAACTGCCATTTCAGCAAAAAAGAGCCGAAGAACTTTCTGTGGATGACTTCATCGAACTCAGCTTATTTATTAGCAAAAGTCAAGACACAAACTAATTTTTATTTATGTGCAAGTTCATTAATAATAAATCGTCTAATTCTCCTAATTAGTAGTATATTAACAAAAATATATAAACAATCATTTCATGAATTTTATTAATACAACATTCTTAATTACCTCATTCATTATCAGTTTTTGCTATGCCCAAACTTTTGATGGATATGCCCTTTATAACAAACAAAACAACAACAACACCTACTTAATAGACAAAGATGGAAACATCGCACATACATGGAATTGTAATGTTGCCTGTAATTATGCCGTTCTTCTTAAGGAAAATGGAAACATTGTGCGGGGTGGAAAATACAATGGAAATCAATTAAATGGTGCTGCCATAGGGGGGATGGTTCAAGAGATAGATCCAAATGGAAACGTGGTTTGGGAATACGTGTATTCGAATGCAAACCATTGCCAACATCACGATATTTGTTTAGTGGGAGACAATGTTTTATTAACTGCATGGGAAGTAAAAACGGCTTCTGAAGTAAGCGCTGCAGGATATAGCACAAATTCTGACAAATGGCCCACACATTTTGTAGAACTTCAGCCAGATGGAAATGGATCCGCAAATATTGTCTGGGAATGGCATATCTGGGATCATTTAATACAAGATGTCGATCCTAACAAACCTAGTTATGGAGTTATTGCAGATAATCCTCAATTAATTGACATTAATATGATTCAAAGTCCTGGTGGAGGTGGTGGAGATTGGTTTCATGTTAATGGAGTTGACTACAATGCCGAACTTAATCAAATTGCATTTACCTCTAGATTCGCTAGTGAATTTTATATCATTGATCACAGCACAAGCACCGCAGAAGCAGCAAGTCACAGTGGTGGAAATTCTGGCATGGGTGGAGACATCTTATATCGATGGGGAAATCCTTCAAACTATAACACAAGTGGGGCGCAAATTGTTCCAGATGCCGTTCATGACGTTAGATGGATTGAAAACGATGGAAGGCCAAACGCTGGCTTTCTTCAGGTTTTTAATAATGAAGGGGCTGGAAATAATCAATCAACGATTGATGCCGTTGATGCAACTGGATCCGCAGGAAATGGATACACTTATAACAAAACACCTGGACAAGCTTTTGAACCAACAAGCTACTCTTGGAGATACGATTGCGTATATTCAGCTCCTGGACAATCCGCTTCAAACAGAATGTCAAATGGAAACATTTTTGTTAATACTTCTGGAGGACAAGGCGGAGCAGGAATCATGTATGAAACAGATCCTACGGGAAATAATATAATTTGGCAATATAATGGTGGTGGGCCGGCAAAAGCTTTCCGATATGAATGCGACTACCCAGGCATTATAACTTTATTAAACAATCCATGCATGGTGGACCTTGATAATTTAGAAAATGAAAATATCTATATCTACCCAAACCCAAGTAACGGCCATTTTCAAATCTATGGCTTAAATTCTGGAATTGATAACGTTAAGATAGTCGATGCTTTTGGAAAAAGTGTTTTAGAAGGAAACAAAATACAATTTGACCTTTCTTCTTTCTCTACTGGTTTTTATCATGTTATTATCACAAAAGAAAACAAAGAAACCGTTATTAAAAAAATATCTTTAAATAAATAATGGATAAATTTCGTTTTCTTTTTTTCTTTCTACTAATTACTAAAACCCTGTTTTCACAAACAGGGTTTTATAATGTAGACAGTATTCGCGAAATAAAAGTTTACTTTAATGAACCAAATTGGGACCATATCTTGGATAGTCTTTATGTAGAAGGAGCAGAAAACAGGACGCTATGTTCAGTTGAAATTGATGGACACTTATATGACAGCGTTGGAATTAGATACAAAGGGTTTAGCTCTGTAAGCACCAATAGAGTTAAAAACCCTTTTAACATTAAATTGGATCATGTTATTGACGATCAAAACCACAGAGGGCATAATAAACTAAAACTTAGCAATGTAATACAAGACCCTTCTTTTTTAAGAGAGGTCTTAAGCTATGAAATTTCACGTAAATATATGCCTGCATCTGAAGCTAATTATGCGAACCTATACATTAATGATACGCTTTGGGGAGTTTATACAAACGTTGAAGCTGTTAATAAAGACTTTCTTTCTAAGCACTTTTCGTCAAGAGAAAACTCTTTCTTTAAATGTAACCCTGAAAGCCTTGATTTAAATGGAGAAAATGCAAACCTTAGCATGTCCCCTGGAACAGATTCTTCTGACTACTACCCCTATTATGATTTAAAATCTGATTATGGTTGGAGTGCCCTTTATCGTTTAATTGACACACTTAATAACTTCCCCGATAGCATTGAAAATATTTTAAACGTTGACCGAACTCTTTGGATGCATGCACTTAACTATTCCATGGTAAACTTAGATAGCTATATCGGTTATGCTCAAAACTATTATCTGTATAAAGATGACAATGGAATATTTAACCCTATTATATGGGATTTAAACATGTCTTTTGCAAGCTTTCGGTTTACCGATGCATCTTTGTTTTATAATGGTTTCTCCATCGAAGAAGCAAAAACACTTGACCCTTTAACGCACTATAATAGTATTTCCGTTTACCCAAGACCTTTGTTAAGAAACCTTTTTAATAACCCTCAATACAGAAGAATGTATCTTGCGCACATTCGAACTATTATGGAAGAAAACTTTTCGAATCAAAGCTATTATAACCGAGGGTTCTATTTTCAGGCACTTACAAATCTTAGCGTTTTAAATGACACCAATAAGTTTTATTCTTGGAATGATTTTTTAGACAATCTAAATTCCACTGTTTCTGATTTAATTGATTATCCTGGGATAACAGAGCTTATGAATGCACGAGACAGTTTTCTTGTTAACTACCCGGGCATGCAGGGAGCCCCAACAATTAGCGCTATAAATTACTTTCCTCAAAACTTCGCGTTGGGAGACACCGTTTGGATTACTGCTGAAATCACTAGTGCTTCCAATGTTTTACTCGCGTCCAGATTTGGAATTGGTGAGCTTTATAACAAATCACTTATGTACGATGATGGAATGCATAATGATGGTGGAGCTAATGATGGAACTTATGGAGGGCTAATTATAAACGCCTGCAATAACATTCAATATTATATCTATGCCGAAAATGATTCAGCAGGGATGTTTTCACCTCAAAGAGCAGCATACGAATATCATTCCATTCAAAACCAACTTAATTTAGGTGAAATTGTTGTCAATGAAATAATGGCTAAAAACGAAAGTGTTGTTGCTGATCAAAGTGGAGACTATGACGATTGGATTGAGCTTTATAATCCAAGCGCTTCGAACGTTTCAACCAGCGGGCTTTTCTTAAGTGACGACAGTACAAACTTATTAAAATGGCCAATCCCAGAAAAAACAATCCCCTCCGACGATTACTTGATTATTTGGGCGGATAATGATAGTGATCAAGAGGGCTTACATGCAAACTTTAAGCTTTCTTCAGCTGGAGAAAATCTTTTTCTTTCATATGATAGTTTATCAATACTTGACACTGTTTCGTTTTCTACTCAAAACCCAGACATGGCATTTGCCAGAATTCCAAATGGAACAGGCCCTTTTATTGAATTAACGCCTTCTTACAATGGAAATAATGACCATGCACAAACAACAACTCTTAATCAAGTTGATTTCAAATGCTTTCCAAATCCCGTTAAAAACATTTTAAAAGTAAGTTACACTTCTCCCTTTAATGGACATCTTAAGTTATGTGACATTGGAGGGAAATGCCTTAAAAAAATAGACGTGTTACAGGATAATAATTCTCTAGAAATAAACACCGAAAAATTAGAACCCGGTATTTATTTTATAAATTTATATAATTACTCGTTATCCTTAACCAAGAAAATAATTAAACTTTAATTCATGAAAACAAATAATTTCTTTTTTCTTTTCTGCCTTTTGGGCCTATTAAACGCTCCTATTAATGCACAAGTATTTACAAATTACACCGATATAGATGGGCTTATTGATAATAGCGTTAACTGCATCTCTATTGACCCAAACAACAACAACATTTGGTTTGGTACTCAAAATGGGGTCTCTATGTTTGACGGCTCTGTTTGGACCAACTACAACGCTTCTATGGATACTGGTTTTATTGACAATTCCATCAACGCTATTTGCGTCACAAGCACTGGAATTGTTTGGATTGGGACAGACTTTGGCGTAAGTTTCTTTGGCGGAACATCATGGACTTCTTTCACCACTTCTAATGGACTTGGCGATAACAGAATAAATCATATCGCTGAAAAAGCAGATGGAACTATTTGGTTTGGAGATTATGATGGTTTAACCATTTTAAACGACTCGTCGACATTTAGTTGGACATCTTACAATATGAATGATGGGCTGCCTTTTGGTGGGATTAATTATACCGCTTTTGACTCAAATGGAGACGCATGGTTGGCTAGCGGCCTAGGTGGCTTAATAAAGTTTGACGGAAGCGCATTTGAAATTTTCAATCAAACCAACGGCCTAATCAATAACAAAGTCCGGTCAGTGTTGATCGATGGACAGGACAATAAATGGGTTGGAACGGCCGAAGGTCTTACCGTATTCAATAGCGCCAATGCTTTTGTTCAAAACCATACTAAAATGCTTATTCTTTCTCCTCCAGATACTCTTAATCCGGTGGAGGATCTAGCAATGGATTCTCAAGGGAATATTTGGACTGGAATTTATGTAGACTATTTAGTTACAGAAGGTGGACTAGCGGTTTATGACGGAAACTTTTGGGCGGACTTTGACGTTAGTGATGGACTTGTTGGCCCTGTGGTAAGAGCACTTGATATTGATGGAAATGACAATGTTTGGGTTGCTACTAGCACTGGCGTCTCTAAAATAGAGAATACCCCTGTTGCAATAAATGAAATAAACAACAACCTTAATATATATCCTAATCCAAGCAATAATGGATTATATTATTTAACCCTTTCTAAAAACTTTACCAATGCTGTTTTAAAAGTGAAGAACATTGAAGGAAAAACAATCTTAATCAAAAAAAACTTGTTTGATAGCAAAACAGAAATTAATTTACAAAATTCAGAGAAAGGCATCTATTTTATTGAAGTATTAACTAATAAAAATCAACTTCTTCGAAAGAAGATTATTAAGAAATAGGTTTTGCTAACAAACATTTTTCCCTCTTTCTCGTAAATTATAAAACAATGTCAAATAACATTTCAGAGATCTTAAATAAATTTGAGAAATGTAGTCTTTCTGAGATGGATTCAGTCAAACTAATGAATCGCGTTGACACCAAATACATATTAAACAAAATGGATTTTTTAGAGATCTTTGAGGAACTTTATAAAGATTATTTTTGTCTTGAAATAGAAGGAAAATCCTTATTAAGTTATAAAAATCAATATTTTGATGACTCTATCTTTGGATGTTTTCATGACCATCACAGAAAAAAAACAAATCGATTTAAAATCAGAATACGAAAATATATAGAATCCGATATTTGTTTTTTAGAAGTAAAAAAGAAAAAAAAGGGAAGGACTGATAAAGAACGAATTTTGGTAGATGGGTTTGTCGATAAACTAGATAAAAAAAACCTTTCTTATGTTCAGAAAAAAATCAAAAAAGAAAAACGTTTTTCCCCCACACTTTGGAATGATTTTCAAAGAATAACTCTTGTTAGTAAAACCGAAGCTGAACGACTAACGCTTGATTTTAACCTGAGTTTTGAGTTTGAAGGGAAAAAGAAAACATACCCAAACATAATTATTGCAGAATTAAAACAAGGAAAGGCAAATAGAACTTCTGTTTTTTTTAAGGAACTAAAAAAACGGTTAATTAGACCATATAGAATAAGTAAATACTGTATTGGAACAATGGATTTATATTCGAATAAAAAAATTAAATCAAATAGATTTAAAAAAAAATATCTTTACATTAATAAATTAAACAAAGCATGTTAAACAATCTCTTTTTACTTTCAAATAAAATAAGTCCTATTGACTTCAATATGAACAAAACAAAAAGGTTTTTGCTATCAACTAGTCTGTTTTTAATCCTGATTTTTAGTGGCTTTTCCCTTCATGGACAAACAAACAATAATTCAACTAGTGATGATGTTTTAAGCGAAAATGTCCCTATTTCAGAGGTAAGCCCTGCGAAAGTCAATCAAACAAAAACTAAAAAAGATAAAAAATTAAAAAAAGACAAAAAAGAAGAAATAGAGGAAAAGAAAGAAGAGAACATTGTTGGTTTATCCTGGTTTGATGATGATTTTTACCGCCTACTTATTCGCTTAGGAATTAACCTTGTTTTTCTAACTATCATCATCCGATATTTATACTATTCTAAATCCAAAAGAAAAGACTATTTATTCACGTATTATCTCATTGGCACGATCACCTTTTTTCTTTGTTTTGGGTTGAAAAAACTAGACATAGATACAGGGATGGGGCTTGGTCTTTTTGCTATTTTTGGAATTATTCGCTACCGAACAGATGCCATTGAAATAAAAGAAATGACATATCTGTTTTTGGTCATTGGGCTAAGTGTAGTAAACTCTTTAGCTTCTTATCAAATCAGCCTAGCAGAAATGGCTGTGATAAATGTTTTTGTTGTCATTTTAACCTTTTTATTAGAATTTGTGTTCTTAATGAAGCACGAGACAAGAAAATCAATTACGTATGAACGTATAGACCTTATTGTTCCTGAAAAACATATAGAGCTTAAACAAGATTTGGAACTACGCACAGGATTACAAATTAATCGATTCGAAATAGGGAAAATTGATTTTTTAAACGATACTGCACAAATAAAAATATTTTTTTATGAAGATGAGCAATAACCTTATTTCTCTTCTTTAAGCTATTCTTAATTCTGCCAATATTTTATGCCGCGTGTTTTCTGTAAAGGTTAATTAAAATTGACATGAAAAAACAAACCAATTTTCTGTTTTACCTCTTAAGTTTATATGTGTTAATCCAATTTAGTTGGTGGGGATACCTTTTAATCTTCTCTTCACAAGAAGAAGCCGTTAACATGGAGAAAAGAACCTTAATGATTCTTGGAGAAGGAAGCGTGTTTTTACTTCTTTTATTGCTGGGCTTTTGGAGAATAAAAAAATCTATTAATAAAGAAATTGCTTTTTCAAAAAACCAAAACAACTTTCTTCTTTCTATTACTCATGAATTAAAAACTCCTATAGCAGCCATAAAACTCTTTCTTCAAACATTACAAAAAGGAAAAATTTCTATTACTAAAAACAAGGATTTATTAGAGGCAACAATCCATGAAAATCAACGATTAGAAAATCTTATAAATAATATTCTATTCGCCTCAGCAATGGACTCGAATAAAATGAAGCCACATAAACAAAAAATTAATGTCGCTACTTTTTTGGAGAAAATAAAATCTAGGCATGTTGTTAACCACCCTTTGTGTTCCATTAAAACAAAAGTCAATCCCGGTTTTTTTCTCCATGTTGACGAGTTTATGTTAGAAACCGTTCTTAATAATTTATTAGACAACGCCATTAAATATTCAGTTGAAAATTGCGAAATAACTATAGTCGCGACTTCAACAAAAACAGGATGTCAAATTTCTATCTCAGATAATGGCCCCGGAATTAAAAAAAATGAAGTCCCATCTATTTTTAATCGATTTTACAGAATAGAAAATGAAGAAACTAGAAGCAAAAAAGGAAGTGGCCTTGGATTATTTATTTCAAAACAATTTATTCTTCTCCATGGAGGGAGGATAGAATATGAAAAAAACATGCCGACAGGTTCTATTTTTAAAATATCTTTGCCTGCATGAATGAAAAAATAGCCTTAATTATATTAGATGGATGGGGCATAGGAGATGGATCTAAAAACGATGCCGTTGCTCAAGCAAAAACTCCGTTTATGGACTCTCTCCTTTGTAAATACCCCAATGCAACTCTCAAAACCTCAGGAGAAGATGTTGGGTTGCCCAAAGGGCAAATGGGGAATTCAGAGGTTGGACATTTAAACATTGGTGCTGGAAGAATCGTCTATCAAGAATTAAGTCGGATAAATAGGTCTATCGATTCTGGAGAATTCTTTAAGAATAAAACACTTAATAATGCTATTGATTTTGCCATAAATAATAAGAAAAACATCCATCTTATTGGACTTGTTTCGAATGGGGGAGTGCATAGCTCTATTGAACATCTTTTTGCCTTGTGTGATATGGCAAAAAATAAAAATGTCAAAAACTTATATATTCATGCATTTACAGATGGTAGAGACTGCGATCCAAAAAGTGGAAGCGCATTTATTAAAAAACTTGAAAACAAAATAAAAAACACTCCATTTAAAATCGCTTCTGTAATAGGAAGATATTATGCAATGGACAGAGACAATCGTTGGGAACGAATTAAAAAAGCATATGACTTACTAACCAAAGCAAAAGGAGATGTTTTTAAAAAAGCATCCGATGCTATTGATCATTCTTATCAAAATGGGATTACAGATGAATTCATTAATCCATGTGTAATAGAACAAGAAAATGGAGAAAAAGCAAAAATAACAGATGGAGATGTGGTCATCTGTTTTAATTTTAGAACAGATAGACCAAGAGAAATAACTGAGGCACTAACTCAAATGGAAATCCCTGAACACCATATGGAGCCTTTAAACTTAACTTATCTTTCTTTTACAGAATACAATAAAAAATTTAAAAACATCGATGTCGTTTTTAAAAAAGAAAACATTCAAAAAACACTTGGAGAAGTATTGTCTGAAAATGGAAAAAATCAAGTTAGAATAGCGGAGACAGAAAAGTATCCTCACGTTACTTTTTTCTTTAATGGTGGAAGAGAAAAAGCTTTTGAAAATGAAAAAAGAATGCTTGTTAATTCACCAAAAGTCGCCACATATGATTTAATGCCTGAAATGAGTGCGCCAGAAGTTCGAGACAACATCCTTTCTGAAATAAACACAAGAAAGCCCGATTTTATTTGTTTAAATTTTGCAAATCCAGACATGGTAGGGCACACTGGTGTGTTTAATTCCATTGTTTCTGCGGTCGAAACCGTCGATTCATGTTTACATGCCATTGTTGATGCAGGACAAAAACAAGGGTATGAATTTATTATTATTGCAGATCATGGAAATGCAGATTATGCTATTAACCCAGATGGATCTCCTAACACAGCGCATAGTTTAAACCCTGTGCCAATTGTGTTTGTCTCTGAAAAACCTGTTAAATTAAAAGATGGAGTTCTTGCAGATATAGCTCCAACCATTCTTCATCTCCTCAACATTAAAATCCCTAAAGAAATGAGTGGAAAAAACCTTGTTAAGGTTAATTAACCCTCTTTTTTTATTTCATTTGGAACGAGATATCAGAAAAAAATATCGCTATATTTAAGAAAAAAATGCAAAAAATTCTTTTCTTTTCTTTTCTTTATTCCCTTTCTATTTCTTGTTTTTGTCAATCTGCTTTAGGTATTGATGTTTCGATGTGGCAAAATACCGTTAATTGGCAAGACGTTTTAAGTGATGACAAAGTTTACGCTTGGGCAAAAGCAACAGAAGGAAAAACAGGGCTAGACCCGCAATTTTCCAATAATATCACCAATGGAATAAATGCTGGAGTCATCATGGGAGCTTATCATTTTGCAAGACCGGATAACAATACCGCAGTTGAAGATGCAACTAATTTTTTAAACGTTGCAGGAAACTATATTGGCAACGGGTTTCTTCCTCCAGCTCTTGATCTTGAAAACCCATACAATAATGGACAGGTAGTAGTTTTAACCAATTTGTTTTCTTCTGCACAATTAACCGATTGGGCTCAATCCTGGATGACCACTGTGGAAAATCAAACTGGGGTGGCTCCAATAATTTACTGTAATGGGAACTATGCCGGATATGTCAATAGCTCGCTAAACATTTATGGCCTTTGGTTTGCCCAACCAAATGGAGATACCTTGCCACCAACAAATATTGGAAATTGGAACAATTGGTTATTTAAACAATATTCTTGGACAGGTTCTGTTGCGGGAATTAATGGCGATGTAGATTTGAATGTTTTTAATGGGACAAAAGCCGATTTAAACAATCTCATCGGAATTAATTCTTCAAAAACACCATCTCTTGTGGAAAAACAAAAAATAAAATTATTTCCAAATCCTGTTGCAAAAACATTGCATATTGTAAACAATAATCCTTTTGAAATAGAACAAATAATCATAAAATCAAGTCAAGGCAAAAACATTAAATTAATCTTAAGTCCAACTAACTTCATCGATCTATCAGAGTTATCTTCGAGCATTTATTTTGCAGAAATCCTCCTTAAAAACAACACAACTTTTATCAAAAAAATAATTAAAAAATAAAAACAATGCCCTTTTTATATAAATCCATTTTTTACATTTTCCTTGGTTTTCTTTTAAGTGCTTTTTCCTTAAAAAACAGACCTAAATCATCTTCAAAACCTCTTTGTAAAAAAATAAAATTTGAAGAAGTTTGTCGGGGAAATTATTGTGGAATAAGCTCTAGAAAAAATCAAGTAATTACCAATCAAAAGGATTGGGAGAAATTATGGGGCAAAACCTATTCCATTCAAACGCCAAAACCAAAACTTCCAAAAATAGATTTTAATAAAGAAATGATTATTGGGATTTTTAGTGGTGAACATAATTCAGGAGGATACGATATTGAAATAACTGAAATAAAAAAACACAAGGGTGAAATTAACGTGTCTTTTTTCTACGTATCACCTGGGCCTAATTGCGAAGTAACCTCAGCATTAACTCAGCCTTATTGTTTTATTAGACTAAAAAAATCAAACAAAAAGGTTGGGTTTAAAGGATATGAAGGAACCCGGGATTGTGAATAAAATGAATTCTCGATTTTTTTTGTAACTTATACAAAAACAATACATATATGAGATTTATTCTATATCCTCTTGCTTTATTTTTTTCTATAAATATTATTGCCCAACCTTGCCAAAGTAGTTTTTATTGGTATCAAGACTCTTCAACTACTCAAACAGTAATAGCAATTAACAATTCAACAACAACTAGTGCCGCCACATACATGTGGGATTTTGGAGATGGAAACACTTCTAGTCTTGCATATCCCACCCATCAATATTCACAACTTGGCACATACCATGTTTGCTTAACCATTATGGATATAGACACAAGTAATAATGGGGGGACATGCACCTCTTTTTTTTGTGATTCGGTATTTGTTACTTTCAAAATGTCTGGGTTTTCTTTTAATGTTTACCCCGAATCTGTATTACAAAATACGGAAGAAACGCTTGATAAATTCTCTATCTATCCAAATCCCAGTGGTGGTATATTAAATCTTAAACTCCCTTTTTTAAATGGTGAAAAAGAAATTACAATCGCTTCCATTGATGGAAAAGTAGCTCAACAGTTTATGGCGAATAAAAAAGAAATAAAACTTGATCTTTCTCCTATTAAACCAGGAGCTTATTTTATTCAAATTGATGGCTACCTGACCAAACAGATCTTTATTGAATAAGTCGGGATGGGGAGATTCGAACTCCCGATCTCTGGTCCCCCAGACCAGCACTTTAACCGGACTAAGCTACATCCCGAATTTGAAGAAACAAATATAGTAATCTAAAAAAACAAACGGCCATTTACCCACCCCGAATCGAGGTGCGCATCCTTTTTTTTATAAAAATTTATAGCTGGCTCATTCCAATCCAAAATCTGCCAGTCCATTCTTTTTACTTTCCACTTTTTTGCGGTTTCTACCACCTTGTCAAAAAGCAAGCCTCCCACCCCATCTTTTCTCTGCTCAGGGATAACAAATAAATCTTCTAGATACAAACTTTTTCCTTTCCAAGTAGAATAAGAAATATAATACAAGGCAAACCCTATTACTGAATTGTTATTTTCAGCTACATATGCATAGCAAATTTTGTTTTCAAATAAATCTATTGCTATTTGTTCAGGTGTATTAATAACTTCTTTTGGCGCTTTTTCATAAACAGCAAGCGCATATACTAAATCATAGATAGACTGTTCATCGCCAGGTTTGGCATCTCTAATTTTTATCATTGTACTCCAGCTAAATTAAATCTTAATTTGAGCCCTGTACTTAAGTTTCCTGTTGGATAAGCTGTTGCTATTTTAGGGGTATTCAGCACTTGATCATAATAGAACTGAATGGTTAAGTTTTTAGATAAATTATAATCCGCAGAAGCTTTTATTGAAACCACTTTTTGTCCAGCTGTTGCTTGATTTGTATTTTCCACAATTTTTCGAATTACGGTTACATTATCTCTAAATGAAAAATCAAAACGGACATTCACCGCGCTTGCCGGTATTTTATCAAATGGCAACTTCACTTTAGCAAACTTATATCCTGTTCCAACGACTATTTCACTTCCAAGAACCTCTGTTATTTGATTGTTGTTTAAAGAAAGTGTCGCACTTCTATCTCTTTTATACTCAAATTTAGTGATCAATCCCTGCTTGTTAATTATCCAAGTAGCATCAAAACCAATCAATGGAGAGAATCGTTCCGTGATAACTACATTTTGAACTTGCATGCCTGAAATAAAGTTGTTGTTGATATCTTGAGAAGTTGGATTACCTCCTTGGTCAAATTCTGCATTTAAATTCGTTTGCATTCCATTTACACTTATTGTTGAAGAATATCCATGTCTTATCACAAAATTTCTAACGAGTTTTCTAGCAAAAGGGAACTTCGTTAACCCATTGTAGTTAATCGTCCAGTTTGGAAGTGGGGTGTTTTTTATGGGGTTAATGTTTCTGTCATTTACTGGAGCATTTAAATAAGCCGTTAAGAAAGATCCTAAAACCACTTCTTGTTGACTAGAAGAATAACCCGAATAATAACCCGAAGGCAATAAACTTGCATTTGGATTTTGTGATCCAACTAATGAAGAAACATTTTCGCGGTTGGACAATAAAGTGGAAAAGGTTTGTGATTGATAATCCGAGCCAAGCATGGCAAAGGCAGAACCAATGGATAGAGAGGTATAGGTTAAGGTTGCCGTTTCTACTCTACTCTGGCTTTCAAAATCAGAAGTCGTAGTGTTCCAGCGATAGAATTCGCTAGAATTAGTAGAGTAATTTCTATTAAGGGTTAACTCAATCACAAAATCTTTAAAGGGTTGAAGGTTTGCTCGCATGTTTAGATTATTGCTTTGTGTTGTGGTGTATGCAGTGTTTATGTTTTCATTTTGAACCATCCACCCTCTACCAGAAACTTCTGTCGCAATATTATATCCATTTTCTCTTCCCCAAATATCATAGGATTGTTTACCAAAGGCAAATCCTGCTAGATCGAAAGAGGAGCCATTTAGCCCAAGAACTCTTGATTCCTGATTATAGCCGGGAAGAAGAGTTCCATTATTAACCGCATAAGTACCAGAAACATTTCTTACAGTCATTAATAACCTAGCAAAAAACCCAGCAACCGGATGCGCTTTCCCTTTCAATTTCTTTTCTCGTGCTTTTTTACGTTCTTCTCTTTTTTTCTTTCGTTTATATTTTCTTTTTTCTTTAGGAGTCATCTCCGATAAAGGTTTTTCTTTTTCTTTTCCTTTTGAAGCTCCGTCTTTTCCTTCTTTTTTTGTTTCTCCTTTGCTTCTTCCATTCATTTGCCTTCTATTCCCACCTCGTCTTCCTCCAGAAATTACTTTTTTGAAAAATGGAACCTTGTTATATAAATTGGTGAAATTTGCTTGCGCAGTCATGTTAATAGTTCTGCTGTTTTGAATGATGTTTCCAAATTCCGATTGACCTAGTGGTGCTCTCTGCCAGTTATAAGTTCCCGAATATTTCACATTTGCAGTTAACCAATCTGTCGCAGGGATTTTATTAAAAGGCAAGGTTATACTTAAATTATAATTATGCGTGTAATCAAGGGTTTTCCCTAAAGTCGATAATTGTGATCGAATAGAATCAGTAAACTCTCGATAACCATCTGGATCATTTTTTCGATCGACACGATGATTCCCTTCTTCAAAAATTGCTCTGTTTGTTGCGTTAAAACCAGCCTTAATGTTTTTTGTTAAGTCATAACCTATGCTGTAATTTCTATCCCAGTTAAACGTTTTTAAAAACACAGGGGCAAATTCATATTCCGGCACCATGTTATTACGAACTTGTCTTTCGTTATACAGCCTCGTTATGTCATTAGTAAATGTTAAATTCTTAGGAAGTAAAAAGAAGTTGAAGTCCTTTATAATTCGTAACCATTTTGATTTTTGAACTGGCTTCCATTTTTTAAATGGAGTAATTGGTTTTCCAGAAAAAGTATAGTTATAATTTAATCCTGCTTTCCAAGTTTTTGTAATGTCCGAGTTAATGTTGAAATCTCGATGCATTGTTTCTGTATAAGCATAAGATGAAGACCAGTTAGAAATTCTCCAAAAAGCCGCCTTAGCCCCTGGCTTTGCATCTTTTCTAATGTTAGAAAAGTTGTAGGATTTTCTTTCGGTAAAATCTTGCCCATTTTTTGCTTTTTGTTTTCTTTCGGCAGGGTCATAATCTGATAGTTTTATATCTGGATTAAATGGATCATATTCTGGATTAATTATTCCTAAAGAATAGGAGTAGAAAAAAGGCAAAGACAGTCTTGCTTGTTTTCCAAAAAATTGCCCCAACTGCATATTGGCGTTCATGTCAAATCCTATTTGTTCGTGTCGCTGTCTTTCTTGCACACTACTTTCGACACTTCCCCAATTAATTCCTGAATAATTTCCAGACATCGATACACTCGCAAAATCTGCCATCTGCATTTGCATTTGTGCAACAGCAGCTGAACCTCCTTCACTAACAAAATCGGTAAGACGCAATTCATTTACCCAAACAATAGCACATTCGGCCTCTCCATTATCTGGCCATAAATTATCCGGATCATTTTTTAAAGGGTTTCTAACGCCAATCATGATTGTTTTTACCCCTTGTAAATTAGGACTCCCTTTTACTTTTAGTCTTCTTAATGGGTTTTTAGGATCAATAACCGAATACTCATTAACGTATGAAAAACCTGATGCACCAGATTCAATGTTTTTATTTCGTTCTTTTTTAATGTTTAATAAATCATCAAAAACAATTTCAACATTGTTTGATTCTGGCCAAATAGCTTCAGGGGTCGTTTCTCCCCATTGAGTAACATCTAAAGGAAGTTCGTATTCGTAATAATTATCAATAAAATCAGTTCCTAAACGAATAAATAAGGTGATGTCCTTGTTGTCTAAAGGAACTGTTGGCAAAACCTCCTCTGCATGCACAAACATCTTTAATTTTTTATATGTTCTAACATCAAACTGAACATTTTTATATGCTGCACGAGCATCACCATCTTGTAAATTACACACCTCCATCACCAAAGACTGTTCATTCATTTGTCTTTCATATTGTTGGGAAGGATCAATTTCTCTAACTATTCCAGGGGGCACTTCGTATTTCACCGGTTCTCTCTGGTCATTCTCTTCTACATTAACTGCTCCTATATTGAAAGTGGTTAAATTTGGATCTATCTGAACACTTAATCCCGGGCTTGTTAAATCGTCAAAATACCTTCTCCACTCCCCTCTTATAAGCTCTAATTTTGCAAATCTTAAAACAACTTCCTCGTCAAAATCTTTTAAAAACATTCGCATAAACCGTATTGATCTAAAATCTTGAATCCCATTTACTTTTTTCTGATATTCTCTTATAGGAACTTTAAATTGTAGCCATTCTTCTTTTTTATTTCCTTGTTCATATATCTGAACATTGGTAATATAATTTTTACCTACTTGTAAATCAGACGGCCTTAAACTAACCTTGTATTGAAAATAGCTTTCCGTTTCTGAAAGGTTGTTGTCTTGATTTATGTCTTCAATATCTGGTGTATTTGTCGCTTGGGTTGGATACCCATCCGCATTTGCGGCATCTGACATTTCAGTGGTTGGAGAGTTACCCTCCATTCCATTATATTTTTTATAACGTTCCAATATGTTTGCCTGAATAGCATCGTAATTATCATCTAAATAATAATTATAATTATCCCCTGAGATATCTTCAAGCATTTGTGCTTTGGCTGTTGGGGTTAAAGTTGTATTTGCTTCAATCCAATTTTTATAGGTTTCAAAATGAATCTTTTCATCAGCATTGTTCCAACCGTCAAGACCTACATCCTGATTTTCTCTTGACACAGGATCGGTATCAAATGCATTAACAACAACCTGATCTGTAGACACCCTTGACCAGGCAGTAGTATCTAAATTATCGTTGACTGGAATTCCATCGGCAGGCAATCCATTTTCATAACTTTTTCTGGAATCAGGTAAAATATCTTCAGAGATGTTCCCAAGATTAAAATACAAATCTCCTCCATTATGGACCGAATTTGTATCTACATTTTCGGCATCATCATTAAATGGATTTAACATCCAAAACTGGATAAACTCAATATTAGTTAACTCAAAATCATTGGTAGTTAATGCTCGCATTATGCCTCCCCATCTATTCTCTGGGTCAGTAAATGTCCCATCATCATTCATCGTATTTGACATGTCATAATTATACATCCCTCTTTCTTTAGGAAAGTATGCTAAATCTAATACGGTAAGGTTTGGAATTGCTCCATATTGCTGCTGAAGATTTGGAAAAACATCTGTTTGTTGGACAAGACGCATTCTACTATCAGCAAGCATCTCAGGGTTCTGAGAAATGTGATTTGGAGTTAAGGAGTTGCTTTGAAAAAAAACAGGATCAATTAAATACCAAGCTAAATTTGAACGTTTATACCCCGCTGATAAATCCATATTTAGTGCTTCTGGAAAAAGATCTGGTTGGCCTTTTGGAACAGACGCAAGTCTCCAAGCGGTTATAGATTTTAAATCTATAGCACTTTGAGAGGCTTCAAAATCATCAATATAAGATGTTCCTTCTTTATTTATCGCTCTTGGTTGTCCAGGAATCAAATGCGCAAACTCACCTGTAAAAGAAAGAGTTGATTTTTGATTTGTTGAAATCACTGGCAACAAATCAACTAGCTTTGTTATAAATGGAAGCTCTACATTAAATGCAATGTCAGCTCCAATAATATTATTTTTAAACGGCTCACTTCCAAAATCCACTTTTTGAGTTACCGGTCTTTCCATCATTCGAATCCAAGTAGCGCCCATGTTTAACTTATCACTAAATCGATAACTATACCTACCTCCAATCATGGATCTCGCCTGAAAACCAAAAACAGAATTACTCTCAATGGAAATTTTTATCGGAGTATTCGATTCTAAAATACCCGAATTTAAAATCTTAACCCTTCCTAAATTATAATCCACAGTATAATCTAAACCTTCTGTAAGTCTAATTCCACCAGCTGTCACTGAAACTGCCCCCTCAGGGACATTAAGCGCGTTTAATGGAATGTCTGAGGATATTGAAGATTTATACTCTCCTTTAAAAACGAACCTATTTTTACTCGGTATTTGTTGTGCCGCCGTTTTTGTAGAGTCATATAACTCATTAAAAACAACTTTATCAATGGTAACTTGCGGAATTCCTGCAGCTTGAAGTTTGCCTTCAAGGGTCTTTCCAAAAGGGGCTACCGTTGAAAAATACACCCTCCCATTTCTTTTATTAATTGTCCCCCCATTTTGAACTTTATTTCCTTCGAAATTTAATGGCGCAAAATCAAACACCCCATCCGAAAAAGGCTGATTATTTTGATTGATCTTATCCATCTCCAATAAAGTAACAATTTGTCGATCATCCACTCCGCTTAAAGGGAAAAATGGAACTAATAAAGATGTTTCGGGA
>JAQWKT010000049.1 GCA_029247685.1 Crocinitomicaceae bacterium | reverse complement strand
CTTCGTTTAAAACAACTTAACTTATTAAAAAAAAATAAAGAATCCATAAACAATGAAATAACTAAAATAAACATTGAAAAAGAAAATAAAGTGAAGTTTTTGTCTGAAAAAACAGCTGAAAAACAATTAATTGAGAAAGATAGAAAAAAACAAGAACTTGTTTTTAGACAATTTAAAAAGAAAGAAGAAGAACTCCTTTTAAAATTAAGACAAGAAACAGCTAAAAAAACAGAATTAAAAAACAAAATAAATCAAGCTATAAAAGCCGAAATAGAAGCTGAAAGAGCTAGAAAAAGAGTAGAAGAAGAAAGAAGAAGAAAGGAACTAGCTAAAAAAAATAAAACAAACGCAAATACTACAAGTGTTTACTTTAAAGAAACCAAAGAATCTGCAGCCCTAGGCAAAAGTTTTTCTTCCAATAAAGGAAAACTTCCTTGGCCTGTATCAAAAGGTGCGATTACCGAAAAATTTGGTAAAAACCCACACCCTACGCTAAACAATGTTTATACAAACAATAATGGAATTGATATAAGCGCTCCAAAAAACTCGCAAATAAGATGTGTTTTTGCTGGTAAAGTTACTAGTGTATTAAACATTCCTGGTGCTGGAAAAGTAGTCATTGTTAAACATGGACCTTATCGAACCGTATATGGAAATCTTAAAGATACCTATGTGAAAAGTGGTGACAAATTAAAATTAAAACAAACTATTGGATCTCTTCTATCTTCTGATAATTCAAAAATATCTCTTGCTCATTTTGAAATTCATGTGGTTAGTGGGGCAAGCATAAAGTGCCTCAATCCTTCTATATGGATTACTCGATAAAATAAGTATCTTAGATATCTATTTATATTATACTAAATACAAGCAATGTCATCAAACAGATTTTTTGTAGACCCTGATATTACAAAAGCTGAAACGCTTCCATCAAGCTTCTACACAGACTCTACAATTTTTGAAAAATTAAAATCTATTTTTCTTAATTCTTATCATTTTATTGGAGATGTTAATTTGGTTCCACTTCCTGGTCAGTCTTATCCATTTGTACTTCTAGAAAGCTATTTAAATGAACCTTTAGTTTTAGTTAGAAACAATGAAGATGAGATTAATTGTTTTTCTAACGTTTGTACACACAGAGGTAATATTGTTGTTCAAAACCCTGGGAAATTAAGGAATTTACAATGCTTATACCATGGGAGAATATTTGATTTAAATGGACAATTTAAACGTATGCCCGAATTCGAAAATGTTCAAAATTTTCCAAGAGCATGCGATAATTTACACAAGTTTGATGTGAAATACCTAGGTCCATTTATTTTTTGCGGACTAAGTCAAAATTTAGATTTCCGTTTAATTTTGGCTGAAATTAATAAAAAAATCTCTTTTCTTCCTTTAGAACAATTCACCTATCGCCCATCTTTATCCAAAGATTATTTGGTCAATTGCCATTGGGCTCTTTATTGTGATAATTATTTAGAAGGATTTCACATTCCTTTTGTTCATCCAGATTTAAATCAAGTTCTTGACTACGGAAAATATGAAGTAGAAATTAAAGATCACATGACGCTACAAATTGGCTATGCTAATTCTGGAGAAGAAACTTTTGATCTTCCAAATAATCACCCAGATTTTGGTCAAGAAATAGCCGCATATTACTTTTGGATTTATCCAAACATCATGTTGAATTTTTATCCTTGGGGCTTATCCATTAATGTAGTAAAACCAATAAGCATTAATAAAACTAAAGTTTCATTTCTAACCTACATATACGATGAAAGCAAATTCGATCAAAATGGAACCATGTTAGATAAGGTGGAAAGAGAAGATGAATTTGTCGTAGAAGGTGTTACATCAGGCATGCAATCGTCTTTTTACAATACTGGGCGATTTTCTGCAAAAAGAGAACAAGGGGTTCATTACTTCCATCAATTATTATCCAAAGAAATAAACCCCTAATTTCCCTTTATAATATTCGAAACATATTGCCTAATTTAATCGAATGATTAACTTTGCTAAACAAGATATCATATGCAACAAACAAAAGAGCAAATAGCCACTGTAGAACAAGCAGTAGAGCTAGGTCTTAGAGAAGATGAATTTGAGGAAATCAAAGAAATTTTAGGAAGAACTCCAAATTTTACAGAAACAGCAGTTTACTCAGTTATGTGGTCCGAACACTGTTCGTATAAAAACTCGATCTTATGGTTAAAAAAATTACCAAAAGATGGACCTCACATGCTAGTTAAAGCAGGAGAAGAAAATGCTGGAATCGTAGACATTGGGGATGGATTAGGCTGTGTTTTTAAAATTGAATCTCACAACCACCCTAGTGCACTTGAACCTTATCAAGGAGCAGCAACAGGAGTTGGAGGAATTAATCGAGATATTTTTACCATGGGAGCAAGACCAATTGCTCAAATGAATTCGCTTCGTTTTGGAAAATTAACCGAAGAAAGAACCAAATGGTTAATTAAAGGGGTTGTCAAAGGAATAGGAGATTATGGAAATGCATTTGGAATTCCAATTGTTGGGGGAGAAGTTTTTTTCGATGCTTCGTTTCATACTAACCCACTAGTAAATGCTTTTTCTGCAGGAATTATAGATACTAAAAAAATTATATCTGCAACTTCAAAAGGACCTGGTAATCCAGTTTTCATTGTTGGATCATCGACAGGGAAAGATGGGATTGCTGGAGCAGCATTCGCTTCAAAAGATATTACAGAAGAATCTGCAAACGATCTTCCTTCCGTTCAAGTTGGAGACCCGTTTATGGAAAAACTATTGTTAGAAGCATCCATGGAATTATCAGAAACCGATGCAATTGTTGGAATGCAAGACATGGGAGCAGCTGGAATTACCTGCTCTAGCTGTGAAATGAGTGCAGCAGGTGGAGTTGGAATGGATATCCATCTTGATAAAGTCCCAACTAGACAAAAAAACATGCTTCCATATGAAATTCTATTATCTGAATCTCAAGAAAGAATGCTTGTAGTTGTTCATAAAGGCAAAGAAGATATTGTTAAAAAAATATTTGATAAATGGGATCTTCATGCGGAAGAAATTGGAGTAGTTACTGAGGGGGGACGTGTTAGGTATTATGAAAATGGAATTTTGGTATCTGATCTCCCAGCAGAGTCACTTGTTCTTGGAGGGGGGGCACCTCAATACGAAAGGGAATATTCAGAACCTGCATATTATGCTCGATATAAATCTTTTGATATAAACCATGTTTCGCAACCTGCAGACTTGAAAAAAATTGCTTTTGATTTACTTAAAGAACCTAATATCGCTTCAAAAAGATGGGTTTATAATCAATATGATTCCATGGTTGGAACTTGCAACATGACAACCAACAGGCCTTCTGATGCAGGTATCGCCCTTATAAAAGGATCTAATAAAGCACTTTCTATGAGTGTAGATTGCAATTCGAGGTATGTTCATGCAGACCCAGAAATAGGAACGATGATTGCGGTAGCTGAAGCAGCAAGAAATGTTACTTGTTCTGGTGGAGAACCAAGTGCTGTTACTAACTGTCTGAATTTTGGAAACCCATATAATCCAGAATCCTACTGGCAGTTTGTTGGTGCGATAAAAGGAATGTCTGCCGCTTGCCTAAAATTTAATACTCCCGTAACCGGAGGTAATGTGTCTTTTTACAACCAAACCGTTATTGACAATAAAGAAGAACCGGTCTACCCTACTCCTACTATTGGAATGATTGGCATATTAGAAGACAAGAATAAAATCATGACACTCGATTTTAAAACGAAAGGGGATTTAATATTTGTAATTGGAAATTGTACAGATGACATTGCTTCTTCCGAATACCTTTCTTCAATATTAGGGATTAAAGAGTCTCCTGCGCCATATTTTAACTTGGAAGAAGAGTATAACACCCATCAAAGCATCAAACATTTAATTTCTAACAACTTAATTAATGCTGCTCACGATGTATCAGATGGTGGATTATTTACTACCTTGGTGGAAATGTCTTTTCCAAAAGAATTAGGTTTTGATATTGAAACTGATTCTGAAATTAGAGAAGATGCATTTTTATTTGGAGAAGGTCAGGGAAGAATTGTGGTAACTGTTGATGAAGACACAGAAGAAGAATTTATTGAATATTTAGCAAATTCAAATCAAAAATTTACGCTTCTTGGGCATGTCACCAAAGGAAAAATACAAATAGATGGACAACATTATGGCTTTATTAAGGAGGCAAAAGATATATATGATAATGCTATTCATCAAATGATTGAAAACTAAAGCTAACTATGAATTACAATACAACCAGAGACGCATTGATATTACCAGAGTATGGTAGAAATGTTCAACGGATGATCAAGTACGCCATTGGCATTGAAAAAAGAGACGAAAGAAATAAAGCAGCCAACGCTATTATTGAACTAATGGGGCAATTAAATCCGCATTTAAGAGATGTAGAAGATTTTAGACATAAATTATGGACGCATTTATTTTTGATGTCTGATTTTAAATTAGATGTTGACTCTCCTTATGAGATCCCAAAAATTGAAAACCTTCAAGAGAAACCAAAAAAAGTAAACTATCCATCCAGTAAATTTAAATATGGACACTACGGAAAATATACTTCTAAAATCTTAAAAGAATCTGCCAATATAAAGAAGGAAGAAGAAAACGAATTCCTTACTAGAAGTATGGCTAATTTCATGAAAAAACAATACTTAATGCACAACAACGATGCGGTTGAAAATAATTTAATCGCAGAAAATCTTCATGAACTTTCGGATGGAAACTTAACTCTTGAAAACCCGGATAGCTTAACTCCAACTTCAAGTCTTTTAAAAACACTTGGTATAAACAACAACACCAACCATAAACGAAGTAATAAAGGACATCATAAGAAAAGAAAATACAAAAGAAATTAATACATGGCTTCATTCGAAATATATGGTGGAAAAAAATTAAAAGGCGAACTTGTTCCACAAGGAGCAAAAAATGAAGCTCTTCAAATTTTATGTGCTGTATTAATAACCCCAAAAAAAGTTACTATCTCTAACATTCCAGACATTGTAGATGTCAATAAATTAATTGGTTTATTACAAGCAATGGGTGTTAAAGTAGAAAAGGTAGAAAAAGGAACCTACATCTTTCAAGCGAAGGAGATTGACCTTGACTACATGGAAACTGAAGACTTCAAAAAGAGAGCATCATCGCTTAGAGGTTCTATAATGATTGTAGGTCCACTACTTGCTCGATATGGAAAAGGGTTTATACCAAAACCAGGCGGAGATAAAATAGGACGACGTAGACTCGATACACACTTTGAAGGCTTTGCACTACTTGGTGCTAAATTTAATTACGATGCTGGAGAATACTTTTATTCTATTGAAGCAAAAAAACTAAAAGGTGCATATATTCATTTAGATGAAGCTTCTGTAACTGGAACAGCCAACATTATTATGGGTGCAGTTTTAGCTGAAGGGAAAACCGATTTTTATAATGCCGCTTGTGAACCATACATCCAACAGTTATGTAAAATGCTTAATTCAATGGGTGCAAAAATATCTGGTATTGGCTCTAACTTCCTTCATATAGAAGGCGTTAAAGAGTTAAAAGGTTGCTACCATAGAGTTCTTCCTGATATGATTGAAATTGGTAGCTTCATCGGGCTTGCCGCAATGACAAAATCCGAAATCACCATCAAAGATGTTAGTTATGACAATCTTGGTATAATCCCAAATGTCTTTAAAAGAATGGGAATTAAATTGGAACGAAGAGGCGATGACATTTATGTTCCAGCACAAGAACATTATGAAATAGACACTTTTATTGATGGCTCAATACTTACGATATATGATGCTCCATGGCCAGGTTTCACTCCCGATTTGCTTTCTATTATTTTGGTAATTGCTACACAAGCGAAGGGATCGGTATTAATTCATCAAAAAATGTTTGAATCCAGATTATTTTTTACAGATAAATTAATCGACATGGGAGCTCAAATAATTTTGTGCGATCCTCATAGAGCAACGGTTATTGGATTAAACAGAGAATTTCCGCTTCGAGGTATCAGCATGACTTCTCCGGACATACGTGCTGGAGTTTCGCTTTTGATTGCTGCATTATCGGCAGAAGGAAAAAGTACGATTCACAATATTGAACAAATAGATAGAGGATATCAAGATATTGAATACCGATTAAATAATATTGGTGCAGATATAAGAAGAATTAATTAATCGATTTATATACGCCAAATGTTATTCCTAAAGCTCTGGAATAATGTTTATAATCAGCCGTCTTTTCATACGAATTATTTAATTGATAGCGATATTCAGGGCCAACAAATAATCCAAAGTTACTAGGTAATCGATAAATGAAATATAAATAAGAACTAAAATTAAAAACAGCGGTATTAAACCCAACATTTGTTTTAATAGAATTAGTTCCAGTACTTCCCTCAGAAGTTTGCCATTCTTGATCTTGCTTATAATTAATAAAAAGCAATGGCGCTATTCCAACTCCCAACTTACATCCAAATCTAGATCCAAATTTGATGGTATAATTAATCCTAACTGGCATCGAAATATACCTATATCTGGTTTTATACGAGAAAGAACTATCTATAGCAGAAAACACGTACTGTTCTCCATTTTGGATAAAAGACATTGCTCCATCCCACCCTATATTTTTATAGATTTTTCCATTGACACCTAGGGTAAATGAATTGGTAAATAAAGGGATTTCATTTGCTCGGTCATTTAAAGGAATTAATAAAAAATCCTCATTAGTTTCCAATTTTCTAAACGAACTGGAGGTGTTCATCGAAACATAAAAATTTGGCAAATCTAAATTGATAAATGTATCTCCAGGTCCAACTGGAACTGTTTTACGAGCTGGCATTTTTTTAATCTCTTCTTTGGAGATAATTTGTGTAAAAAAAATAAAAGAGAGAAAAATATAAACAAAAGAGATTCTATATTTCATTCTTTCTCTTTTTTATTGTTTTCTTCTTTATCTTTTTTTTCCTCTTCTTTTTCAATCTTTTGACCATATTCATCATAATTGGTTTCACAGATTAGTTTCCCTTTTTTGTAAACAGCATGTCTTTTTGTAAATCCATTTTTATACTTCTCTTCAAATTCTCCATCTTCTTTATCATTCGCATAAATTTCAAATAACCTCATTTTTCCAGTAGAATAAAAATATTTAAACTCGCCTGCTTTTTTTCCATTATTCCAAGTTTCCTCAATCATTAGATTGCCATTATCAAAATAGCGATATGCTTTTTTGTGGCGTTTTCCATTATTGTAGGTGATGTCATCTAATAATGTTCCTTTTGTATCGTATTTAAGGTATTTCCCATGCATTCGTCCACTTTTATACCCAACCTGTAAATTTAATTTTTTATTTGAAAAATAACTTTTCTGAATGCCATGTAAAATATCAAGCATATAATTTTCAAGAGCTAAAGTATCTCCATTTGGTGAAAAACTAAGTTGTTTCCCATCTAGTTTCCCATTGCTGAAATTTTGTGAAACCTTTATATTTTGAGTAGAATCATAGTATTCAAAATATTTCCCATGTCTAATTCCCATAATTTCAAACCCTTTCTTTTGAGGACATCCAGATTTGTAGTTTAAACGATAGGGACCATCTTTTTTACCTCTAGTAACCTTCATTTTAAATTCCAATTTTCCTGTAAAAAAACAACGTTGACAATATCCTGTAAATGGGCTTAAACTTGATTGATTCAAAATTATTCCAGTACCCGGTTCCATCATTAATTTTTGTTCATAATCTACAAATTTTGAACGAGAATTACAGGGAGAAAAAATATATCCCTGTCTATCAATCGAGTCCTCATAACACTTTCTTTGAGAAAAAGAATCAAAAGAAAGAATCAAAATAATTAATAAAAAAAAACATCTCATAGACTTATTTATTTTTAAGTAATGCTTCACGCATTTTTTGGGGAATTAATACCGATTTAGAAATAACTGAATCATAGGCAACCATTACCGATTTTCCGGTAGTGACCAAATTTTCTTTAACTTTAATTTTATAAGATAAGGTAAAGCTTTTATGTCCAATTTCTTCTACTGAAATAAATACAAGAGGATTGTCATGTAACAAAATAGGCTTTAAGTAATCAATTTCATTTCGAACTAGGATTATCCCTTGCGTATTCCAATCCCAACCAAGTCCTAATGTTTTTGCAAAAAAATGCACTCTTGCCATTTCAAAATAACTTAAGTATACACTGTTATTTACGTGGCCCATAAGGTCTAAATCGGCAAAACGAACTTGTATTTTTGCTGGCTCCATTTTAATCTAATTTTTCAAACTCAGAGTTATTGCTTTTAAAATCAGGGACAATTTCTTTCATTTTTTTGACAATTTCTAGATTATTTTGCTTGGAAAATAATTCTATAAGCTCTAATATTAAGTCGAATACTTTATCGCTATTTTTTCTTGTATTAGCAATAAGAATCTGAGGATGGTGCGTTTTTATTGTATTTTCCTCTTTTGCTAAAACTTCTTCATATAGTTTTTCTCCAGGCCTTAACCCGGTTACTTTTATAATTATATCTTTTCCAAGCTCCAAACCACTTAAACTTATCATTTTTTTTGCAAGATCTATTATTTTAACCGACTCTCCCATATCAAAAACAAATATTTCTCCACCATTTCCCATCGAACCAGCTTCCAAAACCAATTGACAAGCTTCTGGTATAGTCATGAAAAATCGAGTTACACGTTCATCGGTTAAGGTTAATGGACCACCTTCTTCTATTTGTCTTTTAAAAAGGGGGATAACAGATCCATTAGATCCTAAAACGTTTCCAAAGCGGGTGGTTACAAATTTAGTTTTGTTTAAGGAATTTTTCTTTTGAGAATATATTTCAGCAATTCTTTTTGAAGCACCCATAACATTCGTTGGATTAACCGCTTTATCTGTTGAAATCATGACAAATTTTTCGCATTCAAAATCAATAGATAAATCAACCAAGTTTTTTGTTCCTTTAACATTGGTTAAAATGGCCTCAGAAGGATTGTTTTCCATCAATGGTACATGTTTATATGCAGCAGCATGAAAGACAATGGAAGGTTTATAAAACTCAAATGTCCTTTTTAAACGATTATAATTTCTAATATCTCCAATAACGTCTTCAAATTTGAGCGATGGAAAATGACTGTTAAGGTATTGTTCCAAATTA
>JAQWKT010000015.1 GCA_029247685.1 Crocinitomicaceae bacterium | reverse complement strand
AATCCATTTTGATATTCATTATGATGAAGTTGGTATGCAGTGTAGGTATTCATCACTCCTTCTTTCGTTAAAATATAATTAGCGGCAGCTTCTTGAATATCTCTCAGGTTAAGATCAAATTTAGAAATGCATTTCCTGTTTAAAAAAAGTTGTTGATTCGAATAACTTAAAGCTAGATCTTCATCGGTGTTAAATTTTTTATTTAAATGACTATTAATTTCTGTTAAAATAGTAGCTCCATCGAAATATCCAGCAGGAATATTCCTTTTTATTAATTCATTTGGGACACTAACCACGCCATGATCTGCAGTTAAAAAGACCAAGGCATTTTCTTTTCCATATGAATTTTCTATAAAATTTAAAAAATCAGCAATGTCTTTATCTAATTTAATGTATGTGTCTATTATTTCATTGGAATGTGGGCCATATTTGTGTCCGATATAATCGGTAGAAGAAAAACTAAGCGTCAGAATATCCGTTATCGAATCCATTCCTAATTTTTCATTTTTTAATAATTCAATAGCTAAGTTTTTCAGGTAGGTATTGCCAAAAGGTGTGGTTTTAATAACAGATGGTCCATTTACTTCTATTAAATTAGTTAGATTGTAGTTAACCCCCTCTCCTATCCATTTTAGATCTGTTTTATTTAATGGAGATTTGTTGGTTTGAAATCTTGTTAACCAAGAAGGTAATTCTTTATAATAAAATGAACTTGATATCCATTCTGCCTTGTCATCCATCCATATCGCTCCATCAGAAGAATGTCCAGAAGGCAATATAGCGCCTCTATCTTTAAGGGAAAGTCCAAATACTTTTGCGTTTGGTTGAAACAATTTTAATTCATCACAAAAAGTAGTTGTTTGCATTCTATGTGGAGACATCTTTCCCGAATTGTTTGAAGATGTTTGATGAAACTTACAATCACAAATAGTTGCCATTGTTGTATCCCCAGCGCAATAAACGGTGTTTTTGCTATTCTTGTCGTACCAATTATTCGCAATAATCCCATGGACAGATGGTGTTGTGCCAGTATAAATACTTGCATGACCAGGGCCTGTAAATGTTGGGGTATAATTAAAATGTGTGTTTCTAAAGAAAAACCCTTCTTCAACCAATTTTTTGAATCCGTCATTTCCAAATTTGTCCCAAAAACGATATATATAATCATACCGCATTTGATCTACAACAATCCCAACAACCAATTTTGGTTTTTTTTGCGAATAAAAAGAAAACATATAAAAAACACAAAAAAGACTTAATAATTTTTTCATAGGACAAAGTTAAAGTAAATCAAATTGAATAAAATGATGTGTAAAATGTTTTGCATGAAGACGATTCCATAGCTCAAAATCAAGTTTCCCAAAATATGGGTGTACGGTTTTTACATTTGGATTAGATTTAAAGAATTTCAGGTATTGATCCCATTCAGATTCAAATTCAATAATAGCTTGTGAAATATTTTTATTTCGGATCCTCTTTTCATCCGATGCAAAAGAAACTTTGAAATTTTTTGGAAGAGATTTATCGCTATATATAAAACCTTGGGCAAGTTCTATTTTTTCTGGATTAATCTGTAAGGGATATTTGTAATTTAAAGATCTTGAAATTACAACAATATCAGATAGATGCTCAATCATTCTTTGACTAGACATATTTCCCCAAAGAGGTTTTTGAGAATTATTTATTTTATTTAAATAGTTTAAAATATTAACTTTTGATAATTCAATAAACATTTGGTGAATTTATAACTAAAAATATAAAAAAGGATATAAATAGTATTACTTTTAGATTAATAGGTATTAAGTTTGACATTAATTAATAATCATAGTTTTATAACCAATTTCAAACAAAACAATTTCTTAAATGTTTTTCCTTTTTCAAGATATATGAATATAGAGGCTCTTATCAATAAATACAACGTTCCGGGCCCTAGATATACCAGCTACCCTACTGTTCCTTATTGGAAAGATAAGATAATTGACACTGAAAAATGGTTGGCATCGGTATGTGAAACCTATGATAACAGTAAAGAAACTGGTATTAGCATTTATATACATCTTCCATTTTGTGAAAATTTATGCACATTTTGTGGTTGTCATAAACATATTACTAGAAGACATAGCGTTGAAGAAGATTACATTCAGCTTGTTCTTAAAGAATGGAAAATATATGTAAATGCGCTTTCTACTAAACCATTAATTAAAGAAATACATTTAGGTGGAGGGACACCAACTTTTTTTTCTCCGGAGAACTTAAAAATTCTATTAGATGGAATTTTAAAACATTCTACTCTTTCTGAAAATGCAGAGTTAGGCTTTGAAGGGCATCCAAATAATACAACAAAAGAACATCTTAAAACCTTATATGCCCTTTCTTTTAGAAGAGTTAGTTATGGTGTTCAAGATTACAATCCTAAAATACAAAAAGCAATAAACAGAATTCAGCCTTTTGAAAATGTCGAAAAAGTTCATGATTTGGCAAAAAAAATTGGCTATACCTCCATAAGCCACGATCTTGTTTTTGGTCTACCACATCAAAATATGGATCATATTAGTGAATCGATTAGACTTACAAATCTTTTAAAACCTGATCGAATATCCTTATATAGCTATGCACATGTTCCTTGGATTAAAGGAGTTGGACAACGAGGTTTTAAGGATGAAGATATTCCAAAAGGAGACGAGAAAAGAGCACTTTATGAATTAAGCAAGAAACTACTTCTTCAAAACGGGTATCACGAAATAGGAATGGATCATTTTGCTTTGGAAAGCGATAGTTTATATGATGCATATGTTAATAAACGATTGCATAGAAATTTCATGGGTTATACTACAAATACGACCTCTCTTATGATTGGTCTGGGCATGTCCTCTATAAGTGATAGTTGGGGTGCATTTGCTCAAAATGTTAAATCTGTCAAGGAATATACTGCTTTAGTTAATGAAAATAATCTCCCTGTTTTTAGAGGGCATTTTTTAAGTGAAGACGATTTATTTATTAGAAAGCATATTTTAAACTTAATGTGTCACTTTAGCACTGATATTGATGCTGAATTTAGGAATCACCATTTCTTTAAATCTATCCTAAAAAAATTAGACCCCCTTCAACAGGATGGTTTAATTGAATTTTCTTCATCTCAAATTAATGTTACAGAGCTAGGAAGAATTTTTATACGAAATATATGCATGTGTTTTGATATTTATTTAGATAATAAATTAAAAAGTCAGAATACTTTTAGTAAAACAATTTAAGTTCTTTATTTGTTATCAAAGTATATATTTTATTATTACTTTGCATTAGTGATATTATAACCATTACTAAATAAACTAAAATGAAAACAGCAACAATTGTTGGCGCAGGATTAGTTGGCTCTTTATGGGCTGTTTATCTTTCAAAAACTGGCTATAAAGTCACTATTATTGAAAGAAGAAGCGATTTAAGAAAAGAAAAGCTTTCTGCTGGTAAATCTATAAATTTAGCTTTATCTGTTAGAGGTTGGAAAGCATTTAAAAAAGTAGGGGTTGAAAAAGAAATAGAGTCTATCGCAATTCCGATGCATGGAAGAATAATGCATTCTCAAAAAGGAGAATTAACTTATCAGCCTTATGGTCAAGAAGGCCAAGCTATTTATTCGGTTTCTAGAGGAGGAATAAATTGCAAGATGATGGATATTGCTGAGAATCATGGAAATGCATCAATTTTATTTAATTCTAAATGCACCAATGTTGACACAGTAAACGGAATTGTCTATTTCATAGATTCTTTAACAGGAGAAGCAAAAGAAATTAAATCTGATGTGATATTTGCTGCAGATGGTGCTTTTTCTGCAGTGAGATATAACACTTTACAAAAAAATGATCGATTTAACTTCAATCAAATGTACATTGATGATGGTTATCGAGAGATTTTATTGCCCGCCAATGATGATTCTTCTTATAAATTAGATAAAAGTGCATTACATATATGGCCAAGAGGAAGGTTTATGATGATTGCTCTTCCAAACGAAGGTGGATCTTTTACTTGCACACTATTCATGCCTCACGAAAATCACCAGTATTCATTTGATAAATTAAACTCTAAAGAAAAAGTCACTGAATTTTTTAGAAAAATATTTCCAGATTTTTATGATTTAGTTCCAAATATTAGTGAAATCTGGGAAAATCACCCACTTTCTTCTTTATCAATTATTCGATGTTACCCTTGGACAAAAGACAAAGTAGCTTTAATGGGGGATGCTGCTCATGCAACCGTCCCATTTTATGGACAAGGCATGAATTCTGGTTTTGAAGATTGCACCGTTTTATCTGAATTAATGGATAAACATGGAGATAATTGGCCAGCTATTTTCAAAGAATACGAGATTAACAGAAAACCCGATGGGGATGCATTACAAGATTTGTCATTAGATAATTATTACGTAATGAGAGATCATGTTGCAGACCCTCAATTTTTATTGCAAAAAAAATTGGAATTACGAATTCAATCGCTATTCCCTGACTTATACACTCCTTTATACTCACAAGTTTCTTTTTCTCATACAAGGTATTCTGAAGCCTATAAAAATGGCAAAAAACAAGACAAAAGAATAAAAGAGTTTATGAAGGTGCATGATGTCAAAAGTTTATTTGAAAGCGAACAAATAAATGAAGTCATTAAAAAAGAGTTTAACAAGATAATTTAAGATATTGGAAACCTTAACTTTTGAAATAACAAAACCAAAATTAAATATTAATTATGGTGTCATAGAAAATCGACTTAATAAAATCGATTTTCTAAATTCGATACTAATAAATAAAGAAAATAGAATTATTAAAGTTCGGGCAAATCAAAATATTGAGGATAAAAGTTTAATTATTTTAAATTCATTACATAAAATCGGTTATGAATTAAGTTTAAAATAAATATATTTAAAAAAAAGTTTAAGATGAATCAAGAAGATCTATTGGAGGGTATCACTAAAAAATACGAAGCTATTGGTCAAGATGCCAATACGCATTTAAGTGGACTTCTTCATTCTAGACCCATTACTTATTGGGATTACATTCAAACAGATGCTCTTTTAAACCTTCAAATTCAACGATCCAATTTGCCCGATGAAATGGTTTTTATCATGTATCATCAAATTAATGAGTTGCTTTTTAAAATGATCTTATGGGAAATAGAGCAAGTTGCGTTTAAAGAAGATTTATCTACCAAGTTTTTTGCAGATAGGTTATACCGAATTAGTCGTTATTTTGACATGCTTTCTTCTTCCTTTAAAATCATGAAAGATGGGATGGATGTTCAGCAGTATATGAAGTTTAGAGATACCCTAACTCCTGCTAGCGGATTTCAAAGTGCCCAATATAGAAAAATTGAATTTGCATCTACCGAATTAATTCACCTCATAGATTTTAGATTTAGAGAAACAATTGATCGCGATACTCCATTTAGTCATGCCTATGAGCATCTTTATTGGCAAGCAGCTGGGAAAGATCATAAAACAGGCAAAAAATCCACCTTAATTACCCTTTTTGAAGAAAGATATATGGATGATTTTATCGTGTTTATGAAAACATATAACACGAATAACTTATGGTCTAAATTTAAATCATTGCCACCTAAAGACCAAGAAGATATTCCTTTAAGAAATGCCATGCGGCACTACGACCATACCGTTAATGTCAAATGGGTGATGGAGCATTATCATGCAGCTGGGAAGTATCTTTTAAGTGGAAAAAAAGATGCCGAAGCAACCGGTGGTAGCGACTGGAGGAAATATATGCACCCTAGGTATCAGAAACGTATTTTCTTTCCAGAATTATGGTCAAAAAAAGAAATTGATAATTGGGGCATTTCAAATCTAAAAACGTATCAAAAACTGTAGTTTTAAATCGAATTATTTTTTATAGATCACTCCATTTTTCATGACAAACGACACTTTGCTCATGACTTTAATGTCTTTTAAAGGATTACCATCCACAGCAATTATATCTGCAAAATTACCAACCTTTATATGTCCAATTTTATTATTTTCAAGTATATTGGCATTGGTGATTGTAGCAGATTGAATCGCCTCCATAGCTGGCATGCCAGCTTCAACCATGTACTCAAATTCTTTATTGTTAAGCCCATGTGTAAATACACCTGCATCTGTTCCAAAAGCAATTTTAACTCCTTTTTTATATGCTTTGCCAAAAGTACTTTGAATTTTCGGTCCAACTTCTAAAGCTTTAGGAACAACAATTTCTGGGTAATAATTTGGAATTAATGCATTTTCACTAACTGCTTTACCTGCTGTTATTGTTGGAACCAAATAAACATTTTTTTTAATCATTAGCTCCATGGTTGCTTCACTCATCATTGTTCCATGCTCAATAGTTTTAACGCCTCCAATTATTGCTCTTCTCATTCCCTCATCTCCATGAGCATGAGCTGCTACATGCATTCCGTAATCATTTGCAGTTGAGCAAATAGCTTTTATTTCTTCTATTGTAAATTGTGGATTGGAACTACTTTTAGCGACACTTAAAACCCCTCCAGTTGCAGTAATTTTAATAACATCTGCACCGTTTTTGTAGCGTTGTCTAACTGCTTTTCTTGCTTCTCCAATGCTATTGATAACACCTTGATCTGGTCCTGGGTCTCCCATTAGATCCTGTTTCCATCCATTGGTTGGATCTGCGTGTCCACCTGTTGTTGCTATAGATTTTCCTGCAGAATAGACTCTAGGACCATCAACAATACCTTTGTCAATAGCTTTTCTTATGGAAGTGTTAACTCCAGTTCCCCCAAGATCTCTAATAGTTGTAAATCCAGCTAAAAGTGTCGTTTTTGCATAATTAACTGCTCTAAATGCTATGTCTGCTTCATTAAGAGTGAAAGGCTCAATGTATGAATGCGGATTGGATTCACCTTCAATATGAACGTGCATGTCTATTAGACCAGGCATTACTGTTTTTGATTTTAGATCAATTGTTTTAGACGAAGGATTTGCTTCTATGTATCCTTTTGACACTTTTACAATTTGATTCGAATCGACAACAATTGTCATTTGACTCAAAACTTTTCCGCTTTTAGAATCAATCAATCTTCCACAATGAAGATAAGTTTCTTGAGTAAATGCTAGAGAAAAAGAAAATATTAAATATAAATAACAGAGTCTTTTCATAAATAAAACTATTTGATAAACTTAATAGACTCTTTATCAATTTGTTGATTGATATTTAAGAAATACATTCCATTGCTTAAGTTTGAAATATCAATTGTAAATAATTCTCCTTTGTGAAGATTTAACTTAATTTCATTATAAATTAATTGCCCTGCTGTGTTCATGATATCAACATCTACATTTTTTGTATCGGTATTATTATATATAACATGAAGAGTATTTCTATCCAAATCCATATAAGTAATAATATTGGTTTGATTAGATAAATCGACTATTGAAGAGGAAGGAGTACAAACAGATGCACTTGTTGGCAAAACAATAACTTGTCCACTAGCGATATCTGTTTGAGAACAAGTGTTTGAAACAATTAAATCAAACGTAAAAGTTCCAGAAGAAGGATAAGTAATCGATGGGCTTGAAGAACCAGAGCTTGTTGGGTTTGCTCCATTGAAAGTCCAACTATAAGTACTTGTATTTGATGATATGGCACCATTTAAGTTTAATACATCGCCTTCGCATATCGTATCATTATCTGCTATAAAGGAAGCTACAGGAGAAGTGTTATCTACGACAATACTAATACTTGCATCATTTGTACAACCTAAGGCAGAAGAACCAACAACGGTATAGGTGGTGCTATTTGTTGGAGAAGCAACTGGATTTGGGATAGCCGCATTATTAAGTGACGCAGAAGGAGACCATGCATAGGTAGAAGCTCCTGAAGCAGTTAAATTTGAAGTATTGCTCGGGCAAATAGTATCTGCTGATGCAGTAATATTTATATTTGGAGATGGATTAACATCGACGACAATAGAATCAACATGATAGAAACCACATGAGTTATAAGCAATGAGGTAGCTTGTATAGGATCCTGATGAAGGCATAATTGCCGATGGATTAGCTCCATTTTGATTTGGATTATTGGTGCCATTAATTATCCAATCCCAATTAATTGCATTTGGAGAAGTAGAACCATCTAATGAAATAAACTCTCCTTCACAAATTGGAGAATTAGAAGTAATTACAGCAGTTGGTGCAGTTTGAGTGATTCGTGGATAAATATGAGGTGACCATTGACTACCAGAAGATAAATTTTCAATATTTATCCAACCTCCTCCTGTATTAAGAGGGTCATCATTTGGATCAACGTAATACCATACCGTATTTGGTCGTGTTGGGCTTGTATTTAAATTTTCGGTAAGCGCACAACTTACGGTGTCTCCTGAGGAATAAGTCATTTGATAACCGATATAAAAGTCATTTGTAGAAACTATAACAGGAGAATCAAAATTCACATTAGTAGGATAGAAAAAGCCTACCCCTGCCCCATTGATATTATCCACAATCTCTTGAATAAGAACATCTTCTGTGTAAACAGCTGTTCCTGGTTCTCCAGCGTTGTCTTCCCAAACGGTAATCGTTATTTTGGAGTTTGGATCGGTGGTTTCGCCTTTCGTAAAGTAAAAAGATGCACCCATAATGTATGTAGGTCCTAGACCTGAATATTTATCGGCGATACTTTTAACTTTTATAAAATTATGCCCACCTATATAGCCATTTGGAGCTCCCCATGTCCAAGTAATTATTTGGTCGTTGGGAATCGTGTTGGAAACCGTATCGCAGCCTGTTAAAGAATTAACAACAATATGCGATGATTTTACCTCCGTGTCTGTTCCATTTGAGTTTGTCACCATTAAAGTGACGTTATATGTTCCGGCAGTATTGTAGGTAATAGATGGTGGAACTTGTCCTATAAAAGATGCAGGAGTTCCACCTGGAAAAGTCCAAGACCAGGTTTGAGGATTATAAGTTGATAAATCGGTATAAGTAACGGATTGTCCTTCTAAAATATTTTGTGTATTTGATGAGAAGTTAGCGGTGGGCGCAAGACTTAATGTTGCAGATATACAGTTCATTGCTGCTAATGCATTTATTCTACCAGCACCTAGTTGTCCAATATAAGAAGGGTTTGCAGCATCTAAATCATCGGCTGAATTCAATAAGCATGATTTAATGTTTGATGGAGGAAGAGTTGGATTTAAGGATAACATAAGCCCACACAAACCAGCAACCATTGGAGAAGCCATAGATGTACCTTGTTTAGTAGCGTATCCATTTCCAGGTATAGTGCTATAAATAGCACTTCCAGGAGCAGAAATATCGATCCAAGATCCATAATTTGAAAAACCCGATTTTGCATCTCCAACAGTAGTAGAAGCAACTGCAATAACATTGGAATAAGCTGCTGGATAATGTTGTGTGCTAACATCGTCATTTCCTGCAGCACCAACCAATACAATGTTTTGATTATATGCCCAATCAATAATATTTTGTCCAGTAGTTGATGAATTAGAACCTCCCCAAGACATATTTATTACATGAGCTCCAGCATTAACAGCATAAATAACTCCATCATATCCATGAGTTACAGCAGTCGCTGAATTTGTTGCTTTTACAGGCAATAAAGAAACGCCAAAACCAATAGATGCAATACCTGTACTATTATTAGTTGTAGCTCCAGCAATTCCGGCAACATGAGTACCATGATCATAACTACTAATTGGAGTATCTGGATTTGGATCATTATCGTCATCAGCAACATCAAATCCATTTACATCATCAATATAACCATTGTTATCGTCATCAATTCCATTGTTAGGAATTTCACCAGGATTTGTCCAAATAGCAGCGCTTAAATCCGAATGCGTTATTTCAACTGCATCATCAACAATAGCAACTATAACATTTGAATTACCAACAGAAACATCCCATGCTGTAGATGCTTGAATTTGATATAAACCCCAAGCGTTAGAACTATTGTAACTAGGGTCATTAGGAGTTAATGACTTTTTAAGAAGTGGTATTTTCTCGGCATATTCAATATCCGAAAGCTTATTTAGCTGATCTATAATTAGGTCGATCTTGTTAAAATCAGCTATTTCTAAACGATATACGTTTTTTATCTTTTCTTCTTTGACCATAAAATAGGGTCTTGAGAAATTTACAACTTCTATATCTTTTAAAGCATTCCTTAAAAAAGAATAATTTTTTACATTTAAATCTTGATTGTTTGTTTGACTATTTCCTTCAAGATCAATCGATAAAGATATAGGTGCTGAGTTTTTTAATTTAAGCCATATATGTCCATCCAGATAGCCTGGATATACCGTTTGAGAATTTAAAATAGAAATGGAGAATAAAAAGACAAAGAATAAAATGAATTTTAATCTTAAAATAGTTTGGTTTTTCATGGGTTAATTTTTTATAAAAGTAAAAAATGTATTTCAAGAACAAAAAGCAAAGGGGTATATATTGCATTAAAAATGCATTAATCTTAAATTAAGTAAAAACGATTATTCCGTTTCTCCTTTATGTTGATACTCAACAGAAATTTTTGGCATCTTTATTTCCTCAGGCGTAATTTTATGTTTAGATAATTTAATCCCTTTTAAAGGGATTAAATACATTATTTCTTCTTGATTAAAAATAACGCCATCCGCAATATCATTTTGAAAAGGAAATCGAACTCTTTCTAATTCACCACTTTCAAATAGCTTATAAATTTGGTTCTGTTGAATACTCGTGAAGTCTTGAAAACACTTAATGGTTCTTTTCATAGTTATGAATGATTCATTGACACCATTAAGTTAGTAAAAAAAATTAAGATAGCTTATCCGAAATAAGTTTATAAGTTGGATCTTCTAATACATTAATGTCTATAATCTTCTCTGCATTTTTTAATAATCTTGAACAATCTTTACTTAAGTGTTTAAGTACTACTTTTTTACCAGCTTTTTTATATCTTTCGGTGACTTTATTAAGCGCTTCAATTGCAGACATATCCACTACTCTACTTTCTGCAAAATCAATAATTACTTCTTTTGGGTCATTTTTAACATCAAATTTTTCATTAAATACTCCAATAGAACCAAAAAACAATGGGCCATATATTTCATAATGTTTAACACCATTTTCGTCGATATGTTTACGAGCTCTAATTCGTTTCGCATTGTCCCATGAGAAAACCAAAGCAGAGATGATAACCCCTAATAATACTGCTAAAGCTAGATTGTGAAGCAATACCGTAATAATCGTTACGGCCACCATTACAAAAACATCAGATTTTGGCATTCGGTTAAACGTTCTAAAACTTGCCCATTCAAAAGTTCCTATAGCTACCATGATCATTAATCCGGTTAATGCAGCCATTGGTAATTTTTCGATTAAACTAGAGCCAAACATAATAAACACCAACAACATTATTGCCGCTACTATTCCGGACAATCTTGCACGAGCTCCTGAAGAAATATTAATTAAACTTTGTCCAATCATTGCACAACCACCCATTCCAGATAAAAATCCAGATAAAATATTTGCAGTTCCTTGCGCAACAGCTTCTTTATTTCCTCTCCCTCTAGTTTGGGTTATTTCATCAATAATATTTAAGGTTAATAGACTTTCAATTAAACCAACTCCTGCAACAATTGCTGAATAAGGAAGAATTAATTTAAAAGTTTCCCAATTTAATGGCAAGTTGGGTATACTTAATGGAGGGAAACCGCCTTCAATAGAAGCAATGTCTCCTACGGTTGTGGTAGAAATATCTAAAAAATAAACCAAAGCAAAAATCACCAATATAGCAGTAAGTGCAGCTGGTATAACTTTTGTGATTTTAGGTAGCCCCCAGATAATTAACATTGCCAAAAGAACTAATCCTCCAAATAAAAGCAAGTCGTTTCCTTGCATCCAAGGAGCATCTGGATTAGTGCTATCGGTGGTAAACTGTCCAAGTTGTGACATAAATATAACCACAGCAAGTCCATTAACAAAGCCAAAAATTACAGGTTGAGGAACAAGCCGCATAAATTTACCGAGTTTCAAAACTCCAGCGATTATCTGAATGATACCAGCTAAAATGACTGTCGCAAATATATATTGTGTTATTTCATCTGTAGTAATGGACGGATTAAGTTGTTTTAAAGTAGTTACTAAGCCAAAGAAAACAACTGCGATCGCACCAGTTGCCCCTGAAATCATTCCAGGCCTCCCTCCAAATATTGCAGTAACAATTCCCATGATAAATGCGGCATATAAACCAGTTAATGGGGAAAGTCCTGCAATTAATGCAAAAGCAACTGCTTCAGGAATTAGTGCCATCGCAACCGTTAAACCGGATAGAACTTCAGATTTATAATTTACTTTTTGTTTTAAATCAAATAGATTAAAATATTTCTTCATATTATACTATAAAAGGCATCAAAGCGGGCAAAAGTATTAATTAAAAAGAACATTAATTTTTTTTGATAAATAAAAGGGAGAAATATCTCCCTTTTACATGTTGTTCTAATTTTTATTAAAAATTAAATTCCGTTTGAAGTCTAATGAAGATTAGATCCTCGTTGTTTTCTTCTTGAGTGATACCGAAATCCCCTTGAATTTTTAGATTATGCCCAACAACATATTTTGAAAAACCAAAAGTGTATTGGGTGAAGTTATCAAGACCTGTAGCCTCTTCAAAATTAACCTGCGTATATCTTCCTGCAAGTTCCCAATTATTTTTGAATAAATAACCTGTTTGAAGATTTATCGCAGAACCTGTATGGTAAGCTTCATTTAAATCGTTTATAGGTCCACCGTCTGTTGATACTCTGTTTGCATATTCACCAAAAAAAGACAGTCCTTTATATTTGAAATGTGCATCCGCTTGAATGCTTTGTAGATCTCTTGTTGAACCCATTATATCATCTCCCATTTGCCCACCTTGGCGAACAGCATTATCGTTGAAATCATAAGTAACACTTAGCATAAGCTTAGGAGTATCTTCTCGTTTTAGGTCGGAAGCAAAGTAGTCTCCTTTTTTTGTGAAATCTCCAAATGGAAGTAACTCAACCCTACCAGTATATCCATTTCCTGAAGACATTGCTTTTCTGTTAAGCCCTTCTCCTTGAGAAACAGCAAATTTTGTACGCACTAAAAATGTCTTTCCTAAATGTAATTTGTGTCTTAACTGAAAACCAGCATCACGGTCAAGTGTAAAGTATTTATTTAGTAATGAACGATAAACGAGTTGTAATTTTTGAGAAGAAAACACTCTTTCAATATTTCCAGGTAATTTTGTTTGTCCAAACCAAATACTCCAATTTCCAGCAAAATTCCACTTAAGAACGGCATCTAAAACTTGTCCATTTGCTACATCATATTCAAACTTATATTGAATTTTTGGGCTAAACGCAAACCCATGACCTTTTATCCTTGCACGTCTGACATATGCGCGATTTGAAAAACTACTATCCGAAAAATTAAATTCTCCATCATAACGACTCTGAAACCGAAAAGCAACTTTTGTTGACCATGAAGAATCGCTAGACATTACATTAATAATTCCTTTTCCAAATGGGTTTTTTGTGAAATCTTGAGAATAACAAAAAGTGATAAAGCAAATAAAAACTATAGGTATTATTTTTTTCATGTAAACTTAATTTTTAATATCTGACGCAAAGGAATAATAATTACTTACATACTAAACTCTATTTTAAAAACTTAACCATAAGTTAATATTAAAGAAATATTTTTTTCCCCACTAAAAACAAATATATAACCTACTTGTTTTCAATTGTTTAAACTCAAAATCATGTTAACTCTATGTTAACATTTCATTTAAGTTAAATATCAAAAGATTTGATAATTAGATTTGTAAAAAATACACTACGATTATGAAAAGAATATTATTTATCGTTTTTGCTTTTTCACTTGCTATAAACAATTGGTCACAAAGCAATGCTATTATTAAGGAAAATAATAATAATCCAATAGCTGAAAAAAAAGCAAAGAAAAAAATCGATAAAGATATTTTTAACAATCTTAAATCTCATTCTAAACCAGAGGCACTAAAACTTACATGGAGTTTAGATTACGATTTATTAGATGAAGTTAAAGATAAAAAAATAATCATCAAGTATAACACTAAAATTGGATCAAAACGAGCTAAGAAAGGCTTTGAGGGGAGTGAATGGAAGTATACAAAAATGATAGACCTTAAAGAAACAAGTTTTGAAATAAAAAATTTACAAGGAGCTGAAAAGTATGAGGTGTATATTGGACTTATAGATAAGAATGATACAAATAAAATCACTTCTAAAACAGATGTTATTTGGTCTAAAAAAGTAAAAGCTAAAACAGAAAGAGGATGGGGCGTAATGAAGATGCTTATCTTAATTGGCTCCCTAGGTCTTTTTATTTTTGGAATGAAAATAATGAGTGATGGAATGCAGCGAACTGCTGGGGAAAAATTAAAGAAAATGCTTGGGTCTATAACGTCCAATAGATTTAAAGGAATCCTGACAGGATTTAGCTCAACTTCAATTGTTCAATCTTCTTCGGTAACCACAGTAATGACAGTTAGTTTGGTAAATGCAGGGCTAATAAACTTAAGACAATCTGCTGGGGTAATGATGGGAGCTAATATAGGTACAACTATAACCGCATGGTTGGTATTAATGCTTGGTTTCAAAGTAAGCATCTCTAGTTATGCATTAGTTTTAATCGCTTTTGGTGCACCTCTTTTATTTTTCACTTTTAGAAGATCAAAAGATTTAGCAAATGCTATTATTGGTTTTGCTATATTATTTATTGGTTTGCAGTTTTTAAAAGATGCGGTGCCTGATTTGGATAATGATTCTCCATTTGTTCAATTCTTTATTAATTATAAGGACATTCCATTCTTTAGTAATTTAATGTTTGTTGCTCTTGGTACTCTAGTTACTGTAGTAATTCAATCTTCTAGTGCAGCTATGGCAATAACAATGACAATGGTAGCTAAAGGGATTATTCCTTTTGAAGTTGCCTGTGCTATGGTTCTTGGTGAAAATATAGGCACGACTATAACTGCAGACTTGGCCTCAATGATTGGAAATGTTCATGCAAAAAGAGCTGCTAGATTTAACTCCATGTTTAATATAATAGGTGTTACTTGGATGCTATTGGTTATTCCTTTATTTCTTGATGGAATTGGCTGGATTGTGTCTAATAGCCATAACATGGTATTTAACCCAAATGATCCTGGAATGGCAAATGAGGGAATTGCATTATTCCACACTCTTTTTAATTGTATAAATGTTTTGGTATTAGTTGGTTTTGTTCCTCATATGGTTAGACTTGTTGAAAGAACAGTTAAATCCAAAGGAGATTCTGATGAAGAATTTAAACTGGATTACATTACAGGAGCTGGCGGAATAAGCTTTCCTGAAGTTTCAATACTAGAAGCCAATAAAGAGGTTGCTAAATTTGGTTCCGTTACCAGTAGAATGAATGGTTTTGTTAGAATCCTAATAAATGATCAAAATAAAAAAACAAGAAATAAGATGTATAATAAAATCATCAAATATGAAGAAATAACCGATCGTGTTGAAGTGGAAGTTGCAAATTATTTGGATAAAGTCTCTACGCAAGAAATAAGTCAAATTTCCTCTTCTCATATTCGTAGCATGCTAAGCATAACTAATGATCTTGAAAGAATTGGTGACATCTATTATCAAATGTCTAAAACAATTGAAAGAAAAGAAGAAAAAAAGATATTTTTTCTTCCAGAACAAAGAGATAATATAAATAACATGTTAGACATTTTAGATAATGCATTTGAGATAATGATAGGCAACTTAAACTCCGAATTTGGACATGTAAATATTGATTCTGCTAAAAAAGCAGAAAGAGAAATCAACCAATTAAGAAATCAATTGAGAAAGTCTTATTTAAAAAATGCGGAAAAAGGCGAATATGAATTTAAAGCAGGAATTATGTACAATGATTTATTTTCATCCTGTGAAAAAATCGGAGATCATATAATAAATGTTAGTGAAGCAATGGCTGGTGAAATTTAATTAGTATATCATGAAATTATCAGAGTTTAAAGACATTTTATATTCACTTGAATCCTTGTCATTTTATCTTGAAAATGGCAATCAAGTTGATCCTCATTTTCACATTACCGAAATTGGAGAGGTTAAAAAAAGATTTATTGATTGTGGAGGGCAAACTAGAAAAGAAAATTTTATTAACATGCAGTTATGGCATGCAAACGATTTTGATCATCGACTAAGTCCAAAAAAAACAATGGAAGTCATTGAGTTATCGGAGACAAAACTACATCTTAATGATTATGAAATAGAAGTAGAATATCAGTCTGATACTATCGGAAAATACTCGCTTTTTTTTAATGGAAATGTTTTTATTCTACTAAATAAGCTAACCGATTGTCTTGATAAAGACAAGTGTGGAATTCCTCAACAAGAAAAAGAAAATATTTCATTGTCGAGTCTTAATTCTTCATCCTCAACTTGTGAACCCGGATCAGGCTGTTGTTAACATGAGTACTAAGAATAAATTAATAGAAATAGCTAAACTGTTTTCTAAATTAGGAAGCATTTCGTTTGGTGGCCCTGCTGCGCATATTGCGATGATGGAAGATGAAATTGTTAGCAAACGAAAATGGATAAGTAAACAACATTTTTTAGATCTTATTGGGGCAACTAATTTAATTCCTGGTCCTAACTCTACGGAAATGACCATGCACTTCGGCTATGAAAGAGCAGGGTGGAAAGGTTTATTTGTAGCGGGTATTTGCTTTATACTTCCTGCGGTTGCCATCACTGGAATCTTTGCCTGGCTTTATGTGGAATATGGTCATTTGCCAAATGTAAAGCCATTTATATATGGAATAAAACCCGCGGTTATATCCATTATTATAATGGCTGCCTATAAGCTTGGAAAAAAGGCATTAAAATCCTTTGAGTTAGGTTTTCTTGGAGCAGTCACTTTAATTGCTTGCCTTTTAGGATTAAATGAAATAGCAGCGCTCTTTTTGTGTGGATTTTTAGGTTTGTTTTTATTTATGATTAAACACCGAAAAGATTCTCTTAACAGCTACTTGCCTCTAACATTTCTTACCAGCGTTCCTTTAAAAGTAGGAAGCCTTAAAGTTTTCCTTATTTTTTTAAAAGTTGGCGCTATTTTATATGGGAGTGGCTATGTTTTGTTTGCTTTTTTAGATGCAGAGCTTGTTAGTAACAACTTATTAACTAGACAAGAGTTAATCGATGCCGTTGCATTTGGACAGTTTACCCCAGGACCTGTTTTATCAACTGCTACATTTATTGGATGGCAACTGCATGGATTTTGGGGAGCGTTAGTGGCAACAATTGGAATATTCTTGCCCTCTTTTATTTTTGTAGGTATTTTGAATCCTCTTGTTCCAAAAATGAGAAAAAACAAAGCAATTGCAAGTTTTTTGGATGCCGTTAATATTGCTGCGGTTGCTGTTATTTTAGTGGTTTGTTTCGAGATGGGAAAAGAAACCCTAAGCGATTGGAGAATGAGCATTATTGCTATAGCTAGCTTAATTGCTGTTTTTGTTTTCAAAAAACTCAATAGCGCATATATTGTTGTATTAAGTGCTATTGCCGGTTACTTACTAAGCCTTGTTTAATTATTTACTACCAATAGTTTTTTTACTTGCTGCTTATTCTGATAAATAAGATACATTCCTGCGTTCCAATTGGAAGTATTTATCGCATATGAATCTGAAGCAGTCAAAGAGGAGTTACTCCATACCAATCTTCCATCTAAAAATCTAATTTCTAACAAATTATAGTTGTTTAACTCAATTTTTAGTTCATTATTAATAACGGGGTTTGGATACGCCTTTATTTGTATTGATTCTTGAATTTCTGAAATCGAGTTAGTCGAACAAGAAATTAATCCATTCATGTTGTATTGGGAAACAAAATTCCATATTTCAGAAGATGCATCAATATCCATGTTCCCAAAGCTACCAGGCCAATCATGCCCACCACCTATTACCTTAAGTTCTTGTGTAGTAACGCAGTTAGTTCCATTTTCCCAAATTCGTCTTTCAACTGTACTCCCGTCATTGGTATTGGTATTTGAAACTTGAAAAACGGATGGATTTGGATTTGTGTTGTTATAGCTTGACCAATAAGTTGTTATCTCGTCAACCGACATGTAGTATGGATCAAAGCCACTATAACTGGAATGAGGGCTAGAGTCGGCAGTACCTGGAATTAACAGAACTGCTGTAGGATGAGATGGTGAACAAACAGGTAAATTATAATAACTACTTCTAAAAGAATCCGTCAACATGCTACCTGAAACAGATGCAAATGCTGCGATTCTGTTATTTATTCTACAACCTAACTCATAGGAAAATATACCTCCTTCTGAATAACCGCAAGCATAAACTCTGTTATTATCTATCAGATATTCATTACTCAGCGAATCTATAAGCGTTTCTATGAAAAATATATCGTTGTGAGTTGTTGGGCTTTTGTGCAGCCAAGAATTACTCCCGTCAGCTGGATCAACTGCAGCTTGTGGATATACTAAAATAAAACCAGCAGTATCAGCAATAGGTCGCATGTCTGTAGTTTGTGCCATAAATTGGTTGGCTACTCCACCTCCACCATGAAAAACAAAAAGAAGAGGAACAGATGTTGTTCCATTATAATTAGCTGGAATATGAAGGACAAATGATCGATTAATTCCATCATAGTCCATTTGACGTTGATAGGTTTGTGAAATACTTATGTTTAAGGAAATAAGTAAAAATAAAAAAAGAGATAAAGTAGTTTTTTTTAGCATTTTATTTGTTTCAGAGTGATATCGATTAATGTTATACTTGTGGAGTATATTTAAGTTAATCACTTGTATTGTTAAATGGAAAGATAATAATAATTTAAATTGCTTGGGTTTTGGCTTAACATTGGTATACAATAGCATTTATATTCATTCCTGCTCCAACCGATGCAAGTAAAATAACATCTCCATCGTTTATTTGATGATTGTCTAATTCTTTTTTAAGTATTAAATCAAAAAGTGTTGGTATGGTAGCAACTGAACTATTTCCTAATTTATGAATGCTCATAGGCATTATTCCTTCTGGAGCTTGCTTTTTATAAAGTTTATAAAATCTATTTATTATAGCTTCATCCATTTTTTCGTTTGCCTGATGGATTAAAACCTTTTTAATGTTTTCTATTTCTACACCACTTTTATCTACTGCTTTTTTCATAGCTAAAGGAACATTATTTAAAGCAAATTCATAAATTTTTCGACCATGCATTTTAATGTAATTTGTGCTTTGAGGTTCATTTGGATTATAAGAATGTCCATAAAAAAGATAATGCGCCTCCGTTAAAGAGAATGTCTGTGATGCATGGCTTATTATTCCTTTTGAAGCAGTTTTATTTTCTTCTAACACACATGCACCAGCACCATCTGAATAAATCATCGAATCTCTATCAAAAGGATCAACAACTCTAGATAGCGTTTCCGAACCAATAACAAGGCACTTTTTAGCAACGCCAGCAATGATAAATGCATCTGCTTGAATAACGCCTTGAACCCATCCAGGACATCCAAAAACAAGGTCATAGGCAACACAGTTATTGTTTTTTATTTTTAAATTATGCTTCACTCTTGAAGCAATACTAGGTAAAAAATCACATTGTGTATAGCCATCTCTAACATCTCCGAAGTTATGAGCCAAGATAATTTGGTCTAATTCCTCTGGGTTAATTTTCGCATCTTCAATTGCTTTTTGAGCAGCAATTGTTGCTATATCGCTATTCCTTAAATTACTTTTCAAGTATCTTCTCTCCTCAATACCTGTTATGGCATGAAACTTCCTAATGATAACCTCATTAGAAACAGTAATTTTCTCCTGGTTTTCGTTGTAAAAGTCATAAGACATGAAATCTTCATTTTCTTTAACTATTGAGGGAATGTATCGGCCAGTCCCAGAGATTATGTTTTGCATGGATAATTAATAATGATTAAATAACAAGCTAAAGTAATCAAACAACTGTTGCTAGATTTAGGTATAAAAAAATATTACTATAACCTCCTTGTTAAAAACAATCTATTTGTCTAAAATAATATACCCTCAAATTGGTATTTTATATTTTATACGACTTTGTTAGATTTGATGAAATTAAAAATTCGTACTTGAAACATCTTATTTACCTTTTTTCTTTGTTTTTTATGGTCTTTATTTCTAGTTGTAATAAAGAAAAAAACACTCCTCCAGATGCTTATCTTTTTGAATTTGAATTTGATTATAACAATAGTTATTATCAAAATAGCAACGGTCAATATATTTCCACAAATAAGGGATACCTTATGGATACCATGTATATGGGTGATATTCCAACTCCATCGGCTAACATCTATATCAATGATGGACAAATTGGCGATACTTTAATAAGTAGTTGTGGTAGTTTAAATTACCTAACTAACCCAAGTACCTCCGTGAAAATTTGGTTTCCTTCAAGTACATTAGAGGACGGTGTTTATAATTACGATGCCAATGCCACAGAAAATGATTTTGTTATCTCTATTCAAAAAAACATGATTTTTGGAAACAGCGGAGGGCATCCAAATACGCTTTTAGAAAGCGAATGGGTAGCTGATCCATATGGCATGGTTACCAATATTCAAAATGCACAAGTAAAAATTTGCCACATAAATTCGCTCATACCAGAAATAAGATATGCGATTAGTACTATTGAGGGAGACACCATTAAAGGGTCTTACATTGGAAGTCTTGATAAATTTAAGTACTTGCCGATTGATGCCGATTGTGATTAATTTCAAAAAAAACAAATCAAATCCCAATAAGTCTTATTTTAGCAAACCAATAAATTTATTTCTATGAAAAACTATATCTCCTACTCTATTCTTTTAATTTCCATCTTGTTTTTTAAGACCAATCTTAATGCGCAAGAATTCTCAAAACTTGACAAAAGCCCAATGGATGTATCTACCTATCCAGCAAGCCATAGGGAATCTAATAAAATTGTGAAAATTTCGTACAGCAGGCCGCAGCTTAAAGGAAGGAAAATGAAAGATTTAGCCCCTTCGGATAAAGTTTGGAGAACTGGTGCAAATGAAGCTTGTGAAATAACGTTTTATTCAGATGTCAACATTGGTGGAAAAAACATCAAAAAAGGAACTTATAGCCTATTTACTATTCCATCATCTAAAGAATGGACCATTATTTTGAACTCTTCGCTAAATGTATGGGGAGCATATTCCTATGATGAAAAAGAAGATATTGCTCGAGTTTCGGCCAAAGTGAAAAATTCTAAAGAATTAATAGAAGCTTTTTCCATTTCCTTTGAAGGCAAAAAAATGGCTTTTGAGATGCATTTAGGATGGGAGAATACCATTGTATCGGTTCCTATTAAAGTATTCATGTAAGGATCAATTAATAAAGCATCGAAAAATCATCTGCAATCGATAAATCAACATTTCGAGAATGGGTATTTCTATTTACCTCATAAAACTTTTTGTTTTTAAGGTCAATATAAAAACTCACCACTCTAGTTAATTGCCCACATAAAGAGGCAATATGATCTACATTTTCTATATCAATTTTAATAATGTCCCCTTCTTTGGAATAGGAAGTGAAATAAGAAGTGGTTGTTCCAAGACTCCCCCACTTGCTTTGGTTATCAATGGTTAATTGTTTTTTTTCAAAATCAAAAACCAATGTTTTATTATCTGGAATTGTTTTACCTGGAAAATCAATTAAAAGTTTGTACATCGTATCGTCATACTTGTCGGTGATCTCTTTCCAAGAATATGGGCCAAAACCATAGTAAGCAGTTGATTTAAGTTGTAAGGTAACTTTTTTGATCTCCTCTTGCGTGTATGCAAATGGAATAATGAAAATTAAAATGAAGGGGATAAATAGTTTTTTTGGAAGAGTAATTGTCGTTTTCATGGTGATGGTGTTTTTATTAATTATTGATTATTTCTTATAATAAGTTAAAAAAATAATTATCAATAAACGAATAAATAAAATCATAAATATATGATATAGAGGATTATACGTATAGTTGCCTACGTATTTTTTTATAAAATAAAGACAAATTAAATGATGAAATTTCAGTAAATCTTTAGTAAATTTACAGGGATACATGGGTTTTTTTAAAACAAAAAAACATTCATTATTAAAAGACTTCATACGTAAATATTACAAACATCTATTCCATGAATGACATTATCTGTCCAAATTGTAAAAAGGCTTTTAAAGTAGATAAAGCAGGTTTTGCAGATATCTTAAAACAAGTCCGAGATCATCAATTTGAAGAAGAATTGCAAAAAAGATTAAATATCGCTGAAAATGAAAAAAACAATGCAGTAAAACTTGCCGAAGCCAATCTGAAAAATCAATTACAAGATAACCTTTCAAGAAAAGAACAAGAAATCACCCAATTAAAAGCAAAAAGTGCACTTCAACTTACGACTCAATTAAGTGCAAAAGAATCTGAAATAACTTCAATGAAAGCAAAAATTCAGAATGCGGAAACTGAAAAAAAATTACAAATCGAATTAGCCATTAAAAAAATTGAAAAACAACGCGATTCTCTGTTTAGCGATTTAAAAAGTAAAGAAAATGAAAAACAATTACTTGCTAAATCTTTACAAGAAAAACACACACTAGAGCTAAGAAAAAAAGACGATCTGATTAAGCTGAAAGATGAGGAGATTGCTTTTCGTAAAGACATGAAACTTAAACTATCCACCAAAATGATTGGAGAAACGCTCGAACAACATTGTGAAGCAGAATTTAATAAACTTCGAGCTACAGGTTTTCAAAATGCGTATTTTGAAAAAGACAATAACTCTAGTTCTGGTAGTAAAGGAGACTTTATCTACAAAGAAACCGATGATCATGGAAATGAAGTGATTTCCATCATGTTTGAAATGAAAAATGAAGGAGATCAAACCGCTACAAAAAAAAGAAATGAAGACTTTTTTAAAGAATTAGATAAAGATCGAATAGAAAAAAACTGTGAATATGCTGTTCTTGTCTCTTTATTAGAGTCAGAAAGCGAACTTTACAATACTGGCATTGTCGATGTTTCGCATCGATACAACAAGATGTATGTGGTTCGTCCACAATTTTTTATTCCGATTATCACTCTATTACGTAATGCTGCGATTAATTCGATGAAATATAAAGCAGAACTTGCTTTAATGAAAAATCAAAATGTAGACATTAGCCATTTTGAAGAAAAAATGAACAGTTTTAAAGATGGATTTGCACGAAATTATGATTTGGCTAGCCGAAAATTTAAAACAGCAATTGATGAAATAGATAAAACCATTTCTCATCTTGAAAAAACAAAAGCTGCTTTGTTGTCTTCAGAAAACAATCTTCGATTAGCAAACAATAAAGCTGACGATTTAACGATTAAAAAATTAACGCACAATAATCCAACCATGAAAGCAAAATTTGATTCTCTTTCTAGGGATACGGATTAGTAAAGTTTAATCTTAAATTAAAAAATTAAACTATTTATTTTTCCAAATTTCTTTCTGCTTTAAATAATTAATAAATAGTTAGATAAGGTATTCGGCTACTGCCTTTTTTTAATAAGATATACATCATATTCTATAGTAGACTCTCCTCTCGCTTCATTTCCCCAATAATAGTAATTGATTACTGCCATTGCTTTTTTAAATGGGTTTTTTATAATGCCAACAGATCCTTTTTCTTGTAATTCATAAGATGTTGCTTCTTCTTCAACTTCTTCTTCAATCCGATGTAATTTTAATGAATTTTTAGGAATTGATAAAGATTTGGAGAATTCGAAAATGGAGTCTTGTTCTATATCAAATTTTGATAATTTTTCGTTTATAATTTTATAGTTTTCAGACCACAATTGTTCAAGGTCATCATCGCCATCTATTATCATATGTTCCCAAATAGCTTTATTATTATTAGGGTTAATGATTTTTATTCTAATATAGGGACAGCCACAACCGTCACCAACTCCAGTATTTAAAAATGCAAATACTCCAGTTTTTGACCAACCAATTGGGTGAAAAGATTCATGATTATAATTCAACATATTATGATATCCATGATATCCGTATTCAATTTCTTGACCTTCATCTTTATAGGTTTTTTCTAGAATACTAATTGTCTCTTTTTTTAAGTTATTTAATTCATTTGGAAATTTATATTTCGGCTTTAAATTCAGACTGTTTTTTTCTTGATTATTGGAGTTAGAATCGTTAACTAAAACTGGTTCTAAAAAAACTTTTTTTAATGTCTTTGTGTCTTCTTTTTTACTTTCAGAATTAATGCTTGATACATTTAAACTACTCGAAGAAGAACTCTTCTCCTCTCCACAAGAAAGCAAACCCAACAGAAACACGAAAACAAATAGTAATCTCATAATGTTAACCAAGATAATAAATAGTTAGCTTGTTATGACTTCCTCAACAAAAAATGACCTCCAATGGTGAGAGTTCAAACTTTTTGGAAGATTTTTCATTGATATTGGAAACCATGTCCCATGTCTAGAATCCGATTTTTGTGTTGACTTGATAACGGTTTGTGTATGAATCGTTGGGCGATTAAAAGCAGCGCACTTTCGGTTTGTCACTTACTTTATTTATATGACCCAACTTTTATTTAATCACTTTCTGCCCAATGATTTATACATTTTGTTATGAGTTTTATTTTCCCTTGATTATTTTTTGAAGAGTGAAATTTTCCAATCTCAATAAGTATATTCCATCTGGTAGGTCATTAATATCGATGACTGAATTCAATCCATTTAGTGTCCCTGTTTTCAATTTTCTACCAAATAAATCTATTAATTCAAATTCAATATTGCTAAGCTGTTTTTCTGAGGCTACCGTAAAAAAACCATTCGAAGGGTTTGGATATATTTTAAGTTTATTGTTCACAGAAGCATCATTGATTCCAAGTGAATTATCTTGTATGCATCGAACACAATTACCATCTGCTCGTGCTCTATTTCCCATCATAGCAATACTCAAACTAATTCCTAGATTTCGTGACTCTACGCCATTCAGATCACTACTTCTATATCCTACAAAAGTCCCAACGTTTCCAATTGCGCCATTCATTCTGCTTCTTGCACCAGCGATGGGTAATTTTAAAACGGAAGCAAAAGCACCAGCTGCATCATTAGAAGTCCAACTTAATCTCTCTGCTTCCCATTCTGCTTCTGTAGGCAAACGGAAACCATTTGGACATGGGTTGTTTATTCCATTTACTCCTTGCCAAAGCAAATCATTTGACGGTGTAATCCAATCATCTGAACCAATAATAAAGTCAGAATGACCAGGGTTGTTTGAGGTTGATACAATTGTTGTTGTGCTTGAATTACTAAGTTCGTGTCCATCGGTTAATCTTCCCCATTGATAGAGAGAGCCATAAGATGCTGAATCTGTAATAGATATAGCTACCTGACTGGCACCTAAATTTCTGTCCATCCAAGTTCTGCCAGTGATTGCATTCGTTACCGTTGAAACCTGTGAATAGGAAGCAAGGTTAAATAGTGCAAATACGATAATTAATATTTTTGTTTTCATAGATTTTTTATTTTTTAATCAATTTGAAAGGTGCAAGTTCTGGATTATCAAAATGGATGAAATATACTCCATTAAGCAAAGCATCAATATTAATTTCATGTTTATTACCGTTTATTTTACCAGATAAAATCAATGATCCTTTAATGTCAATAAGCTTATAACTGATATTTTCTAAGTTCGTTTCAGAGCTTATCCAAACAGTAGAATTTGCAGGGTTTGGATAGCAGGTTACACTATCGTTAAAAATTAAATCACTTACAGATAATACAATGTTAGAAAGAGGGAACCTAAAAACACCTTTAGTGTCTGTAGCTGCAATAATAAAGTTGTCATTTAATTCCAAATCAAAAATTGTTAGGTCTAATAACCCTGAATTAATTTCGACCCAAGTATCACCATTGTCAACAGAGTAAAAGACTCCAGCACCAAAAGACCCTGCAACAATTATGCTGTCATTACTGGCAAAACCTCTATAAGACCCATTAGGTAGTCCGCCACTCAATAGCGTCCAATTTAAGCCATAATCCATTGATCTGAAAACACCTGTACCTACTTGTCCACCTGCGAACAAAGTTGACCCCTTGGCTTCTATCGCTCTGAAATTAGAGGAACTACTAAGTCCGTTGTTGATTGTTGTCCAATTTGTTCCCCAATCAACACTTGTATATATACCAAATCCATTTGTACCGACAAAAAGTGTGTCATTTATTGAGGTAACACAGCGTACATCTGTACCAGAGAGTCCAGCAGCAGTCCAATTATCTCCATTATCCAAGGATTTGAAGACCCCTGAAGGACCAACTACAATTAGATACGGAGATGAATAAGTTATTCCACTGGTTAGTAAATTCGTTAATCCTAAGTTTTTTTGGATCCATGTAGATCCGTTGTCGGAGCTTCTGTAAACCCCTTGACTCGTGCACGTATAAATGTAAGTTCCATCAAACGCAAACCCACGTGTTGGTCCAGTTGGGTCATTACCCGTGTTCGAAGAAATATAGGTTTCTGCTTCATCAATAGATGAATATGCACCCGTGGCTCCTCCAGCCAAGTTATAGGTTTCAAAAGTTATTAATGATTGCATATTTAAGGACTCTGTACCTAAGCTTTGTGTCCACTGAGCATTGCAAATACTTGACAAAAGAATTGACAAATAGATGGTAATAAAATGTTTCATAGTTGTATTTTTTATTATGTTTTTCTTTTGGACATTTGAATTTATCAAAGGATTAATTTAGAATTGTACCAATTACTCATAACGATTAGCTAAGCGGTGTACATACCAACATTAGCTCTACCAAACTTAGTAATATTTGCGATACTTTGCTAACCTACTTTATTTATAGGTGACACAAAGCACTGATAACAGAAGGCTGAATGCAGCAGACTACATTTATAAATACCTGCCAGCAAATATTACGAGCAAACAGACAAACCTTTCAGAAAACTACAAAGTTAGGTATACCGCTTAGGTGCTGTTGGGGTGTCGTTTTTTATGAAAAGTACATTACTTCAACCGAATGTAGAGTCCAAGTTCCTTCTTTTTTCACTCCAAATACACGCCATCCAATTTTGCACATTAGACCACAGTTTTGTTCCAAAAAGAACATAGATTTTTCATGTTTCAAATCAAAAACAATTCTTGAAAATGATATCTCTCCAATGAAGTTTAGTGGTCTGATAACATTTTTCTCATCAGGTTTTTTATTCGTATTTAAATATTTAATTGATTGTTTTAGTTCTGTAAAATCATAAGGAATTGATTCTAGGTTTTCGTCAAAAATCTTTTCAGAAAGGTCTACAAAAGAAGAAAATACAAAGTTTAGTGTTCCCATCCGGAATAGGTTACGACAAGTTAAAAGGCAAAGTTCAAACCAAAAGAGTAAATTCTATTTTCTCTTCAATCCCTTTATTATCAAAGGATTTAGCAAAAATAAAAAGCGGAGAACCAGTTGATTTTAACCAATTCTCCGCTAGAGTGACCTCGACAGGAGGTAGTTCAAACTTTTTAGGCATAACGCTTAGGGCATGTTAGGCTTAGTTTTTTGTTGATGACTTGTTGAAAATATTTATTTGAGAATCTAAGCATCCTAATCAATATTAAATCGTTTTAATATTGATTAAAGTTATTTTTCGTTTTCTTATACTACCTAAATTAATCGCATTTTGGGCTCTCTCAGAAAAAAAATCAAAAATTTAATTTTTTCATGCAGCACATTTGGTATATATGCATCTATAGGGAAAATAAATTTATAAAAATGAGAATTTCACAATTATACCTAGTAATCGTTTTGGGTACAGCGGCTTTAACATCTTGTAAAAAAGAACCTGTTCCAGAGCCTACACCGCAGGCCGGATGTCCTTCATGCACATGCAATGAATTTGATTCTTCAGGAATCAACCAGTCCTTTACTTCTGCCATATACGGATCAGTATTTTACTATCAAGCGTATACTCAGATGACTGGAAGGTATGTTGATTATTCAATGAACATGCACGGAAGCGGATCTGTAGATGTAATTCCATTAGACGCAATCTGGCAAGCAGAGTGCTCAAATTACACTGGTGAGATCTTGAGATTTGCTGATGCAGCCGTAAAATTTGATTATAGTAATTATGCGAATGTTTCTAAAACTGTATCATTTGATGCGAACTTGGATTTAGGAGATTATACTTTTTTGATTGACGGATTGAGTTATACTACACCTCCCACTGGAGTATTTGTGAACGTAACAAATTTAACAAATGGTAAGCATATTGCTGTTTCAGGAAACTTTACAGCAATAGAATTAGGGGGTTGGGAGCTCGCAATAGACAATATGTGCACTGAAGATTACACTCCTGTTCCTAGTAATCCTTTTTGTGAAGAGTTTGAGGACACAACTTTTTATACAGTTTGTCCTAGTTCTCAATCAAATTATGGAACACCGTTTTACAATTCAAATGGCGTTTCGTTCAGATGCAAACATCTAGATTATGAAGGTATATCGTCTTTAGATGGAAGCATTTATTGGGGGGCACCAAATTCTTACGGGGCAGACCAAAATGTTAACTTTTCTGGACAGTTATTACAAGTTAATAATGTTGATTTAGAGCTTGATTTTTCTGGTTTGAGTTATACGAATAAGAGGGTTTCATTTGATATATCAAATGTTTGGGATATTAATGATCCAAACGAATTCATGGTAAATGGTGCAGCTCTTAGTACTATCCCTGCAGGAATTACTTATAATGTCACTTCACTAGGAAACGCCACGAATGGTGATCCATGTTATCATGTAACCATTGAAGGACTTATTAATACTATTGTTTTGGTGGGCTGGGAGATAACTTACGATAACCTTTGTGTTGATGAACTATAGAACAAGAAATTATTCAAACTATTACGAAATCAAACTTTATAACAATCAAGGACAAACAGTTCAATTGGACAAAACAATAAGGAGTTCAGATAAAATAGAACTCGCAACGAGTAAACTGGAAAATGGTTTGTATTACCTGGAAATCATCAGTGATGACAACTACATTAGCTCAAGTAAATTAGTAATAGTCCATTAAGAGGTTCTGTCCTTATTTAAATCATTTACTTATTACATTAGAACAAGCCATATATGAGTGCATAAAGGCGGCTGACAGTGTCGCCTTTAAGCGTATCTACGAACATTATTCTGATAAGATGTTCTATGTATGCTTGCGTTATATTCGAGACGATTCAGATGCGAAAGATGTCCTGCAAGAAGGATTTATTCAAGCTTATCAAAAAATTGAAACGCTAAAAGAGCCTTCGTCATTCGAAGGATGGTTGAGAAGACTGATGGTTAATAAATGTCTTGAGTTTTTAAGGTCGCGCTCTAAGAAGCAAGAAATGCTCAGTGAAAAAGACTTTGCAATTGAAGACGAAACGGATGTCGATTTAAACGAACAGGATCAGGAATTATTAAGAGAAAAACTATTCTCTGCAATACAAGATTTACCAGAGGGTTATAGAACAGTAATCAACTTGGCTTTGGTAGAAGAATACAGTCACCGAGAGATTGCAGAAATGTTGGATATTAAAGAAAGTACGTCTCGTTCTCAGTTAGTGAGAGCACGAGCGCAGCTAAAGAAGATATTGTTTACACAACAAGACAGTAAAATTAAACAGTATTACTATGGATAATTTTGATAAGATCGTGGGTAAAAGTCTGAAAGATGGTAAAAGAGAGACCCCGGCTTTTATATGGAATAATATAGAAAAAGAGATCGTTCCTGAAAAGAAGAAAAGAAGAGGACTTTTCTGGTTATATGGGTGCTTAGGCTCTTTAATTCTTATTGTCGGTGCTATAGGTACCACTGCGTATTTGGGAAACTGGATGAATTCTGATGAAAGTGTCTCTCAACACAACGAAGAAATAAATAGCAGTGAAATTTTGAATGATCAACCAAACGCTAACACGGATATGGAAGTTGAGGATGGTGCAACTGTCACAGATAATTCAACGAATAAGCTGAATTCAACTGAAAATTTTGAGGCAAGACAATCCAACATGAATATTTCTGTTGGTATTCATTCAGAAAATGAGTTTAGAAATAATTCGCATACATCTGATATGAATACTTCAGTCACAAAGGAACTAGCTGCTGGTAATCAAGTTGAGGAAAAGGAAGGTTCAAATCATAATAATTCAGTTGATTCAAATCTATCCGGAAACACTCCGGATTCCGATCCTCATGCCGATATAGATGCTTCTCAAGGTGATGTTAATTCTTCTGGAGACGCAGTACTTTCCAAGGGAAATGATGACGCGAACAAGGACAATGATCAAATATCATCTGGGGATAACTTAGGAGATGACAACAGCGTAACCAGCTCGATCGATTTGGCAAAGACAAATCAGGATGAAGAGTTTACCGATATTGAAAATGATCTTGATACTACAACCTTAGTAGAGGAATATTCACCGGCCAATAACAATGACCCGGATGAAATTATGAAGGCACCTGAAAAGAAAGAGCCTGGTAAATTCTTCATTGAAGTCAAAGCTGGGTATAGCATTTATAAAATGAATGTGTGGGATGAGACTTTCACTGTGGGTGCGCTTTCTACGCGTCCTTTCAACAGTAGCGGGTACAATTTAAATGTGGAGGTAGGCTATGAGTTCAACCGATGGGTTAAACCAATCATAGGATTTAACTACAACATAAAAAATGTCGAATTCACCTATAGTGCATTGTATGATGATCACGGTTGGTTAACGCGAAACATTAATGGGCAGATTCTTTCAATTGATGAAATCAACGACACAGACTATTTATGCAATAAGCATGTGCTCACTGATATCAATTCACAGTTTCAGATCACATCTGTTTCTTTGACAGTAGGAAACAAAATGAATGTATTGCAGCTGAGAAAGTTTGGATTAGACCTTGATTTGAAATACAGCTTAGACATAAACTCTAAAACAAGATTGGATCAAATTACTCAAATTGATGTTTCTAACTATCTGTCACAATCATTGAATTCAAGATTTATTGGCGCCTTGAATTTTAACTTTGCCATAAATAACCGATTCAAATTGTTATTGTATCCTGAGTACATTTATAGAAAAAATGCTAATCGCCAAGAATTGTACCAAGGAAATTATCATGAGTTGATCTTATCGGCTGGTTTGAGGATATATATCTAGTTATATTAAGCCTAACAATTCGCTATAATCTATAGTTTATATTAGCCGATATAAGACTATATTTCCTTAAATACCTAATCGAATGTAGAAATAGTGCGAAGGGTGAATACAGCAGGAATGAAGATAAATGAAAAGCGCTTGCATGAGATTTTTAAGAATCCTTTTTATTGCGGAATCCTTGTCTGTAAAATGTTACCCGAAGAGATAATTGAAGGAAAGCACAAGCCTATTGTATCTAAAGAGGATTTTTTAATAATCAATTCTGAAAGAACCCCTCAACTGAAAGAATATAAAACGGATAACGATCAACTTCCTCTAAAACAGTTCGTTTACTGTGAAGCGTGTGATACTCTTTTAACAGGTTATCTTGTCAAGCAGAAAAGTTTGTATTACTATAAGTGCTAATGCTTTTGATTTTTTGTTGTTCTGACATTGAAATTGAATTTAGCCGAATTTAAGAAATGTCTTCTGAGATGACAATTAAAAATAAATCAATCTTCAAATAAAAACACAATTATGGGGAACATGTGGAGAAACAAAAATCCCAACCGCCTTATTTTAAAGTGATTGGGACTTGTTTTAGTGACCTCCAATGGTGAGAGTTCAAACTTTTTGGAAGATTTTTCAGTGTTATTGGAAACCATGAAAAGATAATCTAGAACCCGATTATTGTGCTGACTTGATAACGTCCCGGCTAAAAAGCGTAGAAACGGTTTGGTTGGTTAGGGCTATGATTTTTAGCTTTTGTTGGCGGTAGTTTTATTTCTTCATCGATTTATACTTATCATTTAATCCAATTCCTGATAAAATCATTGGAGTACACTTTTCTATTCTTGACACTCTTGTCTTTTCCTGTTTTGGTTGAGAAAAATGTATGATGTAGCCTCTTTGTCTCCCTGGTGTTAACGCTTCAAAAGCGGCTTTCAAAACCGGGTCTTCCTCAAATTTCGATTCTAATTCTAAAGGAATAGGTTCAGGGTTCTTATTGAATACAACCTCTAATCCTGCCTTCTCCACCTCAACTGCTTCGAAAATGTATGCTTTAATGTCAGCTTCAATTTCAACTATTTCTTCAAATGTCTTAAACTTAAAGAGTCTTACTGCCTGTGAATTAACCCCTTGTTTAACCAATAGGCTTTTATCGTCACCTAACAAAGAACCTTTGAAAAATCCTATACAGCAATATTCTTTTAGAGCACTCACCATAAGAATATTTTTGTTCTGAAAAGTGTAGCAAGGGGCACCCCACTTAAATTCTTCCGTCAATCCACAATCAAGGACTATTTTTCTCAACAATTCCAATTCTGAATTCCAAGTATGAACTTTACATTCGGGCGTTCCTCCTAATGGACAACGTCCGCAACCTTCTAAAAAGTAATCGTCTACAGATTTATTCATTCTTTCTAATTACCGCCAACGTAAGCATAAGATCCGTTTTAATGGGGCTTATACATTGTTAGCAAACGTTATTATTTTATTAGTTTAATTTTGCTTTGATTCTCTTCTGTTTTTATATTCAAAAACAACAATGGAGACAAGAGTTTAACCCCTTTTAAAGATATACGAAAGTACTGTACTTCATTGTTCTCCGGTCAATTCATTTATCTTTTCTTTCACGAAAAAGGTTAGAGTACGTTGATCGCTTGAAGAGGGCGAAAAACTCAAGGCCATGCAGCCAGCCCAAATACGACAGCATAAACGCAGCTTGAAGAAAACCCAAAGGGAAAATCAATAAACCTAAGCTACTACCTGGAACAGTTATAAATATTAAAGTAAATGGAAAAATAGCTGCAGGTAATGCCGCAAAACTTCTCAAAAACGGTACCTCACCAAATTTAATTCTACATATAGGAGCTATAATCATCCACCCACTTATTAAACCTATAAAAAATGACAAAAACAATTTGCCAAAGTTGGATAAGGGAATCTCTTCGCGCTTGAGTTCTGTGCTATAAATAAAAAGGTACAATAATATACTGACGGAGACTGATATTAGAACATACAAAACCCCGATTTTTAATGCCTTATTTTTCATATAAATGGTTTTATAAATCTTTAAAAATTATCTTTATTTCATGGAAGTTGATTCTACGTGTTTGTTAACGGTTTGGCTAAACCAAGTTATGCAATTTGGTTTAGACTGTGTTGTGCTTTCGTTTTAGATTTTGTCTTCTGCAAATTGTTTAAAAGCATTTAGATTTTTATTTACATCTTGCTTAAAGGCAATTAATTCAAACTCATA